>PKZC01000078.1 GCA_003132905.1 Bryobacterales bacterium | reverse complement strand
ACCGTGACCTACCCCGACGGCGTAATGGTTCAGGAACTCGAACAGTTTGAGTACGAGCTGACCCGGACTGGGGTCCGTTACTCAGCACCGACCGGATATTTTGATGACTGCGTTTGTGCATTATCGCTCGCCAGCATGTGCCGGACTGCGGTGCCGGCCGGCGTTGAGGTCACACCAGATCTGCTGCGCCGGGCCAAGATGATGGCTCCGCGCCGCCGGCACTGATGTTTCACGTGAAACATCAGTCATTGATTTGTGCGCTCTGAATTGGCGTGTTAGGTTCAAAGTGAATCAGAGGACCGATCAATGCCGCGCGGTGGAGCGAGAAACAAGGGAAAGACGTGGAAATGGTCGTCAGAGGCCCACGCGCGTCTCGACAAGCGTAAGAAAACAAAAACCGACAATTCAAAAGCAAATCAAACGGATTCAAAGCCAGCGGAGGCTGCGCTTCCTGCGGTGCGCCCGATGTTTTCCGCTGATGCGGTGCTCGCACTTATAGAGCGGGGTCAGGAGCGCGCCCGGAGGCGACCGCGCACCGTAGACTGGTGCCCCTACTCGATCCATCCTGATCGCTTTGGGCCGGTGGCTGCGCATATCCAAAAGAACAAGCCGCGCCGGTCGATGGCGATGGACAGCAACCTTCAGTCTCAGAATCAGTTTGCCGTCCAGGCGTGGATGGCGGGTGGCCTGCTCGGCAATATCGTTTCTCAGGGGCTGACATTTCTCGGCTATCCNNGGCCGAGGAGATGACGCGGAAGTGGACGCAGTTCCGCGGCGTCAAGGACGAAAGCATCAAGGAGGAGAAAAACAAGCCCGATAACGACAATGCGGAGGATCGCCAGCGGGGGCGGTTCCGCCCTGCCGCCGACGCAAAGCCGCGCAGCGATGCTCGGAACAAGGATATTGAAGCCAAGATAAAGGAGTTAAAGGACTACGAAGACGAACTCCAAGTCCGGGCTTGGTTCAAGGCTGCGGCAGCACATGACAGCTTTTTCGGCATCGGCCACATGCTGCTCGATATGAAGGGGACCGACGTTAGCAACCGAACCGACGCGGAGCTGGCGAAGCCGATCGGCAACGGTCGGGATAAGGTTTCGCGCTCCAAACTGGACAAGAAGTGCTTACGAGGTATTCGCGTCATTGAGCCAATCTGGGCCTATCCGACCACTTATAATGCGCAAAACCCCCTGATTACGTCGTTTTACGATCCCCAGGTCTGGTATGTGATGGGGACCGAGATCCATAAGACACGGCTGCTCTCATTCATCGGGCGGCCGGTGCCGGATATTCTGAAGCCCGCTTATGCTTTCGGTGGCTTGGCAATGACGCAGATGGCGCAGCCCGCTGTCGATATCTGGCTCCGTACTCGGGAGAGTGTCGGCGAGACCATTCACGCTTATTCCGTTATGGTGCTGCTCACGCAGCTTTCATCGACGACGATGCCGGGAGGCTCTGGCGGGGGAAATGGTGACGTTCTGGCTCGGGCCGAACTGTTCAACTGGCTTCGCGATAATCAGGGGTTATTTATTCTTGATAAAAACACCGAGGATTTTAAGAACGTCGCCATGCCGCTGTCCGGGCTTGATGAATTGCAGGCCCAAGCCCAAGAGCACATGGCGTCGATATCTCGCATTCCGGCGGTGAAGCTATTTGGCATCCAGCCGAAGGGTTTGAACGCCACCAGCGAAGGGGAACTGCGGGCCTTCGAGGATACAATTGTCGGGTCGCAGGAGCATCTATTCCGGCCGCATCTCACCACCGTTTACGACATCATGCAGATCAGTTTGTGGGGTGAGCGGGATCCGGATATCACCTACGACTTTGTGCCGCTGCGGGAAGAGACCCCGAAGGAAAATGCGGAAATCCGCAAGATGGACGCGGAGACCGATCAAATCCGCATTGATAGCGGCGTGGTCTCGCAGGAGGAGGCCAGGACGAAGCTCGCGGCCGATGAGGAGAGCGGGTACGATAGCATCGACCCTGATGATGTACCGGATTTGCTTGAGGAAATCACGACCGGACTCGAACCTGAAGGCGGCCGGCCACAGCCTTTAGCGGGGGGCGAGGCGAAAGAAGGTGCTGCTGCCGACGACATGCCCTCCCCGGAGCAAGTCGAGCGCAATCGCCGGGTAACGGCGGGGCTGGACAAGGGGAAGAAAAAGGGACGATAATCCCAAACTTCGGAATCAGGGGATACCACGATGACTGAACCCACAGAACTAGAAGAGGCGCGGGCGCATCTGCGGATGTGCCAAGAGGGACTTCGGATGGTTCGTGAGGGATACACGAACGGCTGGGGGATTCGCGTTACACCTGACATGGCGGTTGAAATGCAAAGACGCAATGAAGATCGCGTTCTCGCCGCGCTCGACCGTCTCCGGGACGCGCAGGAGCGGAGCATATGACCGGGGATCAGGCTTCATGGCTCCAAAAGAACAAGCCCTATCAGGCCCTTCCGAGCCGCCCGGCGAGCGGCACGACCTACATCAAGCGCGGCATGCTGCACGCTGACGGGATGTTTGAACTGGCGCAGAAGGGCGTGCGNNCGTTCACATGGTGATGAGCAAGGCGCAGGCAGACACGCTCGCAAATATTCTAAAGCTGCTGTCGCAATGATCCGCGATAAGACCGGCAGGGAGATCGTGTGATGCGCAAGTTGGAACTCATTCCCTATTGGGTTTGGGAGAGACGCCGGGACAAGATGCTGGTCACCGATCTCCTTCGGAAGGTCGTCGTCTTCGTCGGCCACAACGGCATACGAGGCGAAGGCGATTTTTGCGCCGACGGGACCGGCTTCATGGTGTTTATTGAAGCCCACGGCTTCTTGTTCGCATACGTCGTCACAGCCAAACACGTCATTGACCAAGCCACCGGACCCGAGGGGAAGCGGGATGTCCTGCTTAGGATCAACTCTAAGGCCGGAGGCATTGAATACCTGCCGACGAAATCGGCGAAATGGCAGCTTCATCCGGATCATGTGGAGGAAGGGCGCAAGAGAAAATATATCGACATTGCGGTCTATGGGCTGCTCAACTATCGCGAATGGGCCAAAATCGATTTGGAGAAATACGACTTTACCTATTTGAAGGAAGAAGAATTTTGCACTGATGAAACGATCAAAAAGTACAGCATCGGAATAGGCGATGAAGTGGCTATTCCCGGTCTTTTTCTCTCACACTTAGGCACAACGCAAAATGTGCCAATTATCCGAACCGGCAATATAGCCGCAATGCGGAGCGAACCGGTACCAACGAGTTACGGCCCGATGGATGCTTACCTAGTCGAAATGCGCTCAGTCGGCGGTATCAGCGGCTCGCCAGTTCTTACGCATATGGCAATTCGCCCAAAAGTGATGCTGCCAGAAAGCCCGAATTTTGAGAGGATTGAGCAAGCGCCGAAAACCCATTATTTGCTAGGTTTGGTGCACGGTCATTACACGATCACCANNATTGCCATCGTGGTCCCAGCATCTCAAATAATGGATGTAATCTTGAAATCCCCTCTGTTTATTGAGGACTACGAAATGGCAAAAGCCTATCGAGCAAACGCGGATCGGAGCGCCAACTCGGTGCCAGACAGCGCGCCTACGACCGTGTCTTCCACCGAGGCCGCGTGAGCAATGGCAACTAGTAAATCCATACGAG
>PKZC01000164.1 GCA_003132905.1 Bryobacterales bacterium | reverse complement strand
ACCGCTGCGTCGTGCCGTGGACTTCGTTCTGCGAATATGCCGCCACCAAGCCGAAGAAGACTCCGACCTGGTTTGCGTTCGACGACGCCCGGTCACTCGCTGTCTTTGCCGGTGTCTGGACGACATGGCACGGCACGCGCGGCACCAAGGCGAATCCGGTCGAGGGCGAACACCAGCTGTTCGGATTTCTCACCACCAACGCGAACGACATCGTCGGCGCGGTGCATCCAAAGGCCATGCCGGTGATACTGCGCAAACACGACGATATCGATCGTTGGATGACTGCGCCGGCGGACGAGGCGATCAAGATGCAAAGGCCGTTGTCGGATGGCGCGCTGAAAATTGTCGCGACCGGCGAGAGGAAGGACGAAGCAGGAGGAGGTTGAGATGTCAGTGACCTACTACGTCGCGCTGCCATTCATCGAAACCGGGGAGGGGCTCGCCGCTGGACCGGCGCAGGAATGTCCCAATGAGCGGTCAGCGATTTGGCGAGCCGAGGCGATGTCGCGGGATCCGATGCATGCCGGCGCGCTTGCATTCAAACGCAGCGGCGACCCCAACCAAGGCAACTTTGGTGATGCGACGGTGCTGAAAAAGTTCGGGCTGGTGCCCGACAGGCTCGAAAAATACTGATCGCGGCGCGCGAGGGTGGCCGTGCGGTACTAGGGGCCCGACACAGGATTTTTGAAGCCGCTCTATGCCGACAGCAGGGAAGATATGACACGGAGGGTATGCTGACGTGCTCACTCGATCCAGCTACACGCGACTTGGTGTTCCCATGAACACAATGATCCAACCCGGATTCCGAGGGTGTTTTCCGGTCGAGCTTTTTAATCAGGGGAATAATCCGGTTGAGCTAGTAGTAGGTAGTCGTGTCTTTCAAACAAGACTCTTCAAAATTTCACATAAATCAAATTATAGCGGGGGAAGGGAACCCAGAAAATATTTCGGAAACGTGCGCCCAACGGCGTCACGAGCTTCCGACGATGCTGATTTGGTTCGCCTAGAAAAAATTAGAGAGCATCGCTAATTCGAGATCGCCAATTCGGTTCGGCCTGGTAGGCAAGACGCTGGCCCATTTTCGGACTAAGACGCTCTATTACCATCGCCGTTCCGGCGGCGGATCACCGAGGGGGTTATCAAGTTCGTCGACTTCGGGGAAAAGGTTTCTCGCCCGGAGTTCATCGGCCAACTTGATAGGGTCGAGAAACGCTTCAAGCGCTACGAGCCGGTCGCGGGCCCAGTCAATCATTCGATTTAGATCCGGGTCTATTGGCCCCTCTTCGCCAGGCGATTTTGCCGCTTGAATTCACTCGCTTTCTGCGAAACGCTACGCGCATGACACGCATTGGCATACTCGCGTATAGCTCCTTGATCGATAGTCCTGGCGAAGAGATCGCTGCGGCAAAGGCGGAAGTTATTCAACAAGGCATCTTAACGCCCTTCAACGTGGAGTTTGCACGAGCAAGCAAAACGCGCGAAGGCGCCCCCACGCTGGTTCCTGTCACTACTGGCGGCGGACCGGTAGCTGCCCAAATTCTGGTGGTAAATGCTTCCGAAGAGGAAGCGGCTGACATGCTTTATCGACCCGAAACCGGTCACGTCGGACAGATGGACGTAAAATATAGACGCCCGGCAAAGCCAAGCATCAATAGCGTTCTCGTGGAACGCATCGAGTATTTTAATGGGGTCGATGTCGTGCTGTATACCAGCATCGCGGCGACCATCGAAAATCCTACTGCAACCAAGCTTGCTGAACTCGCGATCGAGAGTGCGAAGAAATTGCACAAAGGAACAGACGGTATTTCGTATCTGAACAACGCCATCAAGAACGGAATAAACACCCCACTGACGGACGCGTATGCATCAGAAATCAAGCGTCTCACCGCTGTTGAATTAGATGAGGCCGCGCTACTGATCGTGCGGCGGGCGCGACGCGCGATGAAGCATCCCGGGCCAACGATTGTAGCTCCCTTCGAGCACATTGTTTCTGTTGATCAGATTTGCACGTTAAGAGACGCACGCACCGTGATCGCTGCACATCCGCTTGTCTCAGTCGCCTTGCATCCGGGCGAAGGCCAATATCCAAGTCAAATCTCGAACAACACGACGCGGGCCCTCACAAATGTACTGACTACCTTGCCCGAATTTGCGAAGGGCCTTAAAGCAACGCTGGTTGATACTAGCGATTGGGCCAACGCTGAAAGTGCCCTCGCCGAAATCCGCGCCTGTGGAGCTCTTCTAGAGGGTGGGTACAACGTAAAGGTTGGCGCTAAGACCCAACAGGGCACCCGACCAGAATTCGAGGTGACGCGCGGTGGCAAACGCACCATCGTTGAGGTTTGGGGCCGAAATCTTGCGCTAGAGGATAAAGCGACAATAGAGGAGGATTTGAAAAATTCCTCCTCGCGCAAATATGGAAATGTATCGATCTCAACCGGTGTTACAGTCGTTGCTCCATTTGGCGCTCCCAGAAAACCCGGCGACACCGTTACGCTGAACGTCATTAGCCGTGTGGCATCAATTAAGCGCGATGAGCATCAAGTTGAACCACATACGCCATTTGTCGTTTGGGTTGATCTTCAGAGTATCGGCGCGCTGGCTGGGATCGACAATGAGTCGCAATTTCTACCTATCGAGAATGAGGGCGGTAAACTTAGCTCGGGCGGTTACTGGTATGGATTGTATGGCCGCAACGGTGATGTTATTTTTGAACGCGGCTCAGCTTCTGCACGCATGGGCCATGAAGGGCGCTATTTCCAAACGATGAAGCATAGTACGCCGACGCGCGTATCGGCGTTCATTTTCTCCACACCCAAGCATACGATAGTGATGGAAAATCCGAAGGCCAGCAATCCGCTTCAAGATGCATTTAGAAACGGATTGCTCCAGCTACCGCGCTTCGACGTTGGTCCATCGCTTGCCAATTGGTCCGCTGGTCATGTGATTAAGATGCTAGACGTGCAACGTGCCGCGATCATCGGATTTACAGCAACAGCTGATGCCTTAAAAAAGAAAGCTGAAGCCGACGACTAGGGCCCAGAGGGTAACGTCGACATAGGCCTACACTTGCTTTGACCTCCGCGACGGAATTGCGGCGAGCTTGTCCGCGATATGCTTCTTTCGAAGATTGGCATAGCGCTTCAGGCTCTTTGGATCGCGGTGCGCGGATTGCGCCATTACCTCTGTGTCCGACCAACCCGCCTCGATGAGCGATGAGATTAGCTCGTGGCGGATGTCATGAAACCGGTAATGGTCAAGTCCGAGTTTGTGTCGCGCGCGATTGAACGCCGACTTCAGAGCGTTCGCGGTAATCGGGAATACCTGACCGTCCAGCGAACGAGGTAGACCCTTCAAGAGTTCAAGCGCGCGCGGTGAAAGACCGACGAGTACGTCGATAATTTCTTCCGGATTTCGCGAATTTTTTACGCCGCGCAAAAGAACACTCCGTCCCTTGATATCAACATCGTTCCAACGCAAACGCAGAAGATTTCCTCTTCTGGCGCCCTCTTCGAACGCGAAGTCGACGATCGGTCCAACCCAGGGATTCGTCGATTGATAGCATTCACGAACCAGCGCATCGATCTGATCGTCCTCAAGCCGGACATCACGCTCGTCGTTGACGACGGGCCTTTTCACATCCTCCGTATTTAGCGGATTTATTAAGAGGCCGAGCTTTCGCTTGCTGTGATCGATGACTTTCTTGAGGACCGTCAGCTCGCGTTTTACAGTACCTGGCTTCACCTTTTTCGGAGGTTTTGGGGGCGCCTTCGTGGCCGCATTGGCGCGCGGAGTACCGTCCTTGCGGAAGCGGCCGGGCTTGGCCTGTTCCGGCTTGTACTGGCCCCGCCCACCCGGCTTGCCGCAGGTGACGAGTTGGGTAAGCCGGCGGTCGCGATACTCTTCGAAATGCTCTGGCCGCAGATGAGCGACTGCGAAGGCACACAGCTTCGGCTCGTCCCGCATAAACCGTTCCAGCCTCGATTTCTCGGCGGCGCGCGAAGCTTCGCCAGGGCGCTTCTCGGTCACCTCCTTGATGTAGCTCTTGATGGTCTCGCCGAATGTCGTTCGTTCCCCGGCGGACCGGTCGATGAAGATACCGCGATCCATTTGCGACTCGACATCGCGCGCCCAAGCTTCAGCATCTTTGCGCGTGCGCAACGTTTCGGTGATAGGCGGCCAGCCCGTCCGCCGAACTTGCGCATGCC
>PKZC01000230.1 GCA_003132905.1 Bryobacterales bacterium | reverse complement strand
GAACTATCTGTACGATGTACTAATACCCGAGTTGCTGGGGTTATTGCCAGTCCCGCGGAGTACTTAGATGCGCTTACAGTATGTCCCCGTAAGTCCCGCACTAATACTCGGGAAATTGCGAGTCTTTAATCTGTAACAAAGACTGGCAGGGAATTAAGCGACGATGCCCCTCTTGACCGCGTAGCCGGCCAGTTCGGCGATGGTGTGGAGGCCCAAGGTCTCCATAATGCGGTATTTATGAAACTCCACGGTTCTGTCTGACACGTTCAGCAGAGTGGAGATCTGCTTTGGCGTACGTCCTTCGGCCAAGAGTTGCAGCACTTCCCGCTGCCGCGGCGTTAACCGGTCTGGAGCCTGATGGGGGTTCTTGCGACGACTCTGAAGAGCATGTGTCACGGGTTCCGCGAGCGATGGCGTGACATAGATCCGACCGTGCATCACTTCCTGAATGGCCGAGAGTAGCTCCTCGCCCGCTATATCCTTAAGCACGTAGCCAGATCCCCCGGCCCCCATCGCCTCCACGGCGTAGGTCGCCTCCGGATGCATCGTCAAGAAAATGATTTTCGACCTCCGGTCGTGCTTGCGGATTTGCCTTGCGGCTTCGACGCCGTTGAGCAGTGGCATGCTGACATCCGCGATGATGATGTCAGGACGCAGCTTGGCGGCGGCCTCGACGAGAGCACGCCCATCCTTAACCGCACCCACTACCTCAAAGCCAGGACAATCCAGGATGCGCCGAAGTCCCTCCAGGACTACCGCATGATCATCGCCCAGCAGTATCCTGCAAAGCATCATGTTTGCTCTCTTTGCGAAATGGCACAAACGCCGTGACTTTGGTTCCTTTGTCGGGCTGGGACTGGATAGTAAGTTTACCATTTACGAGCCGAATCCGCTCCTCCATGCTGATCAAGCCGAGACCGCCCTTCTTGAGAGCCTCGTCGAGGTCAAAACCGTCTCCAGTGTCCTCGATACGGAGAGTTATTCCCTCGGAGCCGCCCGATAACGACCCCCGAACTGCTTGCGCGCCTGAGGCGTGTTTGGCAATGTTCCGGAGGCTCTCCTGGGCGACGCGGTACAGGCACGTCGCGACCTCTTTGGCAAGTCCGGCGGGGACATGCGCCGCGGTAAATCGGGTTGGGATTCCGGAGCGCTCCTGGAAGGCTTCGCATTCCTGCCGCAATGCGGGCTCAAGGCCAAGTTCCTCCAGGATCGCTGGGTGAAGCTCCCGCGAGGTGCGATGCATCTCTCTTGCCAGCCGGCTGATCTTCTTTCCGAGATCCGAGAGACGCTCGGCCAGTTCGCCGCCGGACCGAGCCTGCTCCTTCAACGAGGAGATCTCCATTCCTACAGCCGCAAGTTCCTGACTAAAGACGTCATGTAGCTCACGAGCTAGCTCCCGGTTCCCGCTCTCCTGCGCGGCTATGAGACTGGCCGTTAGCCTTTGGAGTTGTTGCTGGTAGTCCTCCAGGGCCTGTTCATTTTTCTTGCGCTCCGTGATATCGGACACGAAGGCTACGCCCAACCTCCCGGCAGGCGTGTCGATGTGGCTCAAGCTGGCTTCAGCCGCGAACTCCGAGCCGTCCTTGCGCAAGCAGCTCAACTCCATTCCGGCGTTCATCATCCTGCTGTGCGGTTGTGAGAACCATCCCTCCAGATGCGCAGCGTGCCGCTCCCGGTAACGTTCGGGCATCAGGGTCTCGAGCGGCAGCCTCATGAGCTCCCCCGCCCCGTAGCTGTACATGCGCTCAGCGGCAGGATTCGCCATCACGATCCGGCCGCTACGATCGACTGCTAGAATTGCTTGCGCCGCAGTTTCGAGGATCGCTCTAACGTTGGCCTCGCTTTCTCGGACCTGGTGCTTAGCCGACTCGCGGTCAGTCACATCGATTCCGGTCCCGATCACATACTGCACCACGCCGCCGCGTCGAACCGCGCTATTTGACCAACTGATGAGGATGCTGCGGCCGTCTTTGGTGAGCAAATAATTTTCGTGCTGGTTCGGCGTGCCACCGACGACTTCCTGGAAGATTGGCCGAACGGAGGAAACTTCCTCGGGAAGCAGCAAAAAATCCCACATTCGCCGTCCCCTCACTTCCTCCAGGGAGTACCCCGTATGTTCCTTGCACGCGCGGTTGAAGTGGACAATCCGTCCCTCCGTATCAAGAATCACAACCAGAAGTTCCTTGGCCGCGTCGAGAATGGCCGCAAGGAAGATGGGCTCGTCTTCAAAATTCCGTCCCGTCTGATTGGGGTCGTCAACGTCCATAAATGCAATCGATCAGCGTTTTTCCCGAACGAGCATTTCCCTTACGACGTGCGAACGCCGCCTTCTACACTGCACCCTCAACCGTGGCGCCTTCGTCGAAGCTCGCAGTCCCTATCCGTCCCGCTAATCATTGTTGAGCGCAAGCTTAACACGGTCCGCAGGAGGAAAGCACTCTCTTGAGCGCATTCCCTGGTGGATCAACTACGGTGGTACCCAGTGAAACGGTTCGATCGGAACGTCTATAGCTAATGGGTGGCCTGAACGGGGGTTTGTGCGTCCTTCAAGATGTCTCGAACCTCGTCATCGGTCACTTGCCGGAAGTCGGTGTACCATTCACCCACAGCGAAAAACGGCTCCGGCGCGGCGAGACAGATACATTCGTCTGCTTCACTTCGGAGCCGGCTACACGCCCCTGAAGAGCCAACCGGAACCGCGATGGTAAGCCTTTCCGGGTGAATGCTGCGGAGATGCCGGGTCGCGGCGAGCATCGTGGACCCCGTGGCTTAAGCCGTCATCTACGATCACCACGGTACGGCCATGGAGATTTGGCGACGGGAGACCACCGCAGTAGAGCTTTTCGCGGCGCTCTACTTCCTTCATTTCTCCGGCGACAACCTCCTCAACCTCCTCATCCGAAATCCGGAGATCACGGATTAGTTGGTGATCAAGAACCCGGGTCGAACCGGCAATCGCACCCATGGCGAGTTCTGGTTGCCAGGGTACACCGAGTTTGCGAACCACCACTACGTCGAGTGGCGCCTTCAAAGCCTCGGGTACCTCCACCCCAACCGGAAGACCACCCCAAGGCAATGCCACGACAATTGTGTTTGCCGCGAGCTTACGAGAAGCAAGCTCAGCTCCTAACAGACGGCCGGCTTCGGACCGATCTCGAAAGGGCAGCTCAACCATGGTGCTCCTCCTTGGCTAGTACATCGTACAGTTAGTCCTTTATAGTAATGGCCGGGACCTTTCTTTGCCTCGGCTGCTTGGGGTGTGCCGTTTGG
>PKZC01000102.1 GCA_003132905.1 Bryobacterales bacterium | reverse complement strand
GCGTGTCTACTTCTTTAATGCGGCCTTCTCTTTCGCGCGCGCACCGGACAGAATCCCCACCAGTCCATAGTTGCCTTCATGGCAGGCGTATTCGAACACTCGACTCTCACTCTTCTCCATCGGGAACTCGACCGTCCAGGGCCGCGTGTACACGGTGGGGTCAACCACCGTAGCGCGATAGGTAATGGTGTTCGGACCCGTGCGTGTGAAGCGTTCGATGATACGCAAGTTTTCATCGCTCATGCCGTCATATTGAACACCAAAGCGGCTTTGGTCGCTCGTGCGAAAGTTGGTGGTTTCAATCACCAGCGTTTCCCCTTCCCAGTGGCCTACCGAATCACCTTGCCATTGCCTCATGTTCTCTGGCAGGGGCGGCCGGGTTGCTGTTCCGTTGGTCAACGGAATCATGCGCGCTTGGTGCCCCATTTCTGAAAGAATCGCGACGACGCCCGGAGCCTGTACGATCTGATAGTAGTTGTTGTAATTTCCGGGAAGGAATGGCGGACCCGATTGCGAAAATACAAGACACCGGTCAGGCAGCATGCGCGTTTCCGGACCATCATCGGCGTGCTGAACAAGCCACGCGTGCATCTCCTCGTACTTTTTCGCCGCGGCCGGCGTCATCGCGGGGAACCTGCCATTGGGAGGATCGATGACCCGGGAAGTGCGTCGGTCGCTGGCTAAGTGCGCGCCGCGGTCAAACCAACCGTCGTTGTAGGCACGACCGAGATCGGCCTCGGCCGAACCATCGCGACGGTCGCGATCGAGGTCATGCGCGCGCTTCTTCTCATACGCCGCAATTTCCTCGGGTGTGTAGAATTCCTTGTTGCCCAGTTCCACGGGACGCTCCAGCGGAGTCATGCTGGCCGCATCCCAGACGCCTTCGAGATCCGGTTGGCCATCGGACGTGCGGCCCACGCTCCACTTCTTGGCGGAGGGTGTGGTCTTGGAAGGCGCCTGCGCACAAACAGGAGTAGTCGAAACCAGCGCCAGCGCGGCGGGGAGCAGGAAAGCAAACAAACCGCGATGAGTCATCGGGCCCTCTCGTTCAATGGATATTCTACTGCGCTGAACAGGGTAGCGTCGGACGTGTCGGAGTTGAAATAAGGATCGCTTCGGCGAGATGTTCGCGTTCCGCTCGCAGGTCGTCGAGTATTTCGTTGATGTCCATAGTTTTAAGCGCCTTTGCAATTCCACTTCATCTCAGGAGCCCGCCTGCCCTCGCCCGATTGACCTATAGGCTCGGCAGATAAGCGACACTGAGTCCCTTCCCTACCGGAATGATCGTGTGCGAAATGCCCTTGATGACCTCCACCCGAGCAAGGTAGCCAGCGATCTGATCCGGGTGCGACGTGGCATTATCGGCCAAAAGCAATGCAGGTAACGACAGTTTTGGCAACAACAGATCCAACTGTTTGGGTGCGCTGACACGGTCCGCATCGAAAAACGCGCAATCGAAGGGGCCGGGCAAAAGGGCGGCAATTTCGGTCGCGTCACCCAGAACAAGATCAACGTAGTGCAGCAAGTCCACGGCGGTCAGATTTTCATGGGCCATCGCATGTTTGCCCGCATCCCTGTCGATACTGGTAAGGCGCCCTCCGCGCGGTCCAATCGTCGATGCGAGCCAAATGGTGCTGTAGCCATTCGAGGTTCCAATCTCCAGCAGATTACGAACGCCAGCTATCAGCAACAGCAAGGCGATAATTTCGGCGGTGGCCGATTCAAGGTTTAACAACTTCCGCGAGTGCTCTGTTTCCGCTGAATCATGCTTTAGCCCCTCCGCTTCAAGCTGTTTGAGCAATTTCTGAACGTCTTCGCGCATTCCGTACCCGTAGAAATCATACTCCTCGAAAGCCGCGCGGGCAGGACCGCGTGGAGTGACGCGTCGCGATCCTTCCGGAAGAGAACTGCGTTGCGCCAAAGACTAGCGGGGTGGCCCTGAGCCAATACCTAAGCACTCTTGATATGGGAGTGCGGGTCCTTAGGCACATTAGTCGTAGTTTTCCGTGGGGGCACATCCGCGACTCGGCCGTTTCCCGTCAAGTTGACGTGACGGCGACATATTCAGGACTGATCTACCGGCCGGCACGGAACCACATGCTCCGCAGCATGGTGATCGTCCGTCGCGGCCATCTTTATGTAATGCGCTCCCAGGCATCAATGTTGTCACTTAAGCGCTCAAACACATCCTTGAAGACACGTCGGCGCCTTTGTTTCTTAAACGGAATCACGACGTTAGGGCCAACTACATCCGCCCAGTATTTCGCAATATCGGAAATAGGATCGCTCGCAACCTGGGCGTCAAGCTGCCACTCCGCCAGACCTTCAACAAGAACAGAGCCGTCAACGCCAGAGCGATCAATCATCGTCGCGAAGTCCAGGCCATCCTCGAAGGTCTTGCCTCGCTCAATGACTTTCCACTGTCGCGCGGCATAACCATCCTTGAAACCCGCTGGCCAAGAATGATATTCATCCTGAAAAAGAATTCTGCACCCCTTAACCTTCAGCTCCGTAAGCGGTTCAAACGTACTCCTCCGCCCCCCGGACACAAATTCCAACCAATCGGAATGTCTCTCATCACCAAGGTAGGAGACCATCGCAGCATCCAAGCAACCTTTGAGTCTAGGAGACGGCAAAAAGGCCCGTTCCGTGCGCGGGACAAGCAACAATCGGAGCGAGGCGCGCGAAAGGCACCACGGATCCATCAAGACTACCCCTTCACCGGCACACGCGAATAGCGGCCACCGAGGCTGGCGGAGGGCTTCTGCAAAGCCCGGGTACTGTGGATTGTACTTCTCAAAAGAAAATCCATCAGTCAAATGGCACGTTGGAGCGTTCACCAGAACGAACGCAACGAAGTCTCTTAATACACTCTCGCGAAGCTCCGATTCGAAGGGGAGCTGTGGCGTCGACAGGGTGGTCCGTTGCAGATTTAGAGGTAGATGGCCGTCAGGATCGAAAACTGAGAGATTGGGGCGTATGAGGGCCCTGTCGCCCCACATGCAAAGCGTGTTTGGAATGGTAAGGAGGTTTGTCTTTTCGGAGACGTTAAAGCCGTTGCAGGAGAGATGAGGCGCGCTAGAGTAGGTCCATTGGATATCCCTGTAATCCGAGTGTACGATTCTCCTCCATCTCGGTCCTAGCGGCTCCAGAGATGAAGGCAGAGGATACTGCTGTCCGAAGGTTGAAAGCGCGCGGAGCCGGGAGGGAGTGCGAGGGGTTCATAGTACCGATGAAGGCGTGCAAGATAACGCGCTGGAGGGAAGGGGCCCTGCCGGCCTTCGAAGACGCTACCGATGTCGTGCCAGGCACGACTGCCATCCGAAGACGCCCCGGTGGGTGGGCCCTGCTTTGATCGAGCCT
>PKZC01000449.1 GCA_003132905.1 Bryobacterales bacterium | reverse complement strand
CACGGTTCCGTTCCGGCCGACGCAAGGGAGGCCGGTGTTGTGCCGCGAGTGTTTTCAGCAGGGGCGGCAACAGGCTAGCGCCTGATCGTCTGCCGCTGATCCGTTGAAAGATGAGGGAAGTGTGGCCGGCGGGACGTGCATCGCGCCGAGCCGCCGGTCTCTTGCGCTCAAGAGGCGGGCTTTCGCTGGCGTTCTTGCTTGTCGGCGTGACGGATTAGCAGGGCTTCCACCTGACGCAGAAGTTCCGCGGTGCCGAGCGGTTTCACCAGCAACGAGTCCGAGTTCTCACCACTCTGATCTCTTCCGTGCCGCTCTCGTCCGTTCCGATGTTGCTCGTCCCGATGTTCCGCGCGCCAATGTTCGCCGGACGGTGGATAGGCAGTCAGCAGAGCGGTCGCGGGATCGTAAGCCTGGCGGTGCGCGGCGCGGAGGACTTCCAGGCCCGACTCTTCGGATTCCATGCGCAAGTCGCTGATCACCATCTGGTAAACGCCGGACTCCATGCGAGCCAAGGCCTCGGCGGAACTGCCGGCAGTTTCGACTTCAAATCCGTTGAGTTCCAGCACCGCTTTGAGGGTAAGCAGGACGGCGAGATCGTCGTCGACAAGAAGAATGCGGCGTTTCATTGTGCACCTCTCCAGCGGAGCCGAGATGCAGTGCACTGCGGAATCGGCGCGCAATCGCCGGGAAGTTCAGCCGCAGCCTCCACTCGTTTAGTATAGGAGTGTGGCTCGCTTCTACATAGAAAATTTTGGATGCCGCGCCACCCAGGCGGATGGGGCGGCGCTGGAGCGGCAATTTCTGGAGCGCGGACTGGAGCGCGCCGGGGCGGCTCGCGACGCGGAAATTGTCGTGCTGAATACCTGCACCGTGACCGAGGGCGCGGACAAAGATGCGCGTGCCTCCATACGGCGGTTGCAGCGGGTGAATCCGAATTGCCAGATTCTGGTGACCGGCTGCTACGCGCAACGGGCGCCGGAAGAACTGGCTGCTCTGCCGGGCGTGACGTGGGTGGTGGGCAATTCGCACAAACACCAGGCGGCGGAGATTGCGACTTCTTCTTCTCCCTCTGCTGCTTCTTCTTTCGCAGGTTCCGGTTTCGTGCCGGTGGGGCAGCTTTCCGGGGAGCGCGAGCGGATCCCACCCTTGCGCAAAGAACGCGCAAGGATGGGGCACCCGGCATGGTTTACTGCACCGGGACCGGGATTTCCATGCGTTTGAGAAGGTGCTGGGGCTGGAGGTGGTGCACGCGTGAAGTTTGAACTTCCCCACTCAAGCCAAAAGAGGGCTTGAATGGGGCACCCGGCCGACAACCACACTCTCCCGAGTGAGAATCGTTCTGCCGAGCACGGCCGCGATCTGCCTGACCTGCACCATCAGCGCGTCGAATTGATCGGGGTAGAGGGATTGCATGCCGTCGCTCAACGCGCGGTCGGGATCGTGGTGGACTTCTACGATCAGGCCGTCGGCTCCTACGGCTATGGCGGCGCGGGAGAGTGGAGTTACTTTGTTGCGCTTGCCGGTGCCGTGGCTGGGATCGACGATGATGGGCAAGTGGCTCAGACGCTGCACGGCGGGAACCACGCTCAGGTCCAGAGTGTTGCGCGTGTGATCGGCGAAAGTCCGGACGCCGCGTTCGCACAGGATCACTTGATAATTTCCCTCAGACAATATGTACTCGGCGGCCATCAGGAACTCTTCGAGCGTGGACGACATGCCGCGTTTCAGCAGCACCGGCTTGCGCGCCCGGCCGGCGCGGCGCAGCAGCGAAAAATTCTGCATATTGCGAGCCCCGATCTGGAGGCAATCGGCGTACTCTTCGACCAGATCGAACGTCTCCACATCGATGGCTTCCGTCACGATGCCGAGCCCGGTCTCCGCGCGCGCATCGGCTAAATATCTGAGCCCTTCTTCACCCAGGCCTTGGAACGCATAAGGCGAAGTCCGCGGTTTGTAAGCGCCGCCGCGCAACAGCTGAGCGCCTGCGGCTTTCACGGCGCGAGCGGCTTCCAGGATTTGCTCCCGGCTTTCCACCGAACACGGACCGGCGCACATCGCCAGTTCCGGTCCGCCCACCAGCACGCCCGCGACATTCACTACGGTATTGTCGGGCTTCACTTCCCGGCTCACCAGTTTGTAGGGTTTTGAAACGGGAATTGCTTCGGCCACTCCCGTCAGGCTTTCGAACTCCTCGGCGGGCACCGGACCGTGGTTGCCCGTGATGCCGACGGCAGTCCGCTCCGCGCCCGGCATGACGTGGGGCCGGTAGCCAAGGCTCTGAATTCTGGCGCAAACCTGAGCGATATCCTGCTCGGTAGCTTGCGCGCGCATTACGATCAGCACTCCGAACCCTCCTGCCTCAGTGTAACCCTTTGCCTCAAAATGTGAACCTCAGTTGCAGTTCCAGCCGCCGGTTGTCGGCATTCTCGGAAAAGCCTTCTCCGTTGAGCGTTCCTGCGGTTTGATTCGCGCGGCCAAACAAAGGCGACGTGATGTCGCCAACGATGGGCCCTGGATTCGTGTGGTTCAAAAGATTACGCGCTGCCATTGAAATGCTGAAGTTATAGCGATGGCTGGTAGAGGGCGCCGCGATGATCGATCCCAAGCCGCGACCGGTGGCCAGATTTGGATTCGCCGCTCCTCCAGCTTGGATTTGTTGACCGCCCGATGCCTTCTGCGATCCCCCGCGCTCGCCGCCAAAACCGAATGTTTTTGAGATGCGCAGATTCACGGAAATCTGCCCCGGTCCCCGGCCATAATTCCTCGGAACCAATTTCTCGTCAGGCGTGGGATTGGGATCGAGCAGACCATAAGCAGTTTCGATCACGCCTGGCTTATTGGAGTCGCTAGCGAAACCAGGGCGGGCATTGAACAGCGTGGTTCCATAAAGATCGGTTCCCGTTGTGATATCGAACGGCACGCCCGACTGGATAACAACGAACGGGTTCAACCGGATATTCCAACGGCTGTTGATGGATCCGCCGATGGTGGCGCGATTTCGCACATCCGTCGCAGCGGGGCCGTACTGGCCGGTGAAGTTGTAAGGATTCGGCGGCGACGTGCCCAGGCCGTCCGTATTGCTCATCGCGCGATTGAGCACATAAAAACCGAACAACGAAAATGCGGGGTTCACTCGGGCATTCACGTTCACAATTAACTGGTTCTGGTTGTAAAGACCGGCCGATTCCATCAAGAACACCGGGTCCGGCTGACCCAGCGGGAACGCTCCGCTGCCCGGCAATGGAGCATTGATGTCGTTCGTCAATAGTTGATGCAAACCGTGAGAGTTCGTGTATGTCACCGCGAGCGTCGTGTTCCAGGGCAGCTGGCGCTCCACCGTTGCCGATGATTGCACGATATAGGGAGCGCGCAAACTGGAGCTCAATTCTTCGATCACCTGCGGCGTCGTTTGCAGGCCCTCCAGCGATGGTATGGCCGGGAAAAAGTTTGGCGTCGACACCACATATTGCTGTTGCAGCACGCCGTTGTAGCGCTGCGCAGTGATGATATTGGTGAGCGCGAAACGATCGTAGAAAATCCCGAACCCGGCGCGCAGCACGGTTTTGGGACGCGGGTTCTTGGCATTGCCGCCAGGCGCCCAGGCAACCGCCAGACGTGGAGCGAAATCGCGCCAGTCGTGAATATTTGTTTGCGTCTCATAGCGCAATCCAAGGCTGAGCGTGATGTTGGGCTTCACTCGCCAATCATCGCCAACAAACGCTCCCAAATCCGCTTGATGCACNNCGCCAGCCGGGGCTCGCCGGCGTTGAGGGTGAACTGCGCCGGTCCGCTCCCAGGGATGCCAAGCAGAGTCTGCTGATAACTCTCGATGGAGCTGAAAATGAATGTGCCGTTGAAGTCGTTCGGCGAGACGTTGTCTTCCAGATAGCCCCGCAAGCGGACGCCGTATTTCCAGATGTGCGCGCCTTTCGCCGTCGTCGTATAGTTCTGCAGCTCGAAAGTATTCTGCGTGTCGTAAGACTTGCCAAACTGAGAGCCCCCGTCGTTGAAAGCTCCGATCACTTCAATCTCGGGAGCGTCGCTTTTCGCCAGCCGATGGCTCGCGCTGCGGAAATATTGGAAGCGCGTCTCGTTGATACTGTTGCCGAGCACGGCCGTTTCCGTGGCTTGTACGGTTTGATTCAAATAGCCGTAGTCATAGCCGCGCGAGGGCAGGTCGAACGTTCCGATACCGGCGCCATTAATGTCGGACTGCGTGATGGAATAGCGGATTTGCAGCGTATTGTTGCCGTTCAATCGATAGTCGATGCGCGGGCTGGCGCGAGTAAGAACCTGAGGGACTTTGTAAATACTGAAATACGGTTGGATGCCCAGCGTCTGAGGGCTCAGCGTAATGGCATTGACGATCGCGCCGTTATCCACCGTGTTCCGCTGGCCATCGAAGACGAAAGACGCGCGCTGATTGATGGGGCCGCCGGCGTTGCCTTCGAATTCATTGAGCAAAAGCGGGGCCTTCTGCGCCGAATAGGGATTGCGAGAGTTCCAGATATCGTTGGCGTAATTGTAATCCAGCGTCCCCCTGTAGCGATCGCTGCCCGGCTTAGTGAAAATTTCGATGCGGCCATAACCAAGCCGGTCATACTCGGGCGCAAATGGATTCTGGTTGATGCGAATTTCGCGGATGGAATCTTTGGGGGGGGATTTCGCCGCCGCTGAATCCATTGACATAAATCGCACCGCCGCCGGGGCCCGCCGAAGGGCCGGCCAAGGCTTGCAGGTCTGAAGCAAGATCGTCGGGATCGTCAGAAAGCGCCTGCAGATCGTCGCCGCGCAAGACCAGCGCGCCCGCGTTATTGGAAGGGTCGGTCGAAACGGTTGGCCCTGTGTTGTCTTGAACGACGACATGCTGCGTTGTAGTGACAACGTCCAATTGAATATTCAGCGTTTGCGCTCCCGGGCGCAGCGAAATGGCCGTTGGGCGCGGCGTCACTAGATCCGGCGCCGAACCCGCTACCGTATAATCGCCCGGTGCAAGGCCTGTGAAAGAATAGCCCGCGCTACCGTCTGCCGTGGTGGATTGAACACGATCGCCCGGTCCTGTCAGGGTGATTTTGGCGCCTGGAACCAAAGCTCCGGCTTGGTCGGTCACCTGCCCGCGTAATGTCGCCGTTTGCGCGAGCGCGTTCGAGCCAAGCGCCAACAGCAGGATCAAGGTCAGGCATTTCACGAGGGCTTCTCGTGCTCCAGCCTAGTGGAAACTGCTGAAGATTGCCTGAAGGGCAGTTTAGCCTAGCAATCCGCGGGATTTCGGATTCTCGTAACCCGGGAACACGGATTTCAAGTTGGAATTGCCCAGGTGACGGGACACAAGTTCGCTCAGCACGTCGCGGAAATCGGTGGTGAGCGCCAGGTCGCGGCCGTCATAGAGCTGCTCTTCCTGAAGACCCGGCCACTCGCCATAAACTTTGCCGCCGCGCACGTCGCCGCCCAGCACGAACATGACATTCGCATGACCGTGGTCTGTTCCGCGATCGCCGTTCTCTTTCACGGTGCGGCCGAACTCCGACATCGTCACCAGCGTGACATCTTCCATGCGATCGCCCAGATCCTGATAAAACGCCGCGAGGGCCTGGCCGAACTGCGCCAGATTATTGGCAAGCTGGCCGTTGGTGGGCTGCCCGCCGGTTTCGTTAACGTGCGTGTCCCACCCGCCGATGTCGGCGAACGCCACTTCCACACCCACGTTGGCCTTGATTAATTGCGCGATCTGCTGCAAGCTTTTGCCGAAGCCGCCATTGCCGTAGCTGGCGCCGTTGGCCGGCACGTAAGTCTGCTTCTGGATGGACTGCATGATCTTCACGGCGTTGAACGTCTCTTTGCCGGTGCCATGCAGCATCGTATCCAGCGAATTCTCATACATGCTTTCAAACGATGCCGCGCCGCGAGTGTCATGCACCTGAAAATCGTTCAAGTTCCGTACCGCGACGGCGTCGTTATGCCCGCGCAAGCTGCGTGCCAGAGTGTCACCCAGGCTGACCGCACGCAAAGGAGATGCCGGACCCATCAGCGCCGGCAAGGCGCGATTGAGCCAGCCGTCGGTGGCGCCTTTATAGCCAGGCGTTCCGGATTCCATGTAATCCTGCGCATCGAAATGCGAACGCGTGGGATCGGGAGAGCCGACGGCGTCGACAATGGCGAGGTGCCGCGCATCGAACATCGGCTTAAGCGGCGCGAGCGCTGGGTGGAGTCCAAAGAATCCATCCAGGTCAACGGCCGAATTCGGCGTGCCATCTGGTTTGGGAATAGCGATGGAAGGCCGCAGATCGTAATAGCGCTGCTCGCCAAACGGAACCACCATATTCAAACCGTCCACTGCGCCGCGCTGGAAGAGCGCCACCAGGATCTTCTTGCGACCCTGGGCGGAGTCCGCGGCGTAAAGCGAACGGGATAGCCACACAGGCATGGAACCCACGCCGAACATCGCCAGCGCGGAGCCTTTCAAAAAAACACGTCTTGACGGCATTTCTGTTACTACCTCTTTTGGAAATCCGGCGATCCGATTACCAGTGCGGCAACCAACGCCGGGTTCTTCTGCTTGTCTCCCAAAACCTTATCGATGGCCTCCCGCGTCTGCGGCGACATGGCGCGGAACATCAGCGCCTTTGCTACTTCGCTAGGGTCGTCACCGAAACGCGACACATCCACTTTCACACTCTCTATGTGGTTTTGCGCCAGCTGCAGCGCGAAATTCATGCGCCCCAGTAGCGAGGCGGAGTTGATCCACTCCGAGTTCAAATTCGAATAGCCGGTGGGCTCGAGCTTGCGATAGAGCGGCTCACCGAGCGTACCCACCTGGTTCGCCAGCGCCCACCCA
>PKZC01000463.1 GCA_003132905.1 Bryobacterales bacterium | reverse complement strand
ATCCTCACCCAGTACAAGGCGCTTTCTTTGAATCGCCAGATCCGCGAAGGCTGGAATATTTTCGGCCGCGAAATTGGAGAGTTTATCGAGATCCTGCCTCCGATGAAGCGGGTCAGTGAAAACTGGTACATGGGAACGGCGGACGCGGTCTATCAGAACATCTACTCCATCGGTTCCGAACAGCCGAAGTACGTGATCATCCTCTCGGGCGACCACATCTACAAAATGAACTATCAGGACATGGTCACCTGGCACCGGCGCGCCAAGGCGGAAATCACTATCGCGACCATTCAGACCGCGGCCGATCAAGCCGGGCGTTTCGGCATCGTCGAAATGGATGACCACCAACGGGTAATCGGTTTCGAGGAGAAGCCCCAGCACGGCCGTCCCGCGCGCTCGGTGTTTAATCCCGGCATGGTGAGCGCATCCATGGGAATTTATTTGATCAATACCTCGACGCTGCTGCAGTGCCTCATGGAGGATGCCGTGGAGGCCTGCTCCTCCCACGATTTCGGTAAAGATGTTCTGCCCAAATGGATCTCTCGCGCGCGGGTGTTCGGCTACGATTTCCGCGACCTCAACCGCAAGGCCGTGCGCTACTGGAGAGATGTCGGAACCCTGGATGCTTACTACGAAGCGAATATGGACCTGGTGGCTATCGATCCTGAGCTCAACCTGTATGACAGCAGGTGGCCGATTCGGACGCGCCTGGAGCAACAGCCTCCCGCTAAATTTGTCTTTGCAGAGGAGAACCGGCGCACGGGAGTGGCTACCGATTCCATCGTTTCGGCGGGCTGCATTATCTCGGGCGGACGCGTGAACCGCAGCGTTCTCTCGCCCGGCGTGAGGGTGAACAGCTTTTCCGAAGTGGAGGGCAGCATCCTGATGCCCCACTGCGATATTGGAAGGCACTGCCGTATCCGCCGCGCCATCATTCCCGCCCGTGTCAGCATCCCGGATTTCACCATCATCGGGCACGATCTTGCGCAGGATCGAGCCAAGGGTTATACCATTACCGATGCGGGCGTCGTGGTTGTTCCCCCTGGNNGACTGCGAAGCCCGACGCTTTAATCGACCGTTCCCAACGAGAAACGAGAAACGAGAAACGGATTTTCTATAATCAGTCATGCTTCAGGATTTCCGCTATGCCCTACGGGTGCTCGCGAAGGACTTCGGATTCTCCGCCGTAGCGGTTCTGACGCTGGCGCTCGGAATCGGAGCCAACACCGCGATCTTCACCGTCGTGAATGTCGTGCTGCTGCGGCCGCTTCCCTACCCGGAATCCGATCGCCTGTTGTTCCTGTACAACACCAATCTCAAACGCGCCAGCGGACGCGGCCCTTTTTCGTTGATGCGGCTGGATCAATTGCGCTCCGAATCCCGCTCCTTCTCGAATCTCGCCGGTTTCTGCAACGAGACTTTCAACCTCACCGGAGTGGAACAACCCGAACAACTCCAAGCCGCGCGCGTCTCCGCTGATTTTCTTCACACACTGGGTGTCCGTTCCGTCCTTGGCCGCGATTTTCTTCCCGACGAGGATCGGGAAGGCGCGAAACCAGTGGTGATGCTGAGTTATGGCCTGTGGCAGCGGCGGTTCGGAGGGAATCCAGATGTGATCGGTACATCGCTCGCGCTTGACTCCCAGGCACACACAATCGTCGGGATCCTTCCACCAGGCCTCGATCAACCAGCGCCAGGTCTGGATCTGCTGGCAACCAACCTGGCTGCCTTCAGCGTATTCACGCGCGAACAAATTCGACTTGGAGCCGGCTACATCTCCGTGATTGCTCGATTGAAACCAGGCGTCAGCGGCCAGCAGGCGCAGGCGGAAATGGATGTACTCAATCGCCAGTATCTGCGGCAGAATGCCGGCATGGTGGATGCGGATCCCGACGCCCGCCTGGTGGGCAGCCCTTTGCGGGAAATCCTGGTGGAAAACGTGAAACCAGCGCTGTTGGTTTTGTGCGCGGCCATCGGCGCGGTGTTGCTAATCGCTTGCGCCAATGTCGCCAGCCTGCTGTTGGCCANNCGGCTAGCCGGCCGCATCAACCAACTCAATCTGCCTCGCGCCGGCGAGATTCATATTGATTGGGAAACGCTGGCCTTCACGTTGCTCGTGTCCATTGTCACCGCCGTTTTCTTCGGGCTCATTCCGTCGCTACAGACTTCCAAACCCGATCTGAACATGATTTTGCGGGAATCCGGCCGAGGCTCCGCCGGCAGTCTGCGCCGCAGCCAGGCGCGAGGACTTCTGGTGATTGGCCAAGTCGCGGTCTCCATGATCCTGCTGATTGCAGCCAGCTTGCTGATGCGCAGTTTCCTGAAGCTCCAGCAGGTTGACCCTGGCTTCGATCCTCGCAATGTCTTAACTATGCAGGTGACACTGCCGAAAGCGAAATACGCAACCAATCCCCAGAAGAATGCTTTTTTTCGCGAGGCCCTTCGGCACATCTCGGCAACACCGGGCGTGAATTCCGCCAGCGCAATGCTCTGGCTGCCGCTCCACGCAAGCGTCGTGGTGCCGATTCAGGTGGTCGGTGATGCCGTGCTTCCGTTCGGCAAACGCCCGCTCGCCTACTGGCAATCCGTCACACCGGACTATTTTCGAACCTTCGGGACGCGCTTGGTGCGCGGCCGCTTCTTCACCGAGCACGATAACGAGTCGAGCTCCGGCGCCGCCATCGTGAATGAAAGCCTGGCGCGGCGATTCTGGCCCAACCAGGACCCGATTGGCAAGCAACTCATCGTCGCCCGGGCGGAGCTGCACGAAGAAGTAGTGGGTGTGGTGGCCGACGTCAAAACCTCAGCTCTGGATTCGGACGCTGGTGGCGAATTGTATTCGCCCTACGCTCAGCGCCCCTGGCCGGGAATGATCATAGCGGTGAAGACTTCCGGAAATCCGCTGTCCCTGTCCAGCGCGGTGAGAAAGCAGATCGCGCAAGTAGATGGCGACCTTCCGGTCACAGCCGTTCGNNGCGTTCGCAGCCGCGGCACTGGTACTGGCGGCCATCGGAATCTACGGACTGCTGGCCTATTCGGTGGAGCAGCGCCGCCAAGAGATGGGAATCCGCCGCGCTTTGGGCGCACGGCCGGCCGACATAGTCCGCCTGGTGCTGCGCCAGGGCTTGGGGCTCACGCTGGCCGGCATTGCCGCTGGTCTCGCGGGCGCATTCCTCATCGGCAGGGCGCTAGAGTCGCTCTTGTTTCATGTCAGCCCCACCGATCCCGTCATTTATGCGGGTATGGCGCTGTTGTTTTTGGCTGTCGCCCTCATCGCCAGCTACCTGCCGGCCCGCCGGGCGCTCCGGGTGGACCCGGTGGTGGCGATTCGCGAATAATAATTGCAACTTTTCGGCTGCAACCTGCGTTAAACTTGCCAAGTATAGGAGTGCGAAAAAGGAGCACGCAATGAAGAGTACTATCTTGAGTCTGCTGCTAGCGGCCGCTTGGACCCTCAGCGGCGCTGATTTGACTGGCAAATGGTCCGGAACCGTCGACATGAAACAGGACGGCGACGCACAGACGATTCCTGTGGTCATGATCGTGAAGCAGGAAGGCAATAAGCTGACGGGCACCGCCGGCCCCGAGGACGACCAGCATGCCATTCAAAAAGGAATGGTGGACGGGGACACCGTCACCATGGAAGTGGACAGCGGCGAAGCCATTTATTATCTCGAACTGAAGGTGGACGGCGATCAAATCTCGGGCGCCGTAAAGCAAGGGGCCGATGGCGAAAAGATGAAGATCGCGCTGAAGCGGGTGAAGCAGGATACCTAACGGCCGTCAGAATCTGGTCAGAGTAAATTTCACGGTCAATGCACAACCCTGCGGTGTCGTGAGGATACCTGAGGAGAATGACCCGATGGTCGCTACCGGAACGGAGTTGTTCGCCACCGGACTCGAAGTGTTGCTCGACATCGCCAAAATCGATCCCAGGCTAAGCCCGGCAGCGGCTGCGAGTTTCTGAGCCTGCGCGGTAGCTTCTGCAATCAACCCAGGGATGTTGCAGGATTGCGATTGTAGCAAGCTGGTGGAGACTTGCGCGTTCTGAACCGAAAACGACAGCGTGAATCCGCTGTTAGCCTGCACGATGCTCTGCTGAAGGCTGGTGAGCGAGGTGACGGTGGCCTTCATCTGCGCGAATGGCACGGCTAATCCAAAGGCCCACTGTTCCGCGGGTGGTTGCTGGCTCCCATTGGTCCCATTGGTCCCAGTGGTCCCAGTGCCCCCAGGGCTCGAGCACAATTGAGCCGCTGCAGAGCTATTCACACCTGAAAAGTTAGCGCTAGTGATTCCGGCGCCTTTCACAGCGGCCAGGACATCATCGAGGCTCGTGGTGAGAGGCGTGGTGACATAGACCGCGAACAACACCTGGTCCGGTTGCAGATTCCCGCTTTGGCTTGCGGTGACGGTGATGGAATTCGAATCAAGCTGCCCGAACAGAAGCGAAGCGGACATTACGAAACTCAAAGCTAAAGTGCGTTTCAGCATGTTTGCAGTATACTCTCAGAATCTGGTCACAGCGAATTTCACGGTCAATGCACAACTCTGCGGCACCGTGAGCTGAGAGCTAAATGCGCCGCTGATGGTCTCAAACGCGATGCCCGAATTAGAGCCGGCGCTCGACATGGCCGCAATCGATCCAAGATTGAGCCCCGCCGCGGACGCAAGTTTCGAAGCCTGCGTGGTAGCATCGGCGATCAACCCAGGGAATCTGCAAACCTGCGATTGCTGCAAGCTAGCGGAAACCTGCGTGCCCTGCACAGAAAAAGACAGCGTGAACCCGCTATTCGCCTGCATGATGCTCTGCTGCAGGCTGGTGAGCGCAGTGACCGTCGCCTTCATCTGCGCGAATGCAACGCCTAATACGAAAGACCATTGAATAGTGGGCGTAGGTTGCGGATTGCCTGGAAGAATGCCGAGTGGGGTACCGGAACCGTTGCCTACGCTTGAAAGACCCCGAACACCACCTGATCCGGCTGCAAATTCACGCTCTGGCTCGCGGTGACGGTCACGGTATTCGAATCACCCTGTCCGAAAGCGAGCGAAGCAGACATCAAAAAACTCAAAATCAAAGTGCGTTTCAACATGTTTGAAGTATACTCTCGATGAATGCACCGGAATCCCGCTGATGCGACGGACCTCTTCACCAGCCACCAGCAACCAGCCACCAGCCACGCCTTACTGGATTTCCGGAACATCTCAGTGATGCGGGGCACCACAACCGTTCTCCACGACATCACCCTCCGCATCCAGGCCGGCGAGCACGCGGCCATCCTGGGACCAAATGGCTGTGGCAAATCCACGCTGATCAAAACCATCACGCGCGAGTGCTATCCTCTGGGCCGGCCCGATTCTTCGCTCACCATTTTTGGACGCGAGACCTGGAATGTCTTTGAGCTTCGCCCGCTCCTTGGAATCGTTTCGAACGATCTGATGCGCCGCTGCACGCGCGAGATCACCGGCCGCGAAATGCTGCTCTCGGGTTTCTTCAGCAGCATCGGAATTCAGCCCTATCACGAAGTCACCGCCGCAATGGTCGAAAAGACCAACCAGGTGCTGGATCTTTTGGAAGTCCCACACCTGGCCGATCGCGAGATGACCGAGATGTCGTCCGGCGAAGCGCATCGCCTGCTCATCGGCCGCGCCTTGGTGCACGATCCGCTGGCGCTCCTGCTGGACGAACCGAGCAATAGCCTGGATTTCCGCGCCGCGCTCGAGCTGCGCGATATTTTGCGCAAGCTGGCCCAAGCCGGCACGGGCATTCTGATGGTGACGCATCATCTGCCTGACATCCTTCCCGAAATCGATCGCGTCATTCTTCTGCGCCAGGGTCGCGTCTTTGCCGACGGGCCTAAGAGCGAGCTCCTCACCACCGAACGTCTTACTGGGCTCTTCGGCCTTCCGGTGGAGCTGGCGCGGCGCGATGGCTATTATCATCTCTGGTAACCGGCGGGTCTGGTAACCGACGAGTCTGGTAACCGGCGGGTCTGGTAACCGGCGGGTCTGGTAACCGGCGAGTCTGGNNTCCCGCGAACTTGCCAATGAACTTTCCTGCGCAGCCAACTGGCGCGCGTATTTCTGAACTTGATCTTGCTGGCCGCTCACCTGGTTCAGGCTCTGCATGTTTTGGCGGATGCGGGTCTGATCGCTCACCATGCCGTTGATGTCGCTATCAAGCTGCCGGATCTGATTATCGAGATCGGCGATCTGCCGCTTGGCATCCAAGATCTGCTGCAACTGATTTCGAGCAGCCTCCGTTAAAACTTTGTTCTGCACATAGCTGAGCAGCACGTCTGGCGTCAGGCTGGATACGGAGGTGGTGGTTTGATAGACGCGCTCCTCGGCCACCGGAAACTTTTCGGTCGCATCGGGACCCAGCTTCACTTCAAATCGATATGCGTTCGATGTGGTCTCGGCAGGCTTCAGCGCAACCAGCTTGTATCCCTCGCGCTCCGGATGCTCGATGATCAGGGTCTTGGCCTTTTGGTCGACATTGCGAATGGTGTACGTTCTGGTTTCATCCATCGCTACCCGAGTAGTCAGCAAGCCTCGATTGACGTGAATCTCGCGCACCAGTTCGCGGCCCGAATCAAACTGAGTGGTAACGCGCGTACCAAGATCAACCGAGTAACTGATCAACCGTTTGTCGGCTGCCTTGAGCGTAGTCATGAGTGCTTCCCCCGCGTAACTTGCGGCGTCGAAAACAGTGATCGGGCCGCCATCCAGCGTCTTGCCGGTGGAGTTGTTCAGCTCGGCGGCGTTCATCGGATGTTCACCGTAGCTTTCCGAATAGATCAGCAGCTTGCGAGCGCCGATGGGCTGCTGCAGGAACGGAAGCATGGCGGACTCGTCTTTCTTCACCGTTACCGGCGTCGAGAATCGATATTCGAAGAGCTCGCCCAGATCACCGGCCGCGACATTCACCGCCACATTGCTCGCGATCTGTTGCCGTTCAGGAGCAACTTCGAACTGCGCCCTGGGACTCGCCAAAACTCCTCCCATCGCGCCGGAGCCGGCGAAAAAGTCCTTCTTCATGGCTGCAGCCGGCGGCGCTCCACCGAGTGCGCCTTGCAACGCGCCGTTATAGATCACCGGATTGGCCGCACGATCCTCCGGCAGTTCCACCGTTTCCCGGTTCACGTACTTCGGCTCATACAAATTGCTGATGAACGACACGGGACGGCCCGACACCAGCGCCATCCGTACGTTCGTCCAATCTTCACCGGTAGTGTTGTCGATGATCGCCCAGCCTTCCAGAGTCGGCTGGCCCTTGTCACCGAAGATCAGTCGATAGCTCGACTTCCACACCGGCGATGGAGTCAAGTAGCTGGCATCGATCTGCCGCTCTTTCGCATCGGACGCATCCAGATAAATACTGCGCTTGTCGGTGGAGCGCGCTTGGTTCACTAACATTAAGTAGTCTCGAAGCTGCGTCTGCAGCTTGGGGTCGGCGAAGCGAATGGAACTGGCCGCAGCCAAGTCGAGAGTTCGCAGTTCGCCTGAATCGAGCAGCGCCACCAGTTGTTCGCGCTCGGGCTGCTTGTCGTCACCTTTCACCACGCGCCCACTGACGACCGTCCCACTGATGGTCTCTGAACCATACTTCAACTCCACCCTTGCGCCTTTCATCTGATCGAGAAATAGCGCCAGCGATGCCTGGCCATCGATCTTAAAAGGAAAACCGGCCAGCTTCTGGTCCAGCGGTTCGCTCGAATCGTAGCGCAAGCCAGTGATCTTGCCGCCGTTCTGGCCCGAGATGGTCAGCGACTTCAGAACATCGTTCATATCCGTCGCCTTGAACTCCAAACGCGCGGATTCGCCGGGGCCCAGCGTACCGCCGCGCTCAAAATAGCCAACGCCGCTTTTGTAAAGAATTACTTCGCGGATGGGAAGGTCCGCGGCTCGGATTGTGAACAAAAAAGCCGTGGACAAGAACGCAGTCAAGAGAGGAAAGTATCGTCGCATAAGGCTCCTATGAAGGTATGCCCCATCGACGCCGATCCTTTCGCGCTTCAGGCTTCATTCACCCATTACTTTGATAATGACGCGCTTCGGACGCTGCCCGTCGAATTCGGCGTAATAGACCTGCTGCCAGGGACCAAAATCGAGCTTCCCGTCCGTCACCGGAACAATCACTTGATGATGCACGATCAGGCTTTTCAGGTGGGAATCGCCGTTGGTCTCGCCGGTACGGTGATGGCGGTAGTTCTCGCGGAACGGCGCCAGTTTCTCCAGCCATTCGTCGATATCGGCCAGCAGTCCGTCTTCGGCATCATTCACCCAGACGCCCGCGGTGATGTGCATGGCCGAAACCAGGATCATTCCTTCACGAATTCCGCTCTTCTTGAGCGCGGCGTCCACCTCAGTGGTGATGTTGATGTACTGGCGGTGTTGTTTGGTCTGAAACTTCAAATATTCGGTGTGGAATCGCATACGCCGATGATAGCGAGGCCCGGCGCGCGCTTGACACATTGCGGCCGTGGCGTCAGACTTGAGTCTGCATTAAGGAACAAGCAGGCTGGGACTTAGAATCCTCTTCCTGGCTTTGCTGGCGGCCGGCCTTGCTCCGGCGCAGGACCAGCCTGATCCTGGCGCCCGGGAACAGCAGGAACCAACTTATGAGGCACCCTCCGTGCTGAGCCGTCACAGTGCGTTCAGTAGCTATGCCCATTTTGCGGACACAGCCATGGATCCAGAAATGCCTGTCACATCCGCTCCACAGGATTCCAACTATGACGGACCGTCCATACTGAGCCGCGAGAGTGGACTCTCCGAAGAGACGAGAGGCGCAATGAATGTGTTCGGTCTCTACGCGGAGATCATCGGCGTGTATGATTCAGGCCTCACCACCACGCAGGGAAAACAAGTCGACGGTCTTGGCGAAGAAACCAACTTCGGCGCGAATGTTTCACACAACTGGCGTCGCGGCAAGCTGAACGTCCAGTATCGCGGCTCCTATCGCAGGTACACCGATGCGCCGGCTTTCAACGGCTTCGATCAGTACCTGCAACTCAATTACAGCGAGGCTCTCTTCCGGCATGTCACTTTGGACCTCAAGAATACGCTGGGCACAACCACGCTCGCCAACGGCGCATTCTCTTTCTTCCCGCTCGCGGCATTGGACCGTTTGGGCCTTCCCACCGATGAACTGTTCGATAGCCGCACCACCTATCTGCAATCGCGCGTGGACCTCACCTGGCGCCTCACCCCGCGATTGTCGTTCAACTTCGGCGGCGACGGGTTCGTAATTCGACGGGCGTCCGTGTTGCTGGCTGGGCTGAACGGATTCAATGTACGAGCGAGCGCGGCCTACCGGCTGACGCCCAGGCAAACCATTTCGGCCAGTGACGAAAACACTTACTTCGACTTTCAAGCCGCCTATGGTAACTCGCGCCTGGAGACCATCGCGCTTGGTTATTCCATCGGATTAACGCGAGAATGGGATCTCAGTACCCTGGCTGGAGGCATCCGAGTGGATACGCTTGGCCTGATGCAGGTCCCGCTGGATCCAGCGATCACGGCGCTTACGGGTGAGACTTTCGCCGAGGTCACGTTCAGCAACGTCCGCTACCTTCCGGTGGCCGAGGTCCGCTTGACTCGCCGTTTTAAAACCGCGTCGCTGAACTTCGACTACTCAACCGGCGTTACTCCGGGGAACGGCCTGTATTTGACCTCTCGCCAAACTTCCGGATTGATTTCGTATTCCTCTACAGCGAGCCGCGCCATCCAAGTGCGCGCCAGCGCCGGTTACAATCAACTCTCAGCCCTGGGACAAAGTCTCGGCACGTACTCCAACCTGCAAGGGGGACTGCAAGTGTTATATAAGTTGACTGGCGGCACTTACATGGATGTACGCTATGACTATCGCCACTACACCACACCCTACACCATAGGAGATGCAATTTTGGAAATGGATTCCAATCGCGTTAGTCTCGGCATCGCATTCAGTCTTGGTGAAACGTCACCGGTGATGTGGTGAGCGGCTCTCCCATCAAAATTCTCTTGGTGGAGGATGAACCCCCGCTCCTCCAACTAATCCAGAAATATCTCCAACGGCTGGGATTCGAAGTGGAAACGTATTTAAAATCGTTCGATGCATTGCGCGATTTCGAGGCCGCGCCCGATCGCTACGGAATGGTAATCGCCGATCTGGGCATGCCCGACATGCCCGGCGATACGCTGCTCACGCGCATGCTTGAGATCAAGCCCGACCTTCGAATCCTGGTTTGCAGCGGATCGCCGTTCTTTATCGAGAATCTTCCCGCTTCCCTGCAGCAGCAAGTAGCGTTCCTGCAAAAGCCGTTTATGCCCAAGATGCTGGCGGAAGCGGTGCAGAATCTCCTAAAAGACCGGCCCGGCTAATTCAGAAAATAGGTCCGGTACAAGGTATCGCGCTGTTTGGGGATGAAGCCGGCATCGCGAATCAATCGCCGCAATTCTTCTTCAGTTGCGCGATTATGCGCGCCCGCCGCCGATACGACGTTTTCCTCGATCATGATGCTTCCCACGTCGTTGCCGCCGAAACGCAAGCCCAACTGGCAGGTCTTCAGACCCGGCGTCACCCAGGAGGACTGAATGTTCTCGATGTTTTCGAAATACAGCCGCGATAGCGCCAGCATCTTGAGATATTCAACGGCCGTGGCTTCCTCCTTGACGAACTTGCCGAGAGAAGTGTTTTCCCGCTGGAACGACCACGGGATGAACGCCGTGAATCCGCCGGTATCTTCCTGAATCTGCCGAACGATGTCGAAATGATTCATGCGCTGCTCGATGGTCTCGCCGCAGCCGAACATCATCGTAGCCGTCGTCCGCATGCCGAGCGAATGAGCGATGCGATGCACATCGATCCAGTCCTGTGAGGACGATTTCAACCGGCTGATCCTGCGCCGCACCTCATCGTCCAGGATTTCGGCGCCGCCTCCGGGAATCGATTCCAGGCCGGCATCGCGCAGCCTTGCGATCGTGTCGCGCAAGTTCAATCCGCTCACTTCGGCGATATTCACGATTTCGGGCGCGGAAAAACAGTGATTCCAGATCTGGTCGCCAAATCGATCCTTAATCGATCGCAGCAAATCCTCGTACCATTCGATCTTGAGGTCGGGATGCAGTCCGCCTTGCATCAAAATGCCGGTGCCGCCCAGATCGATAGTCTCCTGAATCTTCTCGAAGATCACGTCCTTGGAATGCACGTAGCCTTCCTGATGGCCCATGGGCCGGTAGAAGGCGCAAAAGCTGCAATATTCGGTACAGAAATTGGTGTAGTTGATATTGCGGTCGATAATGTAGCTGACCACGCCGTGCGGATGCAGCTTGCGGCGCACCGCGTCGGCCGCCATGCCGATGCCGATCAAATCATCGCTGTTATATACGTCGATCGCTTCCTGGCGCGTCATCATACGGAAACTTGTCTCCCCTGCACTGGACTTCGAAGCTCTGATGCATATTGTAGGAAAGTCTTCAGGCCCGCGTACTCTCGGTCGCCGAGTTCGAAGACGATGTTGTCTTTCAAATACGAGCGCGCCAGCTCCTCGGAAACCCCTACTTTGGCATGTTCCGAGCGAGCGATATCGTCAACGTGGCCAACCCCGAAGCGCATGGAATCGAGAAATGGCTTGGGGTCCTGGGCCGGCAACTCGGCGCGCGCGGCCCAAACCGCGAATACCATCGGCAGTCCCGTCATTTGGACCCATTCGTCGCCCAGGTCGAGAACATGGAACGGCAAATCGGCGGGATCCAGCACCAGCGCGGCGTCGCCAATGATTAACGCGGCGTCTGAGTGCTCCAACATGGACGGCAGGTGCGGCGCATGCGATCGCACTTCGGGCTCGACTCCATACTTGCGGGATAGAATAACGCGGCTGAGCGCCACTGAGGTTCGCGACGTGGAATCGGCCGCCAGCTTGCGAATTTCGCCGTAGGGCACCTTCGAGATCAGGAAAATGCTGCGTACCGGACCGTGACAAGCGATCCCGGCGCCGCGAATGATCTCGAGCTTCTGCCGGTTCAGTTCTACCGCCGGCACGATGCCGATATCGGCGAGCCCGGATTGCAGGCGATCGGCGCATTCGGCCGGGATCGCGAAGGACAAATCAAAGAGTCCGCGCTGCTCGCCGTGCAGCATCCCCCATACCAAAGGAACCGTGTTGAGATAGCTGACTACCGAGACGCGCGGTTTTGTAGCGGGTGTCAAGAACCAGTTTAGCAAGACGATCTTCGATACGATGTCTGTGTGAGCCGGAAGGAATTGCAGCTTCTGTCCCGAATCAGGCTGCGCGAGGCGCGAGCGCTCGCCAACTTGGGAATGAGCGATGGAGCATACTACCTCGCCGGTTATGCTGTTGAATGTGCACTCAAGGCGTGTATCGCGAAAGGGACCCAGCGGCACGAATTCCCCGACAAAGAGAAGGCTGTCGCAAGTTATAGTCACGCTTTCGGGAAGTTATTGAATGTGGCCGGTTTGGAGCGGTCTCAACGCCTCGAGGCACAGCATGATTCAACTTTTCGAACGAATTGGGATATCGTACAATTATGGTCGCCGCACCGCCGCTACCTCATTACTGACGCCACTGACGCCGCCACAACTAACGAACTCATTGAAGCTGTGGGCGATCGAAATCACGGAGTGGTCAGATGGATAAAGCTGCACTGGTAGGCTTCGAAGTTGAAAAGGGTTCAAGGATCCTTCAAATTCTCGATGACGCAAGTTTGCAGGTGAGGGTCGCGTTGTGGGCTTACCTGGCCGAATACGAAGAGTGGCGCCTTGTCTTGTCTTCTCGCAAATTCGATGACATAAGCCTCGGGGAAGCCTATGGGCTGCTCCACAAGGCGCTGGACGCGGCTGGATTCCCTTTGGAACAGACTCCGACCATAGTTATCTTGCGCAGCAGCGATCCTTTCGTCAAAATGCTCCGAAAAACTTTCGGAAGGGCCAGGAGTGTCGAAGGGATGCGCCTGGGCGGTCAAACGATCGGCGACCGATTTGTGGAGGACGGGTACGCTTACCGAGTGTTGTAGCAGGACCTACTACTTCCCGTCGCCGCTCTTCTTCGGGGTGTCCACAGTCACGCTGCGCGCCGTTAGCGTGAGGTCCACATCTTCCATCGCGTCCACCGTGACGGGCGATTCGATATCAATATCGGACGGCTTGATCGTCTGAGTTCCCTTGAAGAATTTTGTCTTGCTCGAACGATGGATCGAAACCAGCTGATTGTCTTCTGTCTCGATCGTGATCTCTTTTTTGCTCAAGTCCTTGAGCTTGCCGTGGAAAGAACCGGCAACATTATAGGCCCCAGGATTCGGCGTGCCGGGAGCGAGGCGACGTCCAGGTCGGGGATAATACTGCGACAGCAGCAGCATCGGCGAAACGACGCCTAACAATACAACAATCCTGACGACTTTCAACCTGCTTCTCCATCGCGCACCCGCACCCTCTCGCTAACGGTGTTTAGGGAGCGCGTCTACCTCTGCCATTAGGACCGTGCGACGGCCCTTGCTCTAATGTTAACCCGGCAGGAAGAGTAAACAACGACGCCGCGGGCTCCGAGGTTGAAACATTGCTCAGCTGATAAGTGGAAACGCCGTTGCGCGGATCGTTGCGCGAGCTCTGGATCACCACCTCCAAATCGGGCGAATACCATCGAACCGATGTGATGGTGATCGGCTGCGCGTTGCCAAACTGACCAGCCGGAATGGTAGTCACCGTCTGCGTGCCCTGTGCGCTCAACGAAGTGCCTGCGATCGGTTGCGTCCCCAGTGAAGTCTGAACCTGATTCGGATTGGCAGGGCGATTGCCAACCGGCGGAACGGCACCGGCGGGCGGTGTCTTGAAGGGAAACTGCCGATAGGAATTATCTCTCTGATTGATCACATATTGGACGCCCGCCACGGGATCGCTGATAAGAATGGTCTGCGGAGCCGCGCTGCACGTGGAGGAATTGCGAGTTTCTTCTCGCCGCGTTCGGCCAGCGCTATCGCGATACACTTTCACGCAACTCGATTCGTTGATCGCATTGCCGTCGCTGAGCGTTCGCTGCAGAGCTGTTACGCCGACGCCGGAATACGGCTCACCGGTCACCACTTTGGCCTGAAACTGGCCTCGAAAGACGTCTTGGCCAGCGAAATTCCCGCCACGGCCCGGTGGCTGCGCGTACGCAATCGCGCTGAGACCCAATACGGCAATAAGAAATCTGTTCATCAATTTTTTAGACCTTCATGATAGATTCACCCCGCGCGGCGACAAAGTTCCACAAAGAAACAAGTGAAACCGCGCCCGCCGCAGCCGCGTCTCTCCACCAATCTTTGCTCGGGACCCAGACGTGATTTTGACGTGGATGCGAATACTGCTCATTGGCTGTTGCGCGGTTTGCATCTTGCCCGCACAAACAGACGACGAAGCGGTTTACGATCTCACCCCAGACATCACTCCCCCACGCATCATCAAGCAAGTGAATCCGCGCTACCCCACCAGCCGGGGCGTGCGAGCCGTAGGGTCGGTGATCATCGGCCTGGTGGTAAGTTCCAAGGGCCTTCCCAAGGACCCTCACGTGGTGAAAGGAATCGACAAAGATCTAGACGAGAGTGCGGTGGACGCGGTGAAAGAATGGCGTTTCGCTCCCGCTCAGAAGAATGCAAAACCAGTCGCGGTCCGTATCAGTCTGCAGATCGAGTTTCACGAGATGTGAATCTTTACCGTTCGCCGAAGCTGTAACCCAGCCACAGCATCGCTTCCGGTACCGCGTCGCTACCGAACTGGTTGGTGAGCCCCGGCACGTAATGAAAATCGAACTCAGGACGCAAGAATACGTGGTCTGTCAAAAATATTTGTACGCCCACGCCGGCATGAATATCAAAATGATTCGCGCTTCCCACCGGCTCGGTAGACGTAGAGCACACCGCCGTTCCCACGCAGCCACTTTGGGTGAGAGCGAAGCTGGTGCGAGCGCCTCCTACTCCGGCTTCCAAATCAAGTGTCGCTCGTTTGGTAGTGATCGGCGCGTAGATACCGTTCACGTCATAGAAAGTCTGACGGGACGACAGTGGGCCGTAGGTCTCACGCGAAGGCTGCAAACTAGCCTGGAAACCCACGCCAAAGCGCTTGTCCAGCATCAGGTCGCCACCAAATCCCAGGAAGAAACCATTGAGTTTCGGCAGGGATTGGCAATTGAGATCCAACGAACCCGGCGTGCAGCTGCCAAACGCATTCAGCGAGGCAGCATTATCGATGCCCCCGCTATTGGCGCTGTCCCACGCGCTTCCGAATCCAACGTTTACATCAAAGGATGTTTGAGCGTGCACAAATGACGCCCCAAAAAACAAAACGGCTGCCCCAGCAAGACTCCATTTAACGATCGACATATGCCCTCTAGACGGTACGTATTAACTTGTGGTTTCAGCTAGCACAGGTGTAACTCGTGATAAAGTCTATTTCGGATTACTTCCGAGGAGCCACCGCATGCGATCTGCTTTTCTCTTTTTCTCGTCCTTACTCGCTTTACCAATGCTGCATGGACAAACCGATTGGCCGGCCTACGGCGGCGACCTAAGCAACACGCGCTTTTCCGCGCTCGATCAGATCAATACACAAAACATTACAAAGCTAAGCCAAGCCTGGGTATATGACATGCGTCCACAGAGCGGCACGAAAGCCAGTCGGCCAGCGCAAGCGACGCCTCTGGTGGTGAACGGCGTCATGTATGTGGTCACCGCTTATCAGAGCTTGGCAGCACTGGATCCCGAGACCGGGAAGCAGATCTGGGCCTTCACCCACAAGCACTCTGGACGGCCGCCGCGTGGAATCGGCTACTGGCCCGGTGACAAAAGCAATCCTCCGGAAATCTTGTTTGGCACAGGGGATGGATTCCTGATCGCCGTCGATGCCAAAACAGGCCAGGCTGTTCCTGGTTTTGGGAAGGAAGGCGAAATCGATCTAAAACCCGGAGTGATGGGCAAGTTCACTGGCGTTCATTACGGCCTTTCGGGCGCGCCTGTGATTTACAAGAACCTGGCGATCACCGGTTCGCACACCCAGGATAGTCCCAGCTTGGGCTCGCGAGGCGACGCACGCGCTTGGGATGTACGCTCGGGCAAGTTAGTCTGGACGTTTCATTCGGTGCCGCAACCGGGAGAGAAGGGGCACGAAACGTGGCTCAACGACGGCTGGCAGGATCGCTCGGGCGTTAATGCCTGGACCACTTCCAGCATCGATCCTCAAACCGGCACTCTTTACATGACCTTTGATTCGCCTTCTTACGACCTCTACGGCGGAGATCGTCCCGGCAACGATTTGTTCGGAAACTCGCTCGTCGCGCTCGATGCCGCCACCGGCAAGCTCAAATGGTACTTCCAAACCATTCATCACGACATTTGGGATTACGACGCGCCGGCGACGCCCACGCTGGTCGACGTCAATCACAACGGCCAACGCATTCCCGCCGTCATTCAAACCGGCAAGACGGGGTTGGTGTTCATTCTCGACAGGCGCACCGGTAAGCCAATTTATCCGGTGGAGGAACGCCCGGTTCCCAAGGGCGACGTTCCTGGCGAATGGTATTCGCCCACGCAGCCTTTTCCTGTGAAACCTCCGCCCCTTACGCGCCTCAGCATCACGCGCGACGAAATCGCAAAGGTGACGCCCGAGCAGCAGAAGTTCTGCGAGGCGCTTTTCGATGCGGAAGGCGGCGCGCACAACGAGGGCCCCTTTACGCCGGTGGGAATGAAGCCGACTATCGTGTTTCCCGGAGGCGACGGCGGCGGTAATTGGGGCAGCGGCTCGGTGGATCCCAAGCTCGGCTATTTCTTCCTCAACACCAAGGCGGACGGGGCAATCGCGCGCATGATCAAACCCAGCGACGAGAACCCGCCTGCGATAAAGGATGGCTTGGGAGAAGATGTGAGCGCCAACGCATATATCCGCACCGGAATCCACGTCGCCGGAGCGAAGCGCGCAGTGGGATCGTTTTCAAATCCCAATACTGGATGGCCCTGCGAACAGCCGCCGTGGGGCGAGCTCACCGCCGTCAACTACAACAACACCGGCGATGTCGCGTGGCGCATTCCGTTTGGACGCGTGGACGCGCTCGAAGCCAAGGGCATTATGAACACTGGCGCATTCAACAAGGGCGGATCGGTGGCCACAGCGGGCGGACTGCTGTTCATAGGCGCCAGCTACGATCAGCGCTTCCACGCTTACGAATCGAAAACCGGAAAGCTTCTCTGGGAAGTGAAGCTAGCCGCGGACGCGTTGGCCAATCCCCTCACGTATCAGGGCAAGAACGGCAAGCAGTATGTAGTGGTCGACGCGGGCGATTCGATCCTCGCGTACGCTCTGCCCTAAAATCCGCCTTGCGGACGATACCCTGGCCGGGCCCGAACGCGATACTTTTTCCCGACGTCCGTCACGATCTCCACATTGATCTTGCGAAAACCCTCGTTGGGGTTCGTCTGCGGATAATAGGTGATGGTGTAGCTGTTGCCCAGATCTTCGCGAATGGATTCGAACGCCTCCACCTGCTTCTGCCAGGTCTTCGCGAAATAAGCCTTGCCGCCCGTGCGCGTGGAGATGCGCTTGAAGACATTGCTCGACATCGGATCTTTCGTGACGTCGTTGGTGGAGATCACATAGATGGGTATACCGTCGTCTTCGGCGACGGCGCGAACATCATCCGGGGCGATCAAGCTGGCGTTGTCCGGACCATTCGAAAATACGATGACCACTTTGCGGCCGGGCACCTTGGCGGCATCGCGCAGCGTGAGAAGCAGGCCGTTGTAAAGCGCGGCATCGTCGCCTGCCACGGCTTTGCGCAGGCCGAAGATCGCGTCATTGCGGTCGTGCGTGAGCGGCGCGGGGCGCGAAAGATTGCGGCTGAACGTATACACCGCCACGGAATCGGTCTTATCCAAACCACGCACGAAATCCGCGATCGCATCGGAGGCATAGACGAACCCGCGATACATATAGTTGCTGGTATCAAAGAGCACGAACACATTGGTGCCGACGAAAGAGTCTGAGTGGACTTCGGTGGGCGCGCCGTCCGCCTGGGCAATGGCAGCCTCCGCCGCCGCCGACAGCGGGCGCGTCGTTCCGTCGTCCATAATCTGCACCGGCGGTTTATTGCCTTCTCCGAACGTGTTGATCTTCTGCGCGATGCCATCTTCGGCTAAATGGAAATCGCTGGGTTTCAGCCCGTTGATGTAATGGCCCTTGCTATCGGTCACAGTGAAACTCAGAACCACCATGTCCACCTTGACGCGGAAGGTAGGCCGCTGTTCCTGGGCCCAAAGCGCCGTCGCGCAAACCGCTACCGAAGCCCCCATGAGTACTTTACGATTGACCTTCAAGACTGTCCTCCGCAATAGGAAAATCTAAAAACCGCTCGACGCTGTCACATGCTTGCGCGATTTCTCGCGCACATCGTCACCCACCAGCCGGAGCGAACGCAGCAGCGCGGGCCAGTCTTCCAGGTTGGTAGCGAAAATTCGCTCCACGGTTTGGCGGGTCCAATCCGGAACCAACACATTCAGCTCCGCGGGCGATAGATACAATTGATCCGCTAGAGCGGCATAGAACAGCAGGTTCGACTCCCAGCTTTCGGCCAAGATCCGGCTGGAGTAGCCCATCAACGTTGGAAACGTCCGCAGGCTGAGCAATTCTGGTGAATACGAATTTGCAAGCGTGGGCTTAGGGGTTCCGAAGGCGCGCGAGATGCTTTCGTAATTCAACTGCTGCGGCGTCTCCGCGGCTTCCCTTCGAATTTCGATTGCCAACGGTGCGTCGGCTTTCTCGGCGGACACTACATCTCGGGCGATGGCAAACAGTTCAGATGGCATCACCGTGTCGAGCGCCGCGCTCACCCTGCCTTGCTCCAGTAACTTGCGCAGGTGCGCTACCCGAGCCGGCATCGCATATTGGCTCAGTGCGTCTAACACGATCTGTCGGCGGTCCGCATTGAGCGCGGCTTCGGCCAGCATCGTTTCGGCGTAATCCATGTGCAGCGCCACCCAATGCAATTGCCCGGGCGTTACGTTCCACCAGCGCGGGATTGTGGCGGTGAGAAGCAACTGCGGAACCAGATCGCCCCAGATAAGCGCCTGCTCGCGCGATGGGATCAGGAAGTTTTGTTCGCCGTCAGCCAGCGCGTAAGGCAGACTGACGAGAGACCCCACCAGCCTTCCGCCGGCGCTCGAGGGCCAGCCGCCTCCCATAACTTCGGTATCTTTCCAGGTCGAATTCGTCCCTTGCGCGCCGACGAAATCGTGGCTCCGGACAAAGAGCGGATTGGCATATAGCACCTGCGCTCCCGGCGGCGCGTAGTGTACGTAATTTAGCCCGATCAAGGTATCGCGCAGAAACGGCGCCATCAGCGCCCGGATGTCATCCAGCTTCTTAGGATCGCTCCCCGATCGATCGATGAATGCGCGCAGCGTCAGCTTTCTTTCGGTTTCAATGTGCTTTTCCGGCCAGTAGCCGAAACTAAGAGCGGTTCTTTCGGCCCCGCTGAGCGACGTGCGCGGAAGTTGAATCTCCGAGATTCTCGCGGCCGTCTTGGTGATCAGGGAGTTGTTGGCCTTTTCGCCCTTCGCCACGCTTTCCAATTGATCCACCAGATCGAAAATCGAAGACAGCGAGATCAGCCGCTGCGCCTCGAAGATTCGAATCATGTCTTCCACCAGTTGGTTGTGGGTGTCGGAAGTATCGGGCTGCGAAGTTCCCGCTAGCAGATCGAGCATTCGATCCTGGGCGGATGCGTCGGTGGGCGAGTTCGTGGCCGAAAGCAGCGTCTGGACGCCCTGGCGTCCGCCATCGAACACGTCGCCTTCGTTCTTCACTTTGGAAAAACGCGTGAGAATCGCGGCCAGCGTGCGATCTTGATTGACCGCTGCAATAGAGCCTTGCCGGGAGAATATCTGCCACAGCCCAACCAGCGATTGCAGCGTCCCTGCAGCATCCGAGCGCAGTCCCAGATCATGAATCTGATCCACCGCGGCGGCGGTGTCCAGGAATTGATTGATCGTGCCGTTTGAAACATCGGACGCTTCGGCGAAGATCGGATATTGCGCGCCGAATGAACGGAACTCGCGAGCCATGCGGTCGGCGGTCTTTGCATCGAGCGGCGTTTGGCGGTGGCGATCCAGGTCGCTCAACGCCATGAAAATCTTCAGCGGCTCGTTCTCAGCCGCCTTGCGGCAAAGCCCGAATAGAGCCTCAATCACATCATCGGGATCTTTCCAGTTCGCGGCGTCTTTACTGAGTTTGGCGTCGTATTTGCCGCTTCCCGAGGGGTGTTCAATGAACAAAGTCCGCCACACGTCCAGGCTTCCCGGGATGTGCGGCTTGCCATTTGGATCCAGCCGCAGCCGCGCGGTCAACAGCATCATGTCGGTGTTGGAGCGGAACACCGGGCGGGCTGGCCCGGGGCTAGTCACTTTTCCGCGAATCGCAGAGTAAAACCGCTTCACTCGCTCGGGTTCAGTGAGATAGTTTTGAACGGGCCCGTTCGCCGGATTGTTGGAGATTCGCGCAAGAGCATCGAAATAACTCGCCAGCCAGCCATCGTCTCGCACGATCAGGCGCTCAAAGAACGCACCGGGTTTGTCGGGTGACGCTCCCACCAGATCCGCCCAGGCTTTTTCGGAACGAGCGCCGCCCGGCACAACAGCCTTGCCATTCCGAACCTGGAACATGCCGCCATAGAAATCCAAAACGTGAGCATAGGCGCGGATTCTTTGCATCGTAGTGCCTTTGCGCAGCTCTTCAGAGGCGCTCGGATCCAGCTTCGAAAGCGCCAGGTACAGGCGGCAAAGCGAAGGATCGCCGAGAAAAGAATCGATGAACTCGGCGCCCTGCCGGTCTTTGCTCGAAAGCCAGTAGTCCTGCGTATAAAGGATTGGGATTTGGGTCGGCTTGAAATCGTACGCAAACACCCGGTTGGTACGCAGGTCCTGTTCCAACTCGGCCAGTGGAAATCCGGAATCGATGGTGAGGAAGGCGCGCGTGGCGTTCAGCGTTTCCAAAACTACTTCGCTGCCGCAGCCGCCGCGCATTCGATATCCGAGCACCCGCAGCAACTCGCCGGTTTGCGTGGAATCGCAAGTCTCAATCTTGATTACACCGCTCGAATCCGCCAGCTTTTCGAGTTCGCGAGCCTGCGAGAGATAACGAATCACCAGCTTCAGGTACTCGGTCTGCTCCAGTACATCGTTGCTGCCGGCGGCTTGGTAGCCATTGGTGACCACGTTCCGCGCCAGAGCCGGCAGCACATCATCCAGGTTGGTTTCCGGCGCCAGGGCCGCCATACGGGAAAAGGAACGCAGAGGACCAGGGATCGCGATGGTCTGAACCTTTGCCGCAGGACCTGCGGAAAGTGCGGGAAGATTGAAATCGCGGCCACCCGCACTCTTGTATTGCTCGATGTGGCGTTGGGCGGCGTCCCGATCGCCAGCGATTAAATCCAGCACCACCATGCGGCGTGCGGCCAATTCGCGCTGTTCGCCTCGCGCCGCGCTCCAGACCTTTTCATAGGCCTCGCGCGCTGCAGGGTCCCGGTGACGGTCTAGAAATTGTGCATAGGCCAGCTTGGCATCCACGCCACCCGTTTGGGAAGCACGTTGCAGGTAATCGCGTGCTTCGGCGGCATCGCCTTTGCTTTCCATTTGCCAGGCGTGGACCGCAAAATCCTCGGCCGCCCACGCAATGCTGGTGCAAAAAAAAGTACCAACGCCAAAAAGAGAAATGAATGCCGTTACGAGGGCTTTCATGGAGGGTATATTCCTTTCCCGTCCCGCTCTTGGCTAATTACTGTAGCACTGGTTACAGCACGAGCGCTTGGACGGCCTTAGCCTGGTTTAAACCTGGCGGTCACTGCGGCGGCGCGCTAGGATGTGAGTGTGAAATCGGGCCTGAAAGTGGCGATCTTTTTATTCACTGTCGCCGGCTTCGCTACAGCGGAGCGAATTCCTTCCGGCACGCAGCTCCAAATCCGGCTAACTCAGGAGATCAACACCTCCAAAGCCAAGATGGGCGATGTTTTCGACGCATTGGTGATCGCACCGGTGGTGGTGAACGGTCATATTGCGATGGCCGCCGGAGCGACACTGCGGGGACACGTCAAAGAGGTGACCGCCGCGGTGAATCCGGACGATCAAGCCATCCTGGCGCTGGCTTTCGACGAAATTCACGACGCCAGCGGGAAAAAAGCCAGCGTGGCGGCTAAACTCTCTGGCATCGACAATGCGCGCGAGTCACTGGATTCCGATGGCCGCATTCAGGGCATCATTGCATCGAAGACAGGTTCGGGGCGTCTGGACCAGGGGATCAACAAGGTTGCCGAGAAGTATCCCTCGTTTGCCGACCTGTTGGGAACCGTCAAACAGGTGGTGCTGAAAGACGCGGACGCGAACATCAATTACAAAGCGGGCGTGGAGATGACCATTGCGTTGACCAAGCCGTTGGAATGGACCGGCGTCGTCGCAACCCCGGATGTAGCCTCGATTGAACCCCAGGATCAGCTCTTTCGATTGGTGAACAGCGAGCCGTTTCGGACCGCGACCGAGAAAGATCAAAGGCCCTCCGATCTCACCAACCTGATGTTTCTGGGCAGCCGCGAACAACTCCAAAACGCGTTTCAAAAAGCAGGCTGGACGCCGGCGGCGAAACTGAGCGATCAGTCTAAACTCGAAACCTTCCGCGCCATGGCGGAAATGCGTGGCTATCAGGAGGCGCCCGTTTCCGTGCTTCTGCTGGATGGCCGTGCTCCGGATTTTGTCTTCGAGAAGATCAACGACACATTCGCCGCGCGGCATCACTTGCGAATATGGCAACGGCCCGGAACATTCAATGGGAAAGCGATCTGGGTATGCGCCGCTACGCACGATACGGGGATCAGTTTTTCAGAAGAAAACCGCACCTTCATCCATACCATCGACCCGCAGATCGACCTGGAGCGCGCCAAGGTGGTCAACGATCTTCTGCTCACAGGTTTGGTGCGCGCGCTAGCGCTGGTGGAGCGAAACGCGTTGCCGCAGGATATGCACAATGCCACGGGCGATGCGCTGAAAACTGATGGCGGCATGGCCGTCGTCAATTTCTAAGTCACTCCTAGAAGTCGCACGGACCGCGAAGGTTGTTCTCCTTTTTCAGGAGCAACGAACCGCAGCCCGTGCGCTTCCGCCATCACCCAACCCAAGCCTATGGCTCAAGCACGCCGGTAGTGATCGCCCAAAGATTCAACTCAAAGGAATGGAAGGGGAAATAAATTGCGGGACGGAGCGACTAGATGTTTTTTAACAACTCTTGCGCCGAAAGTTCAAAATCGAACTCCGCCAGACGAAGGGCGGCATGCTGCAGCAACCCGGCATCGGAGTATTCTTAGAGGCGCTTCAATTCGGGATCGATCAACCAGACGTGCGGTACGCCCCAGCGGCGATAATCTTCCAGGCGATGAGTCAATCTGCCATAGCGATCGTCCGGGGAAATGATTTCGACTACGACAAAGGCCGGGCTGGTGGCGTAACGGCCTTCAGGCCTAGCATCGCAGTACACAGCGAAGTCGACCACCCGAAAACGGCGGGGCTCGATCTGCACACGAAGCTCCGACATGAGGATCAGTTTGAATCGGCTCATTAAGGGCGCAAAGAAAATTGTCAGAAGACTCTGAATTTGGCTATGAATTGGTGTTGGCAGGGCTCGTTCCACCACCGCCCCGTCAACGTAATCCGGTTCGGACTGGTCATCGAATACCAAGTCCAGGTACTCTTCCACGCCGATCTGCGACCTTGCCAGCATCTCTATTCCATGTTACTCGCGTGTCATCCGTCCCGCCGTTGCGCACGCGCCCCGAAAAACGTCCCGACTTGAAAATGTTTGACCAGCGTGTTATGTCTACATATTGTGGGAGGTTGTCGCTATGGCTACAACGGTCTGGAAAGGGCATCTCACTTTCGGCCTCGTTTCGTTTCCCGTGAAGCTGTTCACCGCTGCTCGCAGCGAGGGCATCAGCTTTAACCAACTTCATAAAACCGATAACTCGCGCATCAAGCAGGTCATTTATTGCCAGGCGGAAGACAAGCCGATTCCGCGCAGCGAGATCGTCAAGGGCTACGAATACGAGAAGGATCGCTACGTCGTCATCGAGGATGAGGACATCAAGAAAATGGCGCCCCCTAGCGCGAAAGTGATGGAGATTCTGGAATTCGTCAAGACCGCCGAAGTGGACCCCATCTATTTCGAAAGCTCCTACTATATGGCGCCCGACGAAGCCGGGCAGAAGCCCTACGCGCTGCTCTACGACACTCTAAAGCGCACCGGCTATGTGGGCGTGGCCAAGATCGCCATGCACAATCGCGAGCACATCGTGATCTTCCGCCCCGGCGCTCACGGCCTGCTAATGCACACCATGTATTACGCCAACGAAGTGCGGCGAGTAGAAGAATTTCGCACCGATACCGGTTTGGTAAGGGAACAGGAACTGAAACTGGCCGAGATGCTGGTGGAGTCCCTCGCCGCGCCCTTTGAGCCGCAGAAATATCACGACACGTATCTCGACAATCTGCAGTCGCTGATCGACGCCAAGATCAAGGGCCAGGAAGTTGTGACGCCACCCACGGCCGAACCGGCCAAGGTTATCGATATCATGCAGGCGCTAAAACAAAGCCTGGCCGCAGCCAAGAAACCACCCGCATCGGTGGAGACCTTGAACGCCGAACCGGAGACGAAAACCGCCACGAAGAAGAGAACCGCGCGCGGTTAACGCGGTCCTCGCCGGATTTACTTGCCCACCAGGTGCTGCAGGTCCTTGTTATTTTCCTGGCAGATGTATTCCATCAGTTCCTGTCCCGGAGCCCAGCGCGACGTCGTCACCACGCTCCACGGCTTGGTGTAGTAGTCGGGATCGTCCATAGTCGCTTCCAGACGTAGCGTATTCGAATCGGGACGCGTGTATTTTTCGGTGACGTGCAGCTTTTCACCGTGTCCGTGACCCGCGGCATCCAGCCAGGTTCGGTCGTTCATCCCGATGGTATCCACCACCAGCGTGTCGCCTTCCCAGTGGCCCACGGAATATCCCAAGTAATCCGGATTCGGATCCGCGGGCTGCTTGCGTCCATCCATCCAGATGATGCGCCACACGTGCGCACCGCCTTCATAGATGAACAGAATGCGGTCGGGTAACTGGAAGATCTCGGTGGGATACGGCGTGTACATCATGCGAGGAACGCCGGGCGGCAGGCAAAAGCCTTCCGGATCGTCCTTGGAGTGAGTCGCGGTCCGCTCATCGAATTCCTGCTTTCCGAGAGCCGTAAAGGGCACCACCACAGGACCGCCGTCCGGAGCCTTGCCCTGCTTCTGCATGTCGATAATGTACGGCACTTGCCACATGCCCTTCGCCAAACCACCGAAGTCCGGCTTTCCTGCGTTGACACCCAAGTAAGGAATATCAGGCAGCCTCGGCGTGGGACCAGGCGGAGGCCCGGGAGGCTGCCTGCGGAACCCGTTCGGTGCACGCCCACCCTCCGCGGGTGCTCCGGCGCCTGTGCCCGTTGCCGGGGGCGGCCCTTCCTGTCCCAAGGCCGGAATGAGCGACAATCCAGCGACGAGCGCCGCAGTCGCGAACGAAGCGATAATTCGATGAGTCACCTTGCGATCTTCCCGCATTCGGTTGCGGGAAGGCAAGTCTGCCATATCACCTTTGTGGGCGCAGCTTAGGTGCCGGGCGTCGCCACCGGACTGGGTACCAGGTGCACGGTGCCGAGCGTAACCAGCGTCCGTCCATCCAGGGTGTTATAGATTTCGAGCGTGCCAATCAACTTGCAGACTGGCGTCACGGGCGTTGTGGACGTCGCTGTTGGCGGCGGAACAGGCGGAATTGTAATGGTGGCGCGAATGTCTTTGCGCGTGTCCACGGCGAGGGCCAGATCCGCGTCCGAATCGATCGAAAGATGTTGGCTCGTTCCCGGTGTGACATTGACGGTCGCCGACTTCAGCACTTTGCCGTCCTCGCCTATGAAAGTGAGCAGCCCGGAACAGATCTCGCCGGTTGCAGCTGGAGGCGCGACGCCCGGATTCAACGCATTCAATCGCGCGGTTTGACCTTCCGCGATACCGACCATCCCTGACGTAAGCGTCACTTGAACGGGCGGCGTTACTACGGTTTGCGCGCCCAGCCCGCAAGCGGCTAGAGCGAATACACTAATCCCCTGTGCAAATCGAAACATAATTGACTCCTTCTTGAGGTATTTTTACGGGAGCGCGATCGCGTCTCCCTTCCTGCAAACCCAAAGAAGAAGTGAAAGTTCCGCCTCGTTAGGAATCCCCTATTTTGTCGCTACGTCCCAGTGCTCCGCGATTTTACCGTCGTCAAGCCGAAACATATCGAACCATGTGGTCGTATACTTCTGATCCTTGTTCTTCGGATCTGGCATCTCGCGCACAAACGACAACGTCACGAAGTTCCCTTCGGCCTGGATCGCCACCAGCCCGGGCACTGTGTCCTGCACCGCCATTGGTCCGCCCAGTTTGGTGAAATAAGCCTTGAAGCCCTCGATCCCGGTATCTGCATTGGGATTGTGCTGGATATAGTCGGCCTTCATGTATTTGTCGGCCTCATCCAAGTGTCGCGCGCGCAGCACGACGCGGAAAAAGTCGTAGCAGAGCTTCTTGTTGGCGGCTAACTTGGGGTCCTTACTCTTGAGCAGCGCCGCCTGATCGGGAGCCGGAACCACCGGCAGAGCGCCGAAAACAGGGATCGCAAACAAAGCGAGCGAAAATGCAAACCGGAGTCGATTCATACCGGAGAGTTTATAGCAATTCGTATGAGAGAGTTTATAGCAATTTCGTATTGACAAATGATCCGTTACGCCTTAACATGTCGTTATGCGACATGTCTCCCACGAGACTACCGAGACAAAACCTCTTTCTGAACCCGTGCTGCTCATCCTCACCAGCCTGGCCGAACATCCCCGCCACGGGTACGCACTCATCAAGGATATGGAACTGCTCAGCGGGGGCCGCGTCCGGATGAGCACCGGAACTTTGTTTGGCGCTCTACGCCGTTTGCTTGAGGACGGCTGGATCGAGCGCTTCGAGCAGGAAGATACCGCGCGCCAGAAGCAGGCATATCGGCTGACCACCGCTGGCGTCCGGCAATTGCAGCTCGAGTTGGAGCGCATGAAACAATTGACCCGTGCCGGTTTCGCGCGGCTGCGGGCGAGTGAGGCGATATGAGACGCACTTACAAGTTCCTGTTACTGCTGTATCCACGCGGCCATCGCGATCGATTCGCCGAAGAAATGACTGGGGTCTTTGAAGAAGCGTCGGCCGAAAGCCGCGCCGAAGGATGGGCCTGGTATGTTCGTTTCTCCTTCTCTGAAATGGCCGGCCTCGTCGCAGGCGCCACAGAGGCATGGTTGGCCCAGAAACCGGCCCCGAAACCAGTGCCGCAAGCGCCACCCGCGGGTTCTTCGTACCTGCCCCAGGAATTGCTCCAGGCTCAACAGCGCGTTGACGCGAACGTGGCCGCTATGGTTCACGCCATCGCCAATCATCAATTCGAAAGAGCGCGGGCCCTCTCCAACCAGGAGCGCGAGGCTCGCGAAAATTTGCGAATCCTGCGCGACAAATACAGCGACGAATACGGAATGCCTTGTTAGTTGACCGCCCGTGCGCAGCATACTTCTCATTTTGCTCTTCAGCGCGCTCGTTCCCGACGCCGCTTTACCCCAGCGCCGGGTGGCCGCTGTTTCTTCTACAAAAGATGGCGCCGCACGGATTACGTTTTCCGACGGAAGCAAAAGGGCGATTCCAAAAGAACCCGGTCAAGTTAGTATCACCGATGCCCGGATAGGGGCGGATGGAACCATCGGATGGCTGGTCGAATTCAGCGAGGACAGTGTCAGCTATCCCGTGGCGGGAAAGCTAATTCTTTGGAAGGCAGGAAAACTCATTCGTCGTTTCCGTGATGGCCAGTCCTTCTATAGCTGGACATTCTATGCACAGGGTAAACAAGTGGCTTATCATGTTGGCCCTTTGCATGGCGAGTCGAAATCGCGCTGCGAGCTTCACGACGTTGCGAGCGGGCGTATCACGCGCAGTGGGATGGAGACCTCGATTCAGGAGCCAACCGTCCTGCTTGGACACAAGGACTGGTGCATTGAACGACACCCGATCCTATATGCTTGTAGCCGCATCCTGTGTGCTTCCAGTCCGGGCAGGAAAAGCCCGCAGTAATTCTTCAGCGTACAGCGCGCCGGCAGGCGTGTCTTCGTGTTTGAAGAAAACGTAAACGTCCCGGCCTGATTCCAGCAGCTGCTGCACGCGCTCGGCGATTTCCTTGCGATCGTCGGCCGAATATTCCGGCATCCGCAAACGCGAATAGACAAAGCTCGACGTGATCACCTTCGGGATTACAATTTTCTCCGATTCCGCCAGGCACAGCGCCACGCCGTATTTCTCGAGCAACCCGTACACGGCATCGGTCAGCCAAGAGGCGTGTCGAAACTCAAACGCGCAGCGAATGTCCCGCGGCAAAGTAGCCAGAAAGTCTCCCAGCAATGCTTCATCGCATTTGAACGCGGGCCCCAGTTGGAACAGCACCGGCCCCAGCCGCCGCGCCGTCCGCAGCGGATCGATCGCGCGAAAAAACACCTCGGTGAATTCCGACGGCTTCAGTCGCAAAATGTGCGTGATCCGCATATGCGCTTTCAGCGGAAAAACAAAGCCCGGCCGTGTATCGTTCACCCAATTCTCAAGCGTCGATGCCGACGGCAGCCGACGGAACGTATAGTTCACCTCCACCGCGTTCAGCCGCGTTGCATAGTAGGAAAGGAATTTCTTGCTCGGAAGCTTCTCGGGATAGAACTCGGGCTTCCAACTGGGGTAAGCAAATCCGGACGTTCCTGAATAGAGGTTTGGCATCGATGAAGACTTAGCTCAGAATCCTGGCATCCCGGGGCGCAGGCGGCGCATCCCATACAATAGTTTAAACAGCAGTGATTCCGCAAAAGGCTCCAAAAAAACGCTCGTCCGAGCGCATTCGCGAATTGTGGCCGGACATCCGCGAGATGATGCGGCCCCGGCGCAAGATACTGGCCATCGGCTTCTTGCTGATGATCATCAGCCGCATTTGCGGGCTGGTGCTGCCCGCATCGTCCAAATATCTGATCGACAATGTCATCGGCAAGAACCAACTGTCGCTATTGGCGCCCTTGGTGCTCGCGGTTCTGGCCGCTACCGTCATCCAGGGCGTCACCGGATTCGCCATCACCCAGCTGGTATCGAAAGCCGGCCAGCGGTTGATCGCCGAGCTGCGCTCGAAAGTACAATCGCACATCGGCCGGCTGCCCGTCGCCTATTACGATGCCAACAAAACCGGAACGCTCGTCGCGCGAATCATGACCGATGTCGACGGGATTCGCAACCTGCTGGGCACCGGCCTGATTGAATTTGCGGGCGGCATATTAACAGCCGTGCTGGTGCTGGGGTATCTGCTGCATCTCAGCTGGCTGCTCACTTCCATTGCGCTCGTGATCATCGTCGGATTCGCGTCCGTGCTGCGCAAGGCATTCGGCACCATCCGCCCCATCTTCCGCGAGCGCGGCAAAATCAATGCGGAAGTCACTGGACGTCTCACCGAATCTCTGGGCGGCGTTCGCGTGATCAAGGGCTATCACGCCGAAGCGCGCGAAGAAGCAGTGTTTGAAACCGGCGTGCAGCGCCTGCTCAACAATATCCTGAAGAGCCTCACCGCCACTTCGTTCATGAGCCTGTCGGCCACGGTCCTGATGGGCGCGGTGGGCGCCGTCATCATGTACGTGGGCGCGCGCCAGATTACGGCTCACGTCATGACGCTGGGCGATTTCGTCACGTTCACTGCGCTGCTCGCATTCCTGATCGCGCCCATGTTCCAGCTTGTCAACATCGGAACGCAGCTCACCGAAGCGCTGGCGGGATTGGAACGTACGCGCGAGGTGCTGCGCGAGCGTCCCGAAGATCAAGACCCTCACCGGACCGTCTCCCTGCCGCCCATCAGCGGCCAAGTGATTTTCGATCAAGTGAACTTCGCCTACGACACGGGCAAAGAGGTGTTGCACGAGATCTCGTTCCGCTCCGAGCCGGGAACAGTAACGGCTCTGGTTGGGTCCTCCGGTTCCGGAAAATCAACGATTATCGGCTTGATCGCCGCCTTCCATGGACCGCAATCAGGAACCGTGCTCGTCGACGGCGTCGATCTTTCCACCGTCCGTCTGGATTCTTATCGCACCCAGCTCGGCGTCGTGCTGCAGGAAACGTTCCTGTTTGACGGAACCATCTGGGAGAACGTCGCATTTGCCCGCCCCAACGCTACCAAGGAGCAAATCCTCGAAGCCTGCCGGATCGCGCGGGTCGATGAATTCGCCGAAGGTTTCGAAAAACAGTACGACACCATCGTCGGCGAGCGTGGCGTGAAGCTATCAGGCGGACAGCGCCAAAGAGTCTCTATCGCGCGCGCTCTGTTAGCCGACCCGCGCATCTTGATTCTGGACGAGGCGACGTCGAATCTGGATTCCGAGTCCGAAGGCATGATCCAGGAAGGCCTGCGCTACTTGATGCAAGGCCGTACGACGTTCGTCATCGCGCACCGGCTATCCACCATCCGCCGCGCCGACCAGATCCTGGTGATTGAAGCCGGGCGCATCGTGGAGCGCGGCACGCACTCAGAACTCTACGCCGCGCGTGGACGCTATTACGATCTGTACACCAAGCAGCACGGCATCGAAACGAATCTGTTCCTCGCGCCGGGCGAGGGCGACGACGCTGCAACAGCCGACGCAGCGGTTCGCGCTGCCGGCGCACCCGGCGGCAACGTTATCACCGACGCCATGCGGATGCTACGCGGGTAACGTCGCGTGGGTAACGTCGCGCGGGTAAGTTAGCGCTTCCGGATGGCCCCATCCAGGCTCAGCGCTCCGGGACCTACCGTCACCATATACAAAAACAGGAAGCAGTAAAGCACCGTGATCTCGCCGTTATTCAACAGCGGAAAAAGCCAAGGACCCATGTGGACGTGCACTGTGAAATACGCGACAGCCATTTCGCCGCACAGGATGAACGCTACCGGCCGCGTGAACAGCCCAAGAATAATGAGGGGGCCGCCGATGATCTCAAGAACGCCCCCAAACCAGAGCATGGTAAACGCAGTCGCGGCATGGCCGCGTAATCCACCTAATGCGCCGAATTTCTGCGCGCCGTGCAACGTGAAAGTGAAGCCGGCGACAATGCGCAGCAGCGCAAGCGCGTACGATTCAAACGAAGAACCAGCTTTGGCCATATCCATCTATGGAACCTCAAAGCCGGGCTTGAGTCAAACCGCAAGCAGATTTGGATTCCTCGGGCCTGCCGTGTAGATGTATTCGCCGGGCCTATTCGCCGCTTTGCTGCAGCAGCTTGGCCACGAGCGCGGTCCAGCCGGTTTGATGGCTCGCGCCCAAGCCCGCGCCGTTATCGCCGTGGAAGTATTCGTAGAAGAGAATATGATCGCGGAAGTGTGGATCGCTTTGAAATTTCTCGGCGCCACCGAACGCCGGCCGCCGCCCGTGCTCGTCGCGCAGGAACAAACGCGATAGCCGCCGCGAAAGTTCGCACGCCACCTGTGCCAGATTCATCTTCACGCCCGAGCCGCTCGGAAACTCCACCTGCAGTTCGTCCCCATAGTAATGGTGGAAGCGCTGCAGCGATTCGATCATCAGGTAATTCACCGGAAACCACACCGGCCCGCGCCAGTTGGAATTTCCGCCGAAGATACCGGTGCTCGATTCGGCCGGCTCGTAGTTCACGCGGTATTCCTGGCCGTCCGCCTTCAACACGAAGGGGTGGTCCTTGTGATAGCGCGAGATGCCGCGAATACCATGCGGGGAGAGAAACTCGTTCTCGTCCAGCATGATTTGCAGCACGCGCTGCAGCCGTGAAGGTTGCACCAGCGAAAGCAGCGTGCGCTCTTTCTGCCCGTGTCGCGTAATGGACGCGATGTTAAAGCACAAGTCCGCCCGGTGCTTGATGAACCATTGCATGCGCCGCTTGAACCCCGGCATCTTGTCGATAGCCTCGGCGTCCAAAGTGGTGACCGCGAACAGCGGAATCAACCCCACCAGCGACCGTAATCGCATGGGGATCCCCTGGCCGTCGGGCATGCGCAGCCGGTCGTAGAAGAAGCCGTCTTCTTCATCCCACAGTCCCCCGCCCCCCAGGCGATTCATCGCGCTTGCGATGTAAAGGAAATGCTCGAAGAACTTGCTTGCGATGTCTTCGTAAGATTTGTCGTGCTGCGTCAGTTCGATCGCAATCCGCAGCATCGTGAGGCAGTACATGCCCATCCAGGCGGTCCCGTCGGCCTGCTCGATAAATCCACCCGTGGGAAGCGGCTTACTGCGATCGAAGACCCCAATATTATCCAGGCCAAGAAAGCCGCCCTCGAAGATGTTGTTGCCCTGTGAGTCCTTGCGATTCACCCACCACGTAAAATTCATCAGCAGCTTGTGAAAGCAGGACTCCAGAAATTCCGCGTCCGGCTTGCCAGTCAGTTTGGCGTCGATTTTGAACACCCGCCAGCAGGCCCAGGGATGCACCGGAGGATTCACGTCGCTGAACTCCCACTCATAGGCCGGCAACTGTCCGTTCGGCGATTCGTACNNGGTATTCCCACTTGTCGGGCATCGACAGCACATCGTCGTTGTAGACGTGAATCCAGGTCCGGTTGCGTCCCAACAACCGCTGGGCTGGAGGCGGCGGCATTGCCGGATCGCCTTTCAGCCACTCTTCCACCACGTAGTGATAAAACTGCTTGCTCCACAACAGGCCCGCGAAGGCCTGGCGCTGCACCATGCGCGCGTCGTCGGACAGGCTCACGGGAGCAAAGCTGTAGAAATCCTCCGCCTCTTCGATACGATCGAGAAACACTTGATGAAAATCCGGCGTCGGAGTGTCGCCTGAGTGCAAACGGAAGTGCAGCACTTTCGAGCCGCCAGGTTCCAGATCGATGCGATAAACCCCGCAGGCCTTAGTCCCGGTTTCATCCGGATTCACCGCATTCTTCCAACCCTGAGCCAGATAGCGGTGAAAGGAGTCTTTGTTATAAGGCTGCCCGCTATCGTAGCCCCACAAGCGCATGGTGTTGCTCTCGTTTTCGGTGAACAACAGCTGGGGAGCGTCTTCAAGCCACAACTTGAACTCGCCCAACGTTTGCTCCCGGATACCGATGTTATGGGTGTCGAAGCGCGACAACTCTGGCCGCGGCGTTCCGTAGCCCCAGCTCCAGGTATTGCGGAACCAGACCGTCGGCAGCAAATGCAATGTCGCCGGCGCAGGTCCCCGGTTGATCACGGTGGCGCGCATCAGAATATCGTCGATGCCGTTCTTCGCGTATTCGATAAAGATGTCGAAGTAGCGGTTCTCGTCAAAGATCCCCGTGTCCATCAATTCGTATTCGCGATCCGCCCNNTGTACAGCGCCTTCATGTAGGAGTGCGTCGGCGTGGAATCGAGGTAATAATAATATTCCTTGACGTCCTCGCCATGATTGCCTTCCGGGCCCGACACTCCGAACAGCCGCTCTTTTAAGATCGGGTCCACGCCGTTCCAAAAGGCGAAAGCGAAGCACAGGCGTTGGTGATTGTCGCAGATGCCCGCGATGCCATCTTCCGTCCAGCGATAGGCCCGCGAGCGCGCATGATCGTGCGTGAAGTAATCCCACGCCGTTCCATCGGCGCTATAGTCTTCGCGCGGATTGCCCCAGGATCGTTCGGAAAGGTACGGTCCCCAGCGCCTCCAATGCGACGTCCTGCTTCTGGCTTGGAGCAGGCGTTCTCGTTCAGATTGCATTTGACGAATTATGATCCGGGCGGCAAGCGGATGCCCTACTCAGCATACCCGGTTGCCTAGAATTTCGAGCAGACCCAAGCTTCGATCGCACAGTTCTTGCCGCCTGCCTTCTTGCATTCGAGCAGAGCCCTTTGCTGGGCATTCTCCTTTTGATTCGCCGTTCCCCAGGTAACAATGCTGCCATCCGCCGCCAAGGCGCCGCATTCGTTCTCAAACCAAGCCCACAGTTTGCAAGCCGAGCCCTGTTTCGAACACCGTTGCATGGCCTCGGCTTTCGCCGCGCTCAGGTCGTTAAAACCGTACGCCCAGCCGGCGCCTTTATCTTTCGTGCTGTAGGCAATCGCGCCCCACTGCCTACGACCCGAGCACCTGGCCTGGCATTTCGCTCTCAGCTCGCCGCAAAAGTCAGAGTGGTTACTGAAGTCGTAGCATGTTGAACTCTCGCACTCGTAGAGGCAGTCTCCGGCAACCGCGGAAATCGGCCGCGACGGTTTCAACCCCAACGCAATTACTATCAAAAGGAGCGTCAGCAGTTTTAGTGGCGCTTTCATCGGTACTGTTCATCTATTCGACTGCCAGACGCAGGATCATTAGGTTCCAAGGAGCGCACGATGAAATTGAATCCCCATGTTAGTTTCAGCGGTCAATGCGAGGCCGCATTTCACTTTTATGAGCGCTGCCTGGGCGGCAAAATCGTAACGATGCTCACTTACGGCAATTCCCCCATGGCCGAACAGGCGCCCCCGGAATTTCGTGGAAAAATCCTGCATGCCACGCTGACACTCGGGACCAGTGTCCTCTATGGCGCCGATGTTCTGCCGGAGCAGTATCAGCCGCCGAGCGGTTTCCACCTCACGGTAGGGCTCAACGACCCCGATCAGGCCGAACGTATTTTCCAGGCGCTGTCGGAAAACGGAGTCGTGCAAATGCCGCTGCAGAAGACCTTTTGGGCGGTCCGCTTTGGGGTGCTCGTGGATCAATTCGGCGTCTCGTGGGAAATCAACTGCGAGCAGGCTGAGTAATTCAGCAAGCGCCCTCAGCGCAGCGCTTCAAGAACCGGCTGGACCCATCCTGACAAGAATTGAGCGATCGGTGGGAACTGGGTGGCCAAAACGGTCAACAAAGGCAAGGCCCCGAAAGAGGTGAGGCGCAGATAGAACGATGTTCCGAGTTCATGAGGCGTGCCATCCGATAGTCGGCTGAGCACCGTGTTCCTATCCATCTGCGCTAAGACGACGACCATACCGGCGCCGAGGATGACGAGAATTCCGACACAAGCTACACTTACCACCCGATTGGACTGAAACGGGTACGAACTTAATGCCAATACCGTCAAGACGAAATCGATGACTATGAACCAAAGCACAGACCGCATTTGGCGTAAGACGTGCCGGATATACATGACGATTCGCAGCGCAATGAACTCTTCGGCCAGTATCCGCTCACGTTCCCTCTTCCCGATCGGCGGGTGATGATCCTGTGCCGCTATCTCGCTGTCCAGGCTGTCAGAGTTTCCGTCTCGCCAAAATTGCTCCTGCGACCATTGGACAAGGTCGTCCGCGATGAGCAACACAGTTTGCTCGAGTTGATGGCTCACCGCCGAAACCTGCTCATAGCCGTCAGGCTGCTCGCGTAGGCCATTGGCAAGTTGACCCTCCGAAGAGCGCATCAAATCGCGGATTTTCGACGCGCGCTCCCCAATCCGAAAATCGGATAATGCAGAACCGGCCTCCGCCGCTAACGCGTCGGCAGTATGACTGCAGCGGGCGGATGTACATAAATCTATCTTCTGGGGTTCCTTTTGAAAGAGAGGCAGCGCTGAGAGCTCCTTCGGCAGTCTGGAAAAAGCATTCCGGATCGCGTTCCGTTCCAGCAACTCCAGGAAGCGTTGAAAGTTCTTCCATGCTTCCAGAAGTTGCGCCCATGTCGCGAACAGGAGCCCATAATTGAGAGCAAGAAGAAGTAGTACGAGCAGATCGTAGGAGCGAGCTTCGACGCTCATCAAGCGCCGCAAGCCACCAAAGACAATACCCCATACCACCACGACGGAGAGCGCGAGGATCAAGCTGCGCCACGGAGCTGCTTGAGACAAACCCTGGTTTAGAATTTTGACGAGCGTTCTGGAATGTCCTAACTCCGGAACCTCGGGCGGGGGTACGGTTGCCCTGCGCACCACCAGCATATAGCCCCAGGCGAAGAGGCCCGCGAGGAGCAGCAGGACGGGCGTTGCGGGAGAAACGCCGCTGGCGGGATGCGACATGCGGTAAGCGAAAAAGAAAAGTCGCTGGTCGTCGTCATGCCAGGATGTGAGAAATGGCCACCACCAAAGCGCAAGAAATGTGAGGTAGCTAATCCAGGCAAGCCGAGTCAGGATCTGGCCGTCACTTCCCGAACTCTTGGCTTGGCCGAGCTTGGCAATGGCCCTCCTGTTCGCGAATTGGCGGAGCGAAAGCGAACAAGCGGCCGCCAACAGAATCAAAAGCGATGCGATTGGCACCCAGAAGAGTAAATAGTCGCCGAAAGCCCTGCTGCTGTTGCGGAAGACGAACGGGATCCCAGCCGCTGCTATCACCGCCTGGACGCTCGAAAGCACCAGGGTGACCACCAGCAGTAAAGGAGGACATCTCACGGCCTCCGATTGCGCGGCTTCCCGATCCTTGTTGATGTGGGCCGAATCGGCGGTAGCTCGTGGGTAGGAGGCCAAGAAACGGTACAACCCCACCGAAGTCCCTTGCCAAATCCGTTTTAGCTTCTCCAACGGATGCGGCGGCTTCGGATGCAGGTACACGAGCCATATATAGAGCGAGTTCAGCACGCTAGTAATCGCAAAGAATGCGAGAATGAGGGACCATGCGTGGGACGGCGGTTCGGGCTTTAATTCTTGCCGCGGCCCGGACACCGAAGGTCCCGGTCCAAGATAGCTAGTCTCGGGAATTTCGGGCTCTTTCAGGAAAACCTTGTCCAGCAGAGCAACCGGCCAATAGCCGTCCCGACCGAGCACGGTGAGCCAAAGCGGTGGTTTCCTCTCATCCGGGTAGCGGTCGTCAGGCCGCCTGTACTCGAGGAGAATTTCTTCTTCCTGGGGTTCGCCCTTGCCTTTCTTGGGTTCGCCGTTCGAAATTGCGTTCATCTCCCACAACTGCTTGCGCGCGGCGTTGTATTCGCCTTCGGCATAACGGTTGGCAAAAGCAGTCCGCCGCGGGCGCCCGCCCCTCAACTCCGATTTCGTCCAGTGCTGATTTCGACTAAAAAGCGGGTAGGTAGTGATGTTCAGAATGCCCTCCAGCGCCGTATTCGGCTCTGCCCTCGCAAAGAGAAGATCCGAATCGAGCATGAAGATCCGGGCGTCAGGGCAGTTTTTGCGCAAAAATCTGACCAGAAATACGGCATCCAAAACGTCCGTCGCGACGATGCCCACGTAGCTGACATGCTCGCGTTGCAGCGCCGTCGAAATACTCATTAAAGCGGCTTCCTGCGAAATTGGACTTTGTACCTTGGAATAGGCAGGCACAATGTCTCGCTCGTCGGGGGTCCCTAGATTGAACTGGAGGGTCTGCGGAACGGTTCCCTTGGGCGTCGACGGTTCCGCGTTGGTGAGCGTCGCGGCCGCATTTTCCTGCTCATAGGAGTTCCTCAGCCGTGAGATTCCATAAGGAAATCGCATGAATAGCCACTGTTCTGGAGATTCGCGCCCCAGATGCCGCCATTCATCAGTAATGCGTCCGTAAGCAGTTTGATCTTCGGCGAGCACCGCGATTTCCCCGGGTTTGCCCCACCAGCCGTGCCAAATGTAATCCACAAATGCGTGAATCGCGAATGTGTCATTCTCAACGGTGGTGCTGAAATGAATCGTCGCACTTCCGAATTGGTCCTCGACAAACTTTCGCTGCGATCTTTGGTCGGTGGCTGTGCCGGAGATGAGGTGAAAGTGGAACGTTTCTGCCGCGTTCTGCTCTCGGATCACCTCCGCTAGTGAATCGAACGTACCGGAAAAGGTCGGGCCAACGATCCGAATATCCCGCGCACCGTCTCGGTCAACGTCATCGGAAATCTCATCGATATAATCCAGCGCCTTGCTAAACGCGTGGCGGTTTAGGCCCCCGGTGACGGTTTCCCCTACCAGGAACACGACTAAGACGTCATCCCATTCCTCAAGTCGACGCTCACCACGGAATAACAAAATACCGGGTTTGTCTTTCGGCCGGTCGCCACTTTGAGAGAGCGACAAGGTTAACTTTTGTGGTGCGGCCGGCGCTGGGCTTGGTGCGGGCGCAAGTGTCAGCGAAACAGTATCGGGTGCCGTTGCAGCCCAGGGCAGCCAGCGGCTTTCGAGCGAATATCCTGAGTCTGCGACAGCCCACAAAATGGAGTCGAGCGATCGATCGAAGAGGAGCCGGAGATCGGTTCGGTAGGGATCGGGTACAGTGGCGATCAGCGTCCGAATCTTCTTTGGCTTCAAGGACCTGAGGTCGCACTCTGTCTGCCCGTAAAAATGGAGGCAGAGAACATCCGGTGGTTTTTCGGCCTTCGCGTCGGATGCCGGTGACGCAGGCAATCCCGTTGCAACGGCCAGGAACTCGAATAGAGACAGGATAATGCCAGCCGCTGTCACTCGCATTGCAGCATTCTAAATCAAATTTGGACCGGACAGAAGAATTATTTACAAACGGCGGCTTTTAGAGCGGAAATTGATCGTTGATCCGACCTATTTGGAGAACTCGTGTTGCCGGACGCCTGGGGAACGGCTGCCTTACGCCGTCACTTCCACCGGCACCGCCAGCGGCTTCTTAAACTTGCATTCCCCGTTCGGACATTGCGCCACCGCGCCGGCCTTCAGCCACTTCTCGATCAGGTAGCTCGACCCGCAATCCGGGCACTTCTCCTGAATCGGTTTGCCCCACGCCACAAACGAACATTCGGGATACCGGTTGCAGCCGTAGAACGTCTTCCCGCGCTTCGACCGCCGCTCCACCACTTCACCTTCCGTGCAGTTGGGGCACGGCACGCCGATGGTCTTCTGCTTCACGTATTTGCATTTCGGATACGTGCTGCAGGCCGTGAACTCGCCGAAGCGCCCGTTCTTCAGCACCAGATTGCTGGCGCACTGCGGGCACTTTTCTTCGAGCGGCACGTC
>PKZC01000167.1 GCA_003132905.1 Bryobacterales bacterium | reverse complement strand
CCGAAGACCGCGACGCTGCTGGCAAGCCTGCCCGAATTCTCCAACCGCCGCTTCGCCGCTAGGCTCAAAGAAGCCTTCCCGAACTGTGAGAACATATCCATCGATTACGCGGTGCTCGAGAAATCGCCGCACGTCGTGGGATTCGCTACTGACGATTTTGGCTGGAACGATGTAGGCAGCTGGAACGCCGTGTATGAGCTGCTGGCGCGCGACAAAAATGGCAATGTTTTTCGTGGCGAAGCACTGGCGCGCTCGAGTTCAGGCAATTACGTGGACTCCGAAGGCAAGCTGATCGCGCTGCTCGGAGTGAACGATCTGGTGGTGGTGGACACCCCGGATGCGCTGCTCATCGCCGACCGTTCCCGCGCCCAGGAAGTGGGCGACATCGTGAAGGAACTGGAAAAACGGCACCAACACTTGCTCTAGGCGGGCATGTTCTGGTTGAACCATTCGAGGATGCGCTGGAAGCGATCGCGAATGTTCTTGGGATCGTGGAAGCCGTGCCCCTCACCCGGATAGAGCACAAATTCCGTCTTCACGCCCACCGTCTTTAACGCGTGCCAAAATTCATACGATTGCGGCGGCGGGCACTCGGCATCGCGATCGCCCACGATCACCAAAGTCGGCGTCTGGACGTTCTTGATGAAGTTGATCGGCGAGCTTTTCGCATACACTGCCGGATCGTCATAGACGGACGCGCCGAAATACGGGATCATCCACTGATCGATTCCGTTNNGCCGGCGCCCGCGAAGGCCGCGCGGAAGCGATGGGTTTGCGTAACGGTCCACATGGTCATGAAACCGCCGTAGCTCCAGCCGCCGACTCCGATGCGCTTGTCGTCCACTGGATAATTCTTCACCACCGCGTCCACGCCAGCAAGAATATCTTCCAGATCGCCATGCCCGAAATCGCGCACGTTGGCGCGCGTGAAGTTTTCGCCTTGCCCATAACTGCCGCGTGGATTCGGCATGAATACGAAATACCCTTGGCCGGAAAACAATTGCAGCGGCAATCCCGGCCGCGCCCATGCCGCGCGAACCACCGATGCCGGTCCGCCATGAATGTCGACCAGCATCGGGTAACGCTTGGCAGGATCATAGGGCTGCGGAAGAATCAGCCAGCCCTGCACATCGCTTCCGCCGCTCTTCCACTCGATGCTTTTCGCATCTCCCCACTGGCGCTGCTGTGGATTGCGGACGCCGGGCTGCGCGTCGTTCGAGTGTGTGATCTGCTGCCACTTGCCGGTTGCGCCGGCCCAAACTTCCGGAGGCTGGCTCCAGGAATTGCGAATCACCGCGCTGGTTGTAGCGTCACCCGAAAATAACGCCGTCTCGGCGCCTTTCCACAATGTCTCCGTAGTGCCGGTTGCCAAGTCCAGCGTGGAAATCGCAGACAGGCCAGCTACGTTCTCCCCCATCAGGATCTGCTTCGATGACGGCGACCACTGGAACCAATCCGGCGATGACTTGCAATTTTCTGTCAGGTCGCGCGGAGTGCCGCCTTCGGCCGGCAGCGCATAGATATCGCCTCCGACGACATTTTCGTCGCTCATCAACCCGCCGATAAAGGCGATCGTCTTGCCATCGGGCGACCATCTCACATTGGCAATTTGCATGGCTGGTTTTAAGATAGGGCGTACCTTCCCTGTCTGAGCGTCGATTGCGTATAGCTCCGCGATAAACCAGTTGTCGTCGCCATCTCCGCGCGCGGCCAGGTACGCCAGATTCTTGCTGTCGGGCGACCAGTCGAATTCGTACACATACATGTCGGCGGGCGAAATGGATCGTGCCGCACCAGTTGCCACATTCACAATCGTCAGGCGCTGCTCGACGGTCTTCGATGCAATAACGCCTGATTCCGGCGCAGTGGCTTGGGTAGGTCCGGGCACTCGCGTGACCCCTTCGATCCGCAATAGCGCAATGCTCTGCCCGTCGGGCGACCAATGCGGATCTCCCACGTAGCCTTCGAAGTTGCCAACTTTGCGAACCTTGCCGCGCCCTGGCTTCTCCATCACGTACAACTGCATTTGCCCATGCGAATCGGCGTCGGAAAGAAATGCCAGCCTGCCATCGGGCGACCAGGTGAGACCTTGTGCCCGGACCGCCACATCGCCGATCCGTTTGGCAGCCGCGCTCGGATCNNTCCTCTAAATCTTTGACGTAAACCGCGACACTGGCTGGATCGCTGGCCTCTTTGCCGGGCGAGGTTTCAATCCACGCTACCCGTTGGCGGTCTGGGGAAAGCGCGACCTCGTGAAACTCATGCAGTGAGGAAAGTGAATCGAGCGCGGCGTCAAGCGAAGGGGGCGCGCCTGCCAACCGAAGGCACGATAACACCAGAGCTGCGGGGAAAATGATGGATCGCAACTAACTGTCAGTATAACTTGACCTATTGTCCCGCCCGACCGCGCAGGAACGGCCGTCCTTCTTTCACCGTGTAATCCGATGGCACCGCGAACAGCGCCGGATCGGGCTCCGTTCGTGTGATTGCGTTCAGCTGATACAGAGAATCGCCAAAACGCGGATCGCTGGTCTTGCTCATCACCACCACCTGCAGGTCCGGAGAATACCAGGTCTCGATGACGATATCGATCTCTTTCTCGTTGCCTTCTTTGCCGGCCGGAATGGCGCGTGTGATGCGCTTGCCTTGCGCGCTTACTCCCTGAATCGCCTGCGTGCCTAGATCTTCCGTCTTTGCCGAGGCTGAATTTCGAAATTGACGTGCATTGGCGCGCTCCGCCGGGACCGGCATCGACCGGGCTGTGTGGCTTCCAGCATCCAGCACATAGCTCTTGCTCGCCACCGGATCGAAGATGATCACGGTTCGAGTTCCACCCTTTTCCGCCGAAAGCGGACCGATTGCCGCAAAAGACCGCTCCGTGCGTGTCCGGCCCTGGCTGTCGCGCGCAATCGAAGCGTTCGTGGTCCGTTGAATATGATCGCCGTTGGGCAGCGTCTGGGTGAACTGCGTTACCGATTGCGCCGAATAAGGCGCGCCTTGCACCACCTTATTGGATCCACCGAACTCCGCCCGCACCAGCGAGAAATCGCCGCGCCCGATCCGAGGACCGGGCGGCTGGGCAAACACGCTCGCCGTAATGAGACCGGCAACGGAAATGATCGATAATCCACGCATCGCGATGTCCCCTTTCTATTGCACCAACCGGACCCCTCGGGCCAAACCATCCTGCCCCAGCAAAAGATCGGCTTGCACGCTGGCATCCGCGCGTTCTTCGCTGACGGGCACACCCATCAACTGAAGCGATGAGACAGGCAATTGAACCCGAACCACCATCGCGTTCTCCACGGCGGGCAACGCCTCGGCTTCCGGCAACGGATAAAAGCTCGCATCGGACTCGTCATCACCAATTTGAATTTGCGCGGCAGGTCCGATTTGCGCGGCGGGCGCGACGGCCTGCGCGGCCGCTGCCACGGACACCGGCGTCGTTTTCGGTTTTTCGTTGTGAAGCCACAAAATCAACACAATGCCGGCCGCAGCCGCGGCGCCGAACCCTGGCGTCCAGCGAAGCATTTTGCGACGCAGGTGACGCCTTCGAAATTCCGCTCGAAGATGCTCCTCGATTCCGCTCGGCGCTTCGCGAGTGCCATCCGCCGCCAACGCCCGCAAACCCTGCAGCAGTTCCCGATCGTTTTCATTCATACCGCACACCTTTCGCTGGCACGCATCTTCTCCGCCAGCAGCGCACGTGCACGATGCAGGCGCGATCGAACCGTGCCTATAGCGCATCCCAACACGCTGGCAGCCTCTGCGTAGTCCCGTTCATGCAGATCGCACAGTACCACTACTTCCCGATAGGCCGGCGGCAGCGCCAGCACCGCCTTGCGCAGCGTTTCGATGCGCTCGCTGTGCGCCAAGTCGCCCAAGACATCCCGTTCCACGGTCACCCGCTCCGCATAGTCGCCGCCAGGGTCGTCCAAAACCGTTATGTACGGTCTTTCCCGCTCCAAAGCCCGCAGCACGAAATTCCGGGCCACGCCATACAGGAAGGCCGCTACCGAACCGCGCTCGCTGTCATAACGGCTGGCCGACTTCATCACCAGCATGAAAACGTCCTGCGTCACCTCTTCGGCGATTTCTGTCCTTCCGCTCATCTGGAGCGCGAATCGATACACTGCGCCCTGATGTTTTCGATAAAACTCGAGAAATGCGTTTTCGTCGCCGCCTGACAGCAGCCGAAGCAGATCGCCATCACTATGGGACGGGGATTCCAGCATTAGTTGATTGCGGCGATCCGCATCGGCCTTTGATAGTGATTCTGCCCGGCGCGTTGAAAGGTTCCAAATATTTGTGCCCATTCACGAATCTCGCAGTATGATTACGGTCGCGCCCCAGCCGCCGGCCTCTCCTGGTGCGTCCGAAAAGCTGGCAACAAAGGGCGTCTTACTCAAAATCGACCGTACCATCTCCCGCTGCACCCCGATCCCGCGCCCGTGGATGATGCGCAGCGCCCGAAAGCCCATCCGATAAGCTTCTTCGAGATAGTTTTCCACCACCGCCTTTACTTCCCGCGGCGGCACCGTGTGCAGATCGAAAGTGTCGGTGACGGGAATGCGAATGGGTTCGTCGTCATCCATGATTTCGCGTCTGTCATGATTTCGCGTCTGTCTGGCCTTTACTGCTGTTAGCCTAGCATTGTGAGTCCTTTGGAAGAGTACCGGGCGCGCTTCGACGACCGCAGCCAGGCATGCGTGCGCCTGGAAAAGGAGTTCCGCCGCATCGGGAACCTACGATTGGCCTCCGGATTGGCGGCCGTGGTTGTCGCGTTCTTTGTGTTCGGGGAAGTCTGGATCTCCGCCTGGTGGCTGCTGCTTCCGTTGGCCATTTTTGCAGCGTTGGTTGTAGTACATGCGCGCGTGGGAGAGCGGTTGGAGCGCTCTCAACGCGCCATGCAATTCTATGAGCGCGGCTTGGCTCGCCTGGAAGATCGCTGGATGGGGACGGGCGAAACCGGTGAGCGCTTCCGCAATCCCAGCCACCTCTATTCGGAGGATCTCGATCTGTTCGGCAAAGGCTCGCTGTTCGAATTGCTATCCACAGCCAGGACGCGCGCCGGTGAGGACTTTCTCGCAGCCTGGCTGCTGACACCCGGGTCTCACGATGAAGTGCGGGCCCGCCACGAAGCGGTTCGGGAACTAGCCCCGCTGCTCGACCTTCGCGAGGATCTGGCGGTACTCGGCGCCACGGTCCGCTCGGGGCTGGATCCGGATGCCACCGCGGCCTGGGGCGAAGCTCCCGAAGTCCTGTTCCCGGCCGGAGCGCGCTATATCGCCCCGCTGTTCGCCGCGGCGTTGGTGATTTCCCTCGGACTGTACATGGCGGGCATCTTCACTCGCACCCCCGTCCTCGCAGTCTTTTTCATCGAAATGGGCTACGCGTTCTTCCTTGGTTCTAAAGCCTCGCGCGTGAGCGATGCCGTCGATTCGCCGTCTCACGACCTGTTACTGCTGGCCGAACTTCTTCGCCGCTTGGAAAAGGAAACGTTTCGCTCGCCGCTGCTCGAAACACTCCATGCGCGATTGAACATCGGGCGCGAGAAGAAAACATCCGCCATCATCGGCCATCTGGGCCGGCTGGTGGCCCGGATCGATTGGCAGCGCAATCTGGTTTTTACGATTATCGCGTTGGTGCTGCTGTGGACTCCACAAGTGGCCATGGCCATCGAACGCTGGCGTCGTGCTTGGGGTCCGCATATTCGCGAATGGATTGATACCGCCGGCGAATTCGAAGCGCTGTGCTCGCTAGGGAGCTATTACTACGAGCATCCCAGCGATGTTTTTCCGCAATTGGCCGACGTTCCCGGCGGCTGCTTCGAAGCCCAAGCCCTGGCGCATCCGCTGATCCCGGAATCGCACTCCATTCGGAACGACGTGCGGCTCGGGGGCGAAATACGGCTATGGATCGTCAGCGGCTCCAACATGTCGGGCAAGAGCACGCTGCTGCGCACCATCGGGATCAACACGGTGCTGGCGTGGGCCGGAGCTCCCGTGCGCGCCGCACATCTCAAGATTTCGCCGCTGAGCTTGGGCGTATCGATTCGCGTTCAGGATTCGCTGCAGGACGGCCGCTCCCGCTTTTACGCAGAGATCACGCGTCTGCGGGAGATTATCGCCCTTACCAGCGGCGCGCGCCCCGTTCTCTTCCTGCTGGACGAATTATTGAGCGGCACCAACTCGCACGATCGCCAGATCGGCGCTGCCGGAATTGTGCAGGCGCTCATCGATCATGGCGCGATGGGATTGCTCACGACACATGATTTAGCACTCGCCCACATCGCCGATGCTCTCGGCAGCCGAGCCATCAACGTTCATTTCGCCGACACGCTTCAGAATGGAGAATTGCACTTCGACTATCGGCTGCAGCCGGGCGTGGTGGAACGAAGCAATGCTCTGGATCTGATGCGGTCGGTTGGAATTGAAGTTTAGGCTTCAGTTACCCGCGGCTACCGCGCCTACGCCCGGAATCCAGCGGCACAGGGCCTCACGCAGCTTCTCTAATCCCACCGGCTTGCTGATGTAGTCGTCCATGCCGGCCGCCAGACACCGCTCGCGGTCGCCATCCATGGCGTTGGCGGTCAGGGCGCAGATGGTCTGATGGCGGCTGCCGCCTTCGCGGCTGCGGATAACAGCGGTAGCCTCGAAACCGTCCATATCCGGCATCTGGCAATCCATGAGCACCAGATCGTACTTTCGTTTTTCAAGCGCTTCCACCGCTTCGCGCCCGTTCACCACTGCGTCGGCGGCCAAGCCCAGTTTCTGCAACAGCCGCAGCGTGATGCGTTGATTGATCTCGTTATCCTCGGCCAGCAGAATTCGCAACTGCTTCTGCAAAGGCGATACTTCAGCGGGAGTTTCCGCCGGTTGCGCGGTCCCGGTCTGCGATTTTGCTATGGCCGGGCGGGGCTTGTCTGTTTCGCGGAAACCCACTTCCGATCGCGGCGCTGGCGGAGGCGCGGACGCCGTAACTTCAGACCGAGTGGATTTGCCGAAGCTGGCAGTGAACCAGAAGCTGCTTCCCTTCCCCGGTTCGCTTTCCAACCCAATCTCACCGCTCAGCAATTCCACCAGCTGCTTGGAAATCGCCAGGCCCAGCCCTGTTCCGCCGTATTTGCGCGTGTTCGATTCGTCCACCTGAGTGAATGTGTCGAACAGCCGACCCTGCTCGGCGGAGGGAATTCCGATGCCGGTGTCATGTACCGTGAACTTCAACTGGATAGCGTCGCGCGTCTGGCTGCTGATCTCCGCCTTGAGACCCACCTGGCCCCGCTCAGTGAACTTGATGGCGTTGCCCAGCAGATTGGTCAGCACTTGCCGCAAGCGTCCCGAGTCTCCCACCGCCGTCTCCGGCACTCCAGGCCCGATCGAGGACACAAATTCCAATCCCTTGGCGCGCGCTTGCAGGGCGAATATCGAACAAGCCTCACCGATGGAGGTCCGCAGCGGAAATTCCACGCGATCCAGCCGTAATTTTCCGGCCTCGATTCGGGACAGATCCAGAATGTCGTTGATCAAAGCCAGAAGCGAGTCGGCCGAGCGCTTGATGGATTCGGCATACTCCTGCTGCTCCGGATTGAGCCCGCTCACGAGCAGAAAGTCGGTCATCCCCAGCACACCGTTCATCGGGGTGCGTATTTCGTGGCTCATGTTGGCGAGAAACCGGCTCTTCATCAGCGTGGCTTCCCGCGCCGAAGTCAGCGCTTTTTCCAGCTGCTCGTTCTTCTGCTCCAGTTCCTGCGCGTCGTTCATGTAACGCTGTTCACTCAGCTTACGCGCCGTGATGTTGCGAACCACCGCGATCCATTCATCCCAGTGGAGAGGCAACACACGCATTTCGTAACTTTGACTTCCCAGCCGGTCTTGAAGGGAAAATTCAACGATCTCCATCGCGTTGCTGTTGTGGACTTTTTCCAGCGCCGCGCACACTTGAGCCAAGACGCCGGCCGGCAAAAGATCCTGCAGATTGCGTCCAAGAAACTTATCGGTGCGCAGGAATGAATCCGAACGTTGGCCGCCCTTGGCATCCAGCACGGTTTCATTCTTGTCGATCCGCAGGAACAAATCCGGGAAGCCCTGGAAGAGCGCCTGTAATTCTTTGGCGGTTTGGTAGGCGGCATCTTCGCTCTTTTTGAGGTCTGTAACATCAATGGAGGCCAATCGCATGCCCCGCACCTGACCCTCTTTGTTCTTGAGCAGCTGCTCATGCACTTCCACGCTCACCTTGAGGCCGCCCCCGTGTGCGTACTCGTGCTGATAGGTGACTAACGCGGTCTGGCCCTCAATCCTGCGACGAATTTGCTCGCGATATCTTTCACGGTCGATCTTGGGAATCAGGTCGGCACAATGCACGCCTAGCATGGCGCTCTCTTCCACGCCGCGCAGCTTGCACTCCAGACGGTTGACGCGCCGGATTATTCCCTCCCGATCTATCTCCATGAGGCCTATGGGTGCAGTCTCAAACAGTTCCCCGCCGTCAAAAGCTTGATCGGAAGTGGCACTCTGTTGTTTGGAGGCAGGACGCCATTTACGCAGCGTCCAGATCACTGCTGCAAAGCACAGCAAGGCTATGATAAAAGCCATTCACCAAGCTATCGTCAGAAGAACTTAAATCGTTTAGTCCTGGCACGTTGAAAGAGATAGCCCCCAAGGGCAAAGGTCTTAGTTCGCTATGGGGTCTTAGTTCGCTATGAGATTGATGCCGCCGATTCCACCGCGAATGTCCAACCGCACCGTGGTCTTGGCATGGCCATAGGAATCATTGACGTAGCGGCCCTCCCGCTTTTCCAGGCCCGGCGCGTGAATACCTCCAATGCCCCCTTGCACATCCGCCTCAATTCCAACGCCCGTAGGTAGATACACCGTCGCTTCGCCGACACCCCCGCGAACGTAAACTGAATAATCGTTCTTGGGATTGCCCCTCAGATCCATTTTGAGTTCGCCGACCCCGATGTTGACGCTGACACGCCGTAGCGACAGATCGCCCAGGTCAAGCCGGGACTCCCCGGCGCCACAGTGCACCTCCAGGTCTAACGGCTTTTGATTGTTGAGGCGGAGATCCCAGGCGTATCGTGATGTTGCGCTCCCCACATGGTTCGGTTCCTCCACGGTAAGATGCCCGCGGAATCCCCCGGCGGTATAGGAAACTTCCGGACGCAGCCGCAGCCGATTGTAAGTGAAGCGGCCCTCCATGAGCTTCTCCGCTCCCCCGGCCACCCGCAGCTCTCCGGCGCCCATCCTCAAATCCACGCGAACTTCTTCCGATTGATCCATTTCCACGCTACGCGTCTCGGTACGCTCTGGACCCGGCGGACCCCATTCCGGGGTGCAAGCGGTCAGTAACAGGAAACTCACAGCCAGCGTAGGCGTAAGGAGGTGGTATGGGGTTGGCATCCGTTGAATACCTTAACCAAGCATACGAGCGTTTACTCGGCTTATGTTCACTCTTTTTCGTGGGATACGGCACCCTCTCGGGCCTTTTCCTTAGACCTTTTCAGCACGAACTCCCAGCTCACTTGTATTCTTGCCTTAGTACATTTCATTGTGAGCGTCCCGTTGCTACACTGGGTCATCGTGAGCTCCAGTCCTACGGCCTGCTTGTATTGCCGCAAGAATATCGGTCCTCTGCGGAGGCTCAGGGACAAGCGTTTCTGCTCCAAGGACCATCTTAAGAAATACGCCACATCGGCCCGCGCGCTCCGCGAAGCCGAAGATTTATATGGGCTTTACCAGACGGGCCGCACGCGTCTTGAGGACAAGCCGGAGCGCAAAGCAGGCATCGGGACCACGATTTTTGTGGGTCTCGGCGCAGTGGTTGTAGTCCTCGCTTTTTCGCAATTGTCCATGAATTCACCTGCGCCCAAGGCGATTTCAGCTCTGCCGGATACCAACCCGCAAGCCAGTCAAAGCGGGTTCGGACAATTGCTCGGAAATCTGATTCAAAGCAAGACTTCCGGCACCTTGCGCGACGATTTTCACACCGGCTTGACTGGCTGGGAAGGTCTCCGATCCATTCGTTCGGATTGGAGCCTGGAGGGCGGCGAAGTACGGCCGGCATCCTTGAAGCTTTGGAAACCTTCCACTTCGCTTTCCAACTACGAACTCGAGTTCCTGGGACAGATCGATCGCAAAAGCATGGATTGGGCTTTTCGGGCCGCCGATCTGCATAATTACTACGGCACCAAACTGGTGATGACGCACACCGGCGCGCTGCCGAATGCCGGCTTGGTTCGCTTCGTGGTGCTGGATGGACGAGAGCGCGACCGAGTGGAGTTGCCGCTGCCGCTGACACTGGAACGTGGCGTCGACTACAAAGTTCGGGTGAGCGTGCGGGGGAATCGATTCCTTACTTCAGTGAATGGCCAGCTCATCAGCTCTTGGATGGACAACCGCCTCACCCGGGGCGGCGTGGGCTTCTTCTCCGAGGATGGCGAGTCGTCCGTGCTCAAGTGGGTGAGCGTCTCGGAGCGTGACAGCTTCCTGGCGCGAGTGGCTTCGCACTTCTCGCTCATTACTTTCCCCACTGCCGCCGTCGTAGCCATAAAGTAAGACATTCTGGGCTCGTCGTCAGCTACTGTATTAGTAGAAGTGTACGAAAGTTTCTTACATGCGCCGTCGCGGTTTGTGGTTCCTCGTCATCCTAGCCCTGTCACCGGGCGTCTCGCCAGCAGGGCCGCCCTCTAATCCCAAGCAGGCTGAAAAGTCTTTCAAGGAAGGGCTGCGCCTGGAAGAGGCGAATCAGTGGAAAGAGGCCGAAACCGCGTATTCGGAAGCCATTCAGAGCGACCCCAACAGCGCGGCGGCATACTTCCATCGCGCGCGTGTTCGCTTCTTCACCGGCGATTATCCACATGCCATGGAAGACGCTGGCGCGGCTACGCGTCTCGAGCCCAACAACGGCGAGGTATTTCAGCTGCTGGGCGACATCGACCAACGGGTGAAGAATTCGCGCAAAGCGGTGACGAATTACACGCGCGCCGTGGAACTGGGCGTCAGTTCGGCCGAGGTATTCAATAGCCGCGCGGTGGCACACACTGAACTGCGCGAATACGACGCTGCTATTGCCGACTTCACACTCGGAATCAAGCTGCGGCTGGACAATCCAGAACCTATTCGGCAGCGAGGCGACCTCTACAACGCACTCGGCCGTTATCGCGACGCCGTCGACGACTACGACCAGAGCCTCAACCTGAAGCCGGATAATATCGAGGCGCTTCTCGGCCGGGGCTTCGCCTGGGGCCAACTCGGCGATTTCCATCGCTCTATCCAGGACTTCGACAAACTGCTGTCGGTGCACCCGAACGACGCCAAGGCCCTCACTCTGCGAGGCGCGGCGAAGTTCCGGCTGGAGGATAACGACGGCGCGGTGGCCGACTTCACCGAAGCCATGAAAATCACTCCCCAGGAAGTGTACCTTTACCTGGCTCGCGCAGCGGCTTTAGTGAAACTCAATCGGCATTCCGAGGCGCTGCAAGATCGCGAACAGGCCGTAAAACTGGCACCCAACTCGGCGGAGGTCTATCTGGCGCGCGGCGGCTCTTACCATCAATTGGGCGAGCATGACAGAGGCTTGGCCGATCGCAGCAAGGCGATTGAATTGGACCCTCAGCTTCCGGAAGCATGGTTCGCGCGCGGCAGCGCTTATTACCTGCTGGGCGACTATGCCAAAGCACAGTCCGATATCGCGCAAGCGATGCGATTGCGGCCTGAATATAAAGAAGCCGCCGAGGTTTTCGCGAGAGCCCAAAAACATCTGGAAGAGAGCAAGCAAGCAGAGGCCAAGAATACTGTCCCGGCGCTTGCCCCACAAGTTGCCCCACCAGTCAGCGTGCCCGCCCTTGCGCCCGCTCCGGTTGCGAAGGCGTCACCTGCTCCTATTCCCACTCCCACTGCCACGCCCGCTCCCCTCCCTGCCGGAACCGAACAGCAGCATGAAGCCCGCGGCCGGGCATTCATTCAAGCGGAAAAGTTTCCTGAGGCGCTGGTTGAGTTGAACCAAGCCATCCAGCTGGCCCCCAAGGCCACGCGTGCTTATAACGCGCGCGGCTATGTCTACCTTCGCCAGCATGACTACCAGCATGCTCTGGCTGATTTCGATACTGCGATTCGGCTGGATCCCCAATACGCCAATGCGTATAAAAACCGGGCCGTGACGCGCAAAGCACTGGGCGATGCTGCGGGCGCGGCAGTGGATCTAAGCGCCGCGGCCAATTTCAAGGCCGGGCGCTAGCTCAGCCATTCAACCAGTTCACTAGATCAGCCGCCGGACACCGGATGCCCACGTAGAATGTTCCGAACAGCGCGTAATCGGCGCTTACTTCATCGAACCGCATTTCGTAAATCAGCTTCTTGAACACCAGCGGATCGTCGGCGAACAGATCGACGCCCCATTCCCAATCGTCGAACCCGATGGATCCCGAAATCACTTGTTTCACTTCGCCCGCGTACCTGCGGCCGATCTTGCCGTGCTCGTGCATCTGCCGCTGCCGCTCCGCCATCGGCAGCAGGTACCAGTTCTTGAGTTCGCCGCGCTTGCGATCCATGGGATAAAAAGACAGGTATTTGTGCGGCGGCATGTCCGGAAATAGGCGCGGGGCCATAGCCTCTCGCTGGCGCGCCATCACTTCGTCGATGGCCGTCTTCCATTCGGGAGAAAATGGCACGATACCGCGCTCCGCCAAAGCTCCATAAGTCTTAAGGCTGGATTCATACAGGCCCAGTTCCACCACCGACAGGTACGACGAGGTCAATTCCAGGTAATCCCACAATGCAAGCCGCGCCAGCCGCCGCTCCACCTGATTCAATTCATCGAAGGAACGACGGAAATGCACCAGGATGAGATCGCCCTTGTGGCCCAACAGCGAAAACGCCGCGCTTTGTCCGCCCGTTTCGCGTTCCATCACTGCCAGCGCGTCGGCGGCCTCTTGTGCGATCTTGGCTTGCTCGGCGGCAGACAGCTGCTTCCAAGCGGTCCAACGGACGCGCAGCATCTGATGCAGCATGCTGGCGCCTTCCAGAGTCAGCGGTACAGCCGGTAAATGTTCCATGGCGATTTCGGGAGGGGCGTTCGAGATGACGGACATAGGGGAATCCTGACTGCTATTCTACCGAACGCCCTGCTATCATGAGCATGCTTATGCCTGATCTTCGGTCGGAGCACGCTCCGATGTCCGACGCCGTGACCAAATCTATCCGCGTCGAAGTCTTATCGCGACACTCGCCCGAGAATTCGAAGCCGCTGCAAGGCGAATGGGTCTTCGAGTACACGGTCCGCATCACCAACCAGGGAACCGATACCGTACAGCTGATTAGCCGGCACTGGATTATTACGGATGCGCTCGATCACGTCGAAGAAGTGAAAGGTCCGGGTGTCATCGGGGAGCAGCCTGTGCTGGCGCCCGGCGAGTCGTTCAAATATTCTTCGTGGTGTCCGCTCAAGACCCCCACTGGGCTTATGCGGGGTACCTACCAGATGGTTCGCGCGGGCGGGGAAAAATTCGACATCGAGATCGCGCCGTTCGCCCTCAAAGCGCGCTACACCGTCCACTAAGAATCGGCATTAACGCCTGCGATTTTCTTCACGCATGCCGCACTCTAAGGCATGAAAGTTTATCTCTCTCTTCTCCTAACCAGCGCCCTTATCCTGGGCACGGCATCGTTGGCCTTTGCCGACTCGAGCAAAAGCGAAAACAGCGGGAGCCATAGCAGTTCCAGTCATGGATCTCATAGCAATAGCCACCATCACAGCACCGGTTCACGACACAGCAGCAACTCCGGTTCGAAGACCCGAAGTAATGTGCCCTCGAATTAGGCGTATAACCGCCGCGGCGTGGTAACTTGTCTGCTTGCCCGCGCCGCTATTTTCCTCCCGGCTCCATTGGGATCTCCCGCCCAATCGCCTCAGCCAGCTTTTGGACGAAAAACGAGCGGCCGGCACACCGATCCTCGACCTGACGGAATCGAATCCTACTGCCGCCGGATTCGCATATCCGTCCGACGCCATTCTCTCTGCGCTGGCCGATCCACGGTCGCTGCGCTATGAGCCTGGCGCCGCGGGATTGCCGGCCGCTCGTGACGCGGTCTCCGCGTATTATGCCGGTAGCGTAAGTCCGGAACGCATACTCCTGACCGCCAGCACCAGCGAAGCTTACGCCTTCGTCTTCAAACTGCTGGCCGATCCCGGCGACGAGGTGCTGGTTCCAAGCCCGTCCTATCCTTTGTTCGATTACTTAGCTGCGCTCGATTCCGTGCGTGTCATCCAGTATCCCCTGGTCTACAACAGCGCTTGGTCCATCGATTTTGACGCGCTTAGCGGCTCCGTAACGCCCCGGACCAGCGCCATCGTGCTGGTGAACCCTAATAATCCCACCGGGTCTTTCCTCAAACGGTCTGAGCTTGATCCCCTGATCGCGATCTGCCTCAAGCACAACTTGGCGCTTATTTCGGATGAAGTTTTCGCTGACTATCTGCTCGATCAACACGCTCCCGTTGTGCGCTCGTTAACAGCGATCGACGAAGTGCTGACGTTCTGCCTGAGCGGTCTCTCCAAAGTCGCTGGCTTGCCCCAGATGAAACTCGGCTGGATCGCAACGGGAGGCCCGCCGCGCCATCGCGAGCAAGCTTTCGAACGGCTGGAACTGATCGCCGATACGTATCTTTCGGTCAGCGCTCCGGTGCAATGGGCCGCGGCCGCCCTGCTGGGTCTGCGTGGCGGCCTGCAGGCACAGATTCTCGCGCGGGTTCGCGCTAACCGGGCTTTTCTTGCAAGCCAGATCGGCGGCGCTTCGCCTTGGAAACTGCTCGGCACCGAAGGCGGCTGGTACGCCGTGCTGGAAGCGCCGCGCATTCACAGCGAAGAAGATTGGGTGCTCAGTCTGCTTACAGAGGACAACGTGCTGGTGCAGCCCGGATTCTTCTTCGATTTTGAGAGAGAGGCGTTCCTGGTGCTCAGCTTATTGACCGCCGAGGATGTTTTCCGTGATGGCGTCGGCCGGATTCTCGCGCGCGCCTAGGCCGGCTTGCGAATCTCGATGTCGGCGGGCGTCGAAGCCACCCGCGCGTTGGCCATCGCCATCAGCGTTTCGCAACAGCCGCTCATGGAAATAGTGACATCGCNNGCAGGCGCGGCGGCTGGTGGTGCTCGGGACAGCGTACGCCACGCAGTTTTTCTTTGGTGGACTGCTTAAAGCGCTCGACGCGCAGGCTGTCGAAGTTCGTCACTCCAGAACATTTTAGCATCTCTCTGTTACAAACAGGCGACACGATCTTGTTTCCAAATGCCCCGGAATCGCGTCCGTTTAGCCTTGCTCCTCGAGCTCGCCCGACCGTTTCAGACGAAAAACATTCCCAAATAAGGGCCCAACCGGAACTTTTGGGGGCTTGACAACCGTTCCGACATGCTTAGAATGGGGATAATCTCTCTTCTTTCTACTTTCTATGCAGCCCTGCAATCACACCCGCACTGAAATGTTGGCCCGGCGTGACGGGGTGGACTATCTTCGATGCCTGGATTGCGACCAGGTATTCGAAGCCGAGGACCTGGAAGCCATCCTTCCCGCCTACGACGAGGACGACCAGCCCGCCGCCTAGCAATCCCGCTTTCATTGAGATTTTTCGGCCCGAACTGGTACCACATTGCTATCCAAAGGTTCCACGTAGTTTAGTGCGGGCGGCTCATGAAACCTCGCATGGAACCTGCGATCCTGGGTTCAGCAATGACGGTTCAGCAATGACGGTTCAGCAATGAC
>PKZC01000355.1 GCA_003132905.1 Bryobacterales bacterium | reverse complement strand
CCACATTTATGTCGCGCACCCCTTGGCATCCGCGCCGATCGCCGGACGCGTTTCTTGAGGATTCCGATCCCGGACGACAGTGTCGTGATAACATGACAGCGGAAAACATCGGAATATGCTTCTGCGAATTTCGGTTCTACGCTTTTCGGCTTTGGCAGCCATCGCCGCCGGCCTTGTTTTCGCTCAGGCGCCGGAGCAGCCAGCCGGTTCCACAACCTTGGCCGTAACGGGCGACGTCCCCATGCCGTTAACGCTCAAAGCGGACGATCTGGCGAAGATGCCGCGCGAGACAGCGTCGATCCCGGAGCAGGATGGAACCAAGGTGGAATACGAGGGCGTACCTTTACGGGAAATTCTGAAGCGCGCGGGCGCTCCGCTCGGCAATCAATTGCGCGGGAAATCGCTAGCCAGCTACGTTCTGGCGAAAGCGCACGACGGGTACCAGGTGGTGTTCACGCTGGGCGAGCTAGACGCGGCATTCGGGAATGAACAGATCCTGGTTGCGGATAAGCGGGACGGAAAGCCGCTCTTCGGCTATCAAGGTCCATTTCGCCTGGTCTGCCCGAACGACAAAGCGGGTGCGCGATCGGTGCGGATGCTGGAGACGCTCGAGTTCGTGCGGCTGCAAAAGTAGGGGACTGGTTCGATGCACTGGACGAGATCCGTTCTGACCTTGGCTTTGGCGGCGCTGGGTTTGTTTGGCGCTGGGCCAGACGGCGATTATCAGTGGAACCTGCCCAAGGGTTTTCCCAAACCTTATGTACCGGCCGACAATCCGATGACGCAGGCCAAGGTCGAACTGGGCCGCTATCTTTTCTATGACACGCGAATGTCGGTGAATGGGAAAGCTTCGTGCGCCACCTGCCACAAGCAGGAACTAGCCTTCACCGATGGCCGCGCTGTCGGCCTGGGAGCAACGGGCGAATCGCACTCCCGTAGCGCCATGAGCCTGGTCAACGTGGCCTATAGCGCCGCGCTCACCTGGAGCAATCCGGAAATGAAGAGCCTGGAAAAACAGGCGCTGGTGCCGATGTTCGGCGAGCATCCGGTGGAACTGGGCTTGCGTGAAGGCGATCGGTTTCTTCCAACCCTGCGTGCCGATCCCAAGTATCGCGCCTTGTTCGAGCGCGCTTTCCCCGGCGACGCTGATGCGTTTACGGTTGCGAACGTCACCAAAGCCCTGGCCAGTTTCGAAAGAAGCATCATCTCGGCCCGTTCTCCCTTTGACCGCTATCACTATGACGGCGACGACAACGCGGTTTCGCAGTCCGCCAAGCGCGGCGAAATCCTGTTCTTCAATCAACACCTTTCGTGCTTCCGCTGTCATGGCGGATTTGCTTTTTCCGACGCCACGGTTTCCGAGCGGAATGCCGATCATCCAATCGAATTTCATAATACTGGTCTCTACAATGTTCCGGGCCTGATGTCTTATCCGGCGCCAAATGTGGGCATCTACGAGTTCACGAAACAAACGGCGGACGTAGGAAAATTCAAAGCGCCGACGCTGCGGAACATCGCGCTGACGGCCCCATACATGCACGATGGAAGCATTCCCACTCTGGAAGGAGTGCTCGATCACTATGCAGCGGGCGGCCGGGCGATCCACGCTGGTCCTCAGACAGGAAACGGCCACGATAATCCAAATAAGGACGCGCTAATTGGCGGTTTCGAGCTTTCCAAACAGGACCGCGCGGACCTGATCGCGTTTCTCAACACCTTGACGGACGACGCAGTCATTCACGATCCCGCTTTCGCCAACCCATCGCCGGCATCGCACTGAACGCCAGCGGGCCGGGCATCGGGGCTTGGTTTGCGATAAGATTCCCCAGGTAGTTCGCGCAGGGAAGGAAAAATAATGGCTACCCACGAAACGCGAGTCGCTCCATCGCCCTCTAGCACGACCACCTCCAACCGCTGGCTGATTCCGATTGGCGCGGTCCTGGTGCACATCTGCATCGGATCGGTATACGCCTGGAGCACATTCAACCGGCCTATCCATGCATTGTTTCCGAACGACCCATGGTGGTTCAGCCCTCCCTACACCACGTTCAGCACAGCTCTGATTTTGCTGGGTCTGAGTGCGGCGTTCGGAGGTCCCTGGGTGGAGCGCAGAGGTCCCCGCGTGGCTGCCACTGCCGCTGCGGTGCTGTTCGGAACGGGACTTGTCATCGGTGGAATCGGGCTGGCTTTGAAGCAGTCTTTCCTGGTGTTTCTAGGAATGGGCGTCATTGGCGGCATGGGATGCGGGCTCGGCTACATCGCTCCGGTCAGCACGCTCGTGAAGTGGTTTCCAGACCGGCGTGGCATGGCTACCGGGATGGCCATCATGGGCTTCGGCGGCGGCGCATTTCTGGCCGGATATTTGAATGTTTATTTCATGAACTTGTTCGGCGTGGCCCGGACCATCATCGCGTTGGGCGTGGTCTATTTCATCATTATGATGATCGGCGCGCGTCTGCTCCACCGGCCACCGGAAGGTTGGCTTCCGGAAGGATGGTCGCCGCCAGTCCATCAGGATAAGATGATCACCAGTCTCCGCCTGTCGCGTAATGAAGCTATTCAGACGGTGCAGTTCTATCTGCTCTGGGCCATTTTGTTTATCAACGTGACGGCCGGCATTGGCATTCTGGCGCAAGCTTCTCCGATGATGCAGGACATGTTCCAGAAAACTGCGCTGCAAGCCGCTGCCGTGGTTTCTCTGATCAGCCTGTTCAATGCCGGTGGTCGCTTCTTTTGGGCGTCTTTCTCGGATTACATCGGCCGCCGCAACACCTACCTCACATTTTTTGTCACGCAGGTGATCCTATTCCTGCTTATTCCCGGCTTGGCGGGCAGAGGCGAATGGGCGATCTTTGAAGCCGCTTTGTTTGTGGTGTTCACCATGTACGGCGGAGGATTCGCTACCATTCCCGCCTTCCTTGCGGACATGTTTGGAGCCGACAACGTAGGCGCGATTCACGGTGTTTTGCTCACTTCCTGGAGCGCCGCCGCCATTGCTGGTCCGGTGATTATCACCGAGCTTTCCAGCAACGCGAAGGCCCATCTGTCGCCCGGCGCAAGCAAGATTCACATCTATGACCAGCCGCTCGAAGTTCTGGCTGGCTTACTGGCAGTGGGCTTCGTTCTCACGCTCTTGGTTCGGCCCGTGCCCGGCACAAAAACCGCTCAATGATACAACTACCTATTAAAAATACATTCCGCGCTACGGCGCTTTTCTTGATTGCCGCAGGTGTTTACGCGGCGCAACCGGTGACTGAGATTACGCTTCCTGGCACGCGTATATTTCCGGAAAGCATCACCTCCACTTCGGATGGAACCTTGATCGTCGGGAGCCTCGGGCACGGCAACGTCAGCCGCATTGCGCCCGGAACCGCGATGGTCGAGGAGTGGATTAAGCCCGGCACGGGCGGCTTGAATCAGGTGCTGGGCGTTTACGCGGACGAGAAGGGCAAGACCTTGTGGGTTTGCTCCAACAATTTAGAGAACAAGGGCGAGGCCACTGCGGCCATGGCTTTCGATTTGAAGACGGGCGCGCCCAAAGGAACCTATCCGTTGCCGGGCGACGGCACGCTCTGCAATGACATTGCGGCCGCTCCCGATGGCACCACCTATTTCACCGATACGCGTCAGGGCAGCGTGCTGATGCTGAAGCCTGGAGGGAAAAGTCTGGAAGTAGCGGCTAAGGATCCGCTGCTGGCAGGCGCCGACGGTCTTGCGTTCGGGGAAAAAACGATCCTTTACGTGAACAGCGTTAGCGCCGGCAAACTACTGCGCCTGGATCTGGGACCGGACGGGAAATCGAAGAGCGTGGTCGAACTCAAGCTGTCGCGCCCGCTGGACCGTCCGGACGGGATGCGTGCGATCGGAAAGAACCGACTGCTGCTGGCCGAGAATTCGGGCAAGATGAGCATCGTCACGTTCGAAGGCGAAGGTTTGCATAACGCCGTGATCACGACCATCAAAGAGGGGCTGGAAAGCACGCCAGGCGTTACCGCAACGCGCGGCATGGCGTGGATCGTCGAAGGGAAATTGAATTACCGCAACGATCCGGCATTCAAGGACAAGGATCCGGGGCTGTTCAAAATGTACGCGGTCCCGCTGCCCAAGAACTAACTCAGCCGAACGTAAACGCGAAGGCCTGCGCGCCCGCATCCAGGAACTCGATCTCGAAGCTGCGATCTTCGATCGTGCCTTTCTGCCGGATGAGCTGGTACAGACGATGCTCGGTGATTTTTCCATCGCCGGCGGCGTCGGTATCCACTCCGTGATTGGCACCCGGCGCTTGACCGTCTATTCTTACGCGGAACCGGATGGACGATCCGCCGGCGGCGGGTCCCATCACAAGATGCAGATCACGCGCGTGGAAACGGTAGACTATCCGGCCACGCGCAGCGTCGAGACTTGCAACCTGCGCATGGTCGGTCCAAGTGCCGGCGAGTCCCCACTGGTTGAGTTCCAAATGCTTGGGCGTCGTGTACAGATGCGCAACATCCTGCTTCAGTCCACCGGGAGACATAAAACTATCGGCGCGATCGTAGCCGACATAGGTCTCCGGCGATTCGACATCGACGGCTGGTGCGGCCTCGGCCCCGGTAGCGGCAACTTTTACAAGTCCATTCACGGAAAGCTGCCCGTCGTGCTCCTTGAGAAGTTGCTGGATCTGCTGCTCCGATTCGTCGTACTTGCCTTCGCCGAAATGGTGAAAGCGAATGTGGCCGGTTGCATCCACTAGATAATCGGCTGGCCAGTATGAGTTATTGAACGCTTTCCAGATTCTGTAGTCGTTGTCGAGCGCCACCGGATAATTGATTTTCAATTCGCTCACGGCCCGGCGAACGTTGTCGAGATCCTTCTCGAATGCAAACTCCGGCGTATGCACTCCGATGACAATCAGGCCGCTGTCCTTATATTTGTCCGCCCAGGCTCGAACGTAGGGAATGGAGCGCAGGCAATTGATGCACGAGTAGGTCCAGAAATCCACCAGGACGACATGCCCTTTTAGGCGATCGCTATTCAGTGGAGGCGAGTTGAGCCAGGAGACTGCACCGGACAGATCGGGTAGGGTCTGCGGCCCAGCGGTCCCCCCTGCAGCGGTCGCGGACATAATCATCATCCCGCCTGGATTTTTCGGCGGAGCATTTTGAGCTTGAGACGGAGGATGAAAGCGATCGATTAACGATTGTTCCAAGCCGGAAGTGCTGGCCAGCGCCACTCGCGTCAACAGGCCGCGATCCAGGCCAAACGCAATCGCCGCGACGCCCGCCAAAACCGCAACGCCCAGGATGCTGCGAATCCAGACCTCCGCTCCGAGGGAGCGCTTCAGCGCTGCGAATACTCGTCCGCCCGCAAGCAGCGCCACGGCCAATGAAGTGGCGGCGCCGGCGGCATACGCGAGCAGCAAGAAGACACTGCGTTCACTGGCGCCTTCCAGCGCAGCGCCTGTCAGAATAAGGACAAGGATAGGCCCGGCGCAGGGCGCCCACAGCAATCCGGTGGCAACACCCAGCAACAACGAGCGGAACGCACTGGGGCTGGAAGCGTCGGCGGATGGTTGGGACAGCCGGCTGCCTAACTCCACGAAAGGCCGGGAGAGCCGGTCGGCCAGCGCCGGCCAGAGGAGCGTTAATCCGAAGATCGCCAAAACAATCAGCGAGACGACGCGCCCGTATTGATTAGCGCGCACTACCCAGGCTCCGCCCACCGTCGCGATCGCGGCGAATCCCGCAAACGTGAGCGCCATGCCCGCCAGCAATGGCAGCCCGCTCCGGCGAAACGGTTGATCCGCTTTAGCAAACACGAACGGGAGAACCGGCAGAATGCACGGGCTGATGATGGTAAGCACGCCGCCCAGAAACGCTAGAATCAGCAGTATCACGGGATCCTCCCTCTTGTCTCGTATGACGGACGATGTCTAGTATACACACCGCCAAAAACGATCGCCAAAGTGATATTATCAAGGCGAACCATAGGCAAGGAGCTAAGTCGATGCAAGCACCAATCGCTAATTTCCTTCAAGCTGGCCTGATCAGCTTGATTGCGGGTTTCACCTTAAGCGCGGCCAGCCTTCCGGGACCGGCGGTGGATGAGAACCGGTCGGAAAAGAAGTCCGAAACCGTAGTCCTGGCGGGCGGATGTTTCTGGGGCGTGCAAGCCGTGTTCGACGCCGTCAAGGGCGTTTCGAGCGCCATCTCAGGCTACGCGGGCGGAAGCAAGAACACCGCGCAATATGAGATCGTCAGCACCGGCACGACGGGCCATGCGGAGTCCGTTCAGATTACCTTCGATCCGTCCCAGGTTACCTTCGGCCAGCTTCTGAAGATTTACTTTTCAGTAGCGCACGATCCGACGGAACTAAATCGCCAAGGTCCCGACGAAGGCACGCAGTACCGTTCGGAAATTTTCTATACCAGCGACGAGCAAAAGCATATCGCGGAAGTGTATATCCAACAGTTGACGGATGCCAAGGTGTTCCGGAGCCACATTGTGACCAAGGTTGCGCCACTGCAAGCGTTTTATCCCGCGGAAGCTTACCATCAGAACTACGTCGCGCGAAATCCGCATCAGCCTTATGTCGCCTACAACGACTTGCCTAAGTTGACGAACCTGCATGCGGAGTTTCCCGAACTCTTAAAAGGAGCGAAGCAATGACCGATTTCAATGTGTTCCCATCCCACCGCAGGCTGTTTCTGAAGGCCCTGGCGTGTGGTTTGCCGGCCGCGATGACCGTTAAGAGTTTGTCTGCCTTTGCATCGTCGGAAAAAAACAAGACGGTGCGAATCGTTGAGTTTGATTCGTCCGGTGTACGAACCGGCGTGGTAGAGCTCGAAAAAGTGGAAAAGCCCGAGGCCGAGTGGAAAGAACGTTTGTCGCCGGAACAGTTTGAGGTGACGCGCCAGGCCGGCACGGAGGTGCCTGGAACGGGCAAGTACGCCAACAACCACGCAGACGGGCTGTACCATTGCATCTGTTGCGATACGGTGCTCTTCGATTCCAAAACAAAGTTCGAATCCGGCACAGGCTGGCCCAGTTTCTGGCAGCCCATCGCGAAAGAAAACGTCAAGGTGCAAGGCGACAACTCGCATGGAATGCAGCGAGACGAAGTGCAGTGCTCGCGGTGCGACGCGCATTTGGGGCATGTTTTCGACGATGGTCCGCCTCCCACTCATTTGCGCTATTGCATGAACTCCGCCTCTTTAAACTTCTTCCCTCGCGGCAAGCAGCAAAGTGCCTAGTTCCGAAAGCGTTGTCGCTCTGCTGGAGGACCTCGATTCGTATACGAACCTCCACGGGGCCGATCATCCGGAAACTCTCGGTGTAGCTCACCAACTTGCTCTAGCGTTGTGGCGGGTCGGCGATCTCGACGGGGCCGCCGGCTTGCTGCACCAAACCCTTGAGCTCCTTACTTCGACGGTGGGGGGCAACCATCCGAAATCCCTGGCGGCCAAGGGCGATCTGGCGGCCGTCTTGTTCGACTTGGGGCGCGATGCGGAAGCGGGCTTGCTGGAACGGGAAGCCTTCGAGAGCGCCCGGACCCATCTTGGAAAAACTCATTCAGTAACCAACGTTCTGGCTTGGAACAGGGCTTTGAATTACCAGCGAAGTGGCGATCTGGATTCCGCGCGAAGCGTATTTACGCAGGAATTGAGTTGGCTTCTGGTGGAAGACCCTTCTGGCCTGGAGGCAGACCAGAACGCGATACGCGGTATGTTGGCCGATCGGTTGAATTGGGACGGCGCAAAAGCCTGCTGAACATCCGGGCCGATCCGCGACGCCGCTACCCCTTGAATCCCGTTTCTCAGCGCTGCATGATATAACAGCACTGGTTCGGAGGAGGTAGCATATGACGAGAGTAAAGTTAGCGAAATGGTCCCTGGCGGTGGGGTTATTCGCACTCGCCAGCCAAGCCTTCGCGCATCACGGATCTCGCGTTTCCTACGATTTGACGAAGACCGTCACGCTGAAAGGTATCGTGAAGGAATTTGTCTATGTCAATCCGCACGTCTACATCACGTTTGAAGTGAAGGACGAACGCGGCCTTGCCACCGAGTGGGCGGCCGAAACGGACCCGCCGATTATGATGGCCGCCAGGTATGGTTGGTCGAGGAAATATTTGAAACCGGGGGACGAAGTGACGATCACTGTGTGGCCATCCAAAGTGGGCGCGCCTCGGGGCTTTTTGGCGAAGCTGGTCACCTCAGACGGCCGGGTGACCGATCATTCCGAGCAGCCGCAGCAATGACGTCAACAATGGTTGCCTTGGCGCTGCTGTCTCCGTTCGCGATCTACTCTCAGAGTCCGCCTGCCGCGCTGAATGCGGAGGTCCCGGATTCGCAGAAGGATCAGCCCTTCGATCCGCACAGCCTGGCGGGAATCTGGTGGGGACATCCGGTTCGCGGCACCAGAAATTCGCTCAGCGCCACGGCTCCTGCTATGACGCAATGGGCGCAGCAAAGATACGACGCTGCAAAACCTGGCCTGGGTCCCCGGGGGCGTCCGCTGGGGAACGATCCCATGATGATCTGCGACCCCATGGGTTTCCCGCGCATCCTCTTTTGGAACAATTATCCCTACGAAATGATTCAGCTTCCAGATCGAATGATCATGTTCTTCGATTGGTTTTACACCTATCGCACCATCTGGACTGACGGGCGCGAGCTTCCAACAGATCCCGACCCGCGATGGTACGGCTACTCGGTGGGCAAGTGGGACGGAGATGTTTTCGTGGTTCAATCGAACGGATTCGACGATCGATCGTGGCTGGACGCCGACGGGCATCCGCACAGCGACGAGATGGGCCTGGAAGAGCGCTATCATCGCGCCGATCACAATACCATCGAACTCAGCATGACGCTCACCGATGCCAAAGCCTATACCAAACCGTGGATCAGCGAGAAATTCACTTTCAAGCTGGCGGACAAGAAAACAGAAATGCGCGAAGATGTGTGCGTGCCATCCGTCGAAGCGAAGTACAAAGAAACAATTCGCGAGCCGGCCGGTGGCGCGGGAGTTGTTAAGAAATAAAGGGCTGCATGGATGCAGCAATTCAGAGGTATTATTGCTCAGTGCCCCTGGTCCCTGAATATAAAGATCGATTTCTGCTAACGACGGGTAAGGCCGTCACGAATGACATCGCGGCGCCTGAGGCCGTTCTGCACGCGGCTTTCGAATCCATCATCGAAGGCGACTTCGACGCATTCGGGCGGTCGGTAACCGATGACGTTGAACTGAATATTCGTGGATTTGGGCCACTGGATGGAACCTGGCGGGGTCGCGATGAGGTTGTGGCCGCAACCCGCAAAAACTTCGCAATGGTGGCGGAGCAGAAGCCCGAGATCGAAAACATCATCTCACAGGGCGACCGCATTGCCTGTTTGTTACGGGAGAGCGGATTCTTCAAGGCGAACGGACAGCCTTATAGCGTCCGCGGCGTTCAATGGTTCACGTTCGCTGACGGCAAGATCAAGAAGATCGACGAAATCATTGCCAGCAGCCCCCACGACCGATAGTGTCAGGCAGCGCCGGTTTGGCTCAATTGGGCCGGCGCAAGCGCTGCACCGTCTGCACGTATCTGCGGGCCAGCTCTTCAATCCACTCCGCCTCGTGAATCGCCATGGCGCGCGGCGGTACCAAGTCGGTTCCAATACCCACGGCGGCAGCTCCGGCTGCCAGATATTTTCCCGCGGTTTGCTGATTCACGCCCCCCGCCGCGATGAACGATATGTGGGGGAAAGGACCTTTCAAAGCGCGAAGGTAATCGACGCCGCCGACCTGGGCGCAGGGGAATATTTTGACGAAGTCGGCACCGGCTTTCACCGCTGCTATGATTTCGCTGGGTGTCAGAACTCCCGGCATCACGATTACTCCCGCTTGGGCCGCGAACTCGACGATGTCCAGATCCAAGCCTGGGCTGGTAATGAAGTTCGCGCCCGCAGCCAGGCAGGCGCGCGCAGTTTCTAAATCTAATACCGTGCCCGCGCCCACCACCATGTGGGGATGCTTTTGTATCAGGTGAGCGATCAGTTCGGTGGCGTTGGGAACGGTCATGGTGAGTTCGACGATGGGCAGACCGCCCCGCGAGACGGCCTCGGCCGCGAACAGAGCGTCTTCCGAATTCGCGGCACGAACCGCAGGCACGATGGCGAGTTCCTCAATCCGCGCGCGAACCTCTTGTTTGGTCACAGTCTCGGGCTACCTTTTGATCCACGGATAACGGTCCGTGTCCTTCCCTGCGTAATCCGGATCCAGGTAAATGAAGCAGCGCCGGATTAAACCGTCGCGGATCTCAAACACGTCGCACCAGCGGCCCGCACCCCAATCTGGATCGCCGGCGCGCCACGGGCCGTCCGCGTGCTCGCCATGGCTGGTGCCTTCGCACACAATTACATCGCCGCCCGAACATATCCAGTTCAAGCCGGAATAGTGATGCGTGATCGATTTCAGCTTACTGCCCACATCCCCGAACAGCTTCTCGATCTGTTCCCTGCCCTTCGCCACGCCCCATTTCGGGAAGTAAACCTGGGCGTCGGGCGCGAATAGATCGAAGATGGAACCGCCGGATGAAGTGGAACCGCCGTTGTCGAGCGCCTTGAGATACTCGATCGCTACTGACTTGCGTTCTTCGTTGGTCAGATTAGTTGCCTACCAGGTGAGCGTCGGATTTCTCGTTTTCATTGCAGATGAACTCGATCAAGTCGGTGTCAAGCAACAGGCGCTGCTTGATCTTGACAGTCCACGGGTGGGTGTAAGCTTTCGGATCTTCCACCGTAATATCCATTTCCAGGTGTCCGAAGTTGACGCGGCGGAAGCGCTCCGTCATTTTGCCGGTATTCGTCAGCGGACTGCCTTCGACATCCAGCCACACGTCGTCGCGAAAGCCGTTGGTCTCCACCACCAGCGTGTCGCCATCCCAATGGCCAATCGAATAGCCATACCACCATGGTTCCGCATCACTGCCTGGCAGCGGGCGACCATCCATGAAGATCTGCCGGACTCCGGCCTGAGCTTCGTACAAAATCACGATCAGGCTAGGCATCTGGATGATCTTCCGGGGCTGGGGATGCGTGTGCAACTGCATCAAACCCAGCGGCAGACAGTGCGCATCAGGATTGTCTTTGTTATTATTTCCCTTGCGCTCTTTGCGCATTTGCACCGCCCAGGGCGTGAACGGAAGACCGTCTTTCAGGGTCGATCCGATGTCGAAAAATTGGTTTGGTCCTGGCGGTCTCGGACCTAGGCCTGTTCCTCCCGCAGCCGGTGGAGCGGGAGGAGGCGGAGGCGGAGGCGGAGCAGCAGCACCGGCCGCACTGGGAGCTGGAGCAGGTCCCGACCCGGCAATCACCCCTGCGGGAGGTGTCCCCGGCGGACGCAGCCCTCGGTTTCCTTCGAACATCCAGATGCCGGAAAAGTCAGGCTTGCCGTCGGCCGTTCGCGGCGTGGGACCGTCCATGTTCGGCTTGCCGTCAGCGAGTTTTGGAACTCCCGGTGTGGGATACGAAGGCCATTGTGCTAAGAGTGCGGAGGGGATGGCGGCAAAGATGAGCGACGCTGCAATTATGGGGACCGTAGATTTCATTTTTAGCATCGGGACAGCTCTATCAGCTTACATCGATCGAGGCCATTGTTGGAGAGCCACAGGGTCGGGTTAGGCGTCAGGTTAGATGGAGCTGCAAGTTGTCATTTTTCCAGTCCGTCCAGCTTTGATCGCTAGGGGTTTTGAAAGTGTATGATCACGCTCAATTTGCGGTGGCCCCGAAATGCGAACTTCAGCGCCGGAGGTTGCAATATGAGAAAACTATCTATCGGACTATTACTCATGAGCGGTTTCTTAATGGCGCAGGATCCGCCGGCACAAACCCAGCAACAGTCACAGCATGTGACATAATCCGAGCGGCGTGCTTTAACCTCCCAATCACCCCAGGTTCGGGCTCACAGCAAACGGCACGCGAATAAGGACACGGATTGCGCTCAACGATAGTCGGGGCTTAGGAAGTCAAAGTCGCAGCCAAGATCGGCTTGCGTAACGTGATCCAGAAACAAACGCCCGTAGCCACGCTGGTAGTGAGGTGCGGGAGCTTTAAACTGTGCCGTCCGGCGAGCGAGTTCTGCGGCGTCCACTAGGAGCTCGAGTTTACGATCGGGAACATCCAGCAGAATCTCGTCCCCGGTTTGCACCAGAGCGATGGGTCCTCCGATTGCGGACTCGGGCGCGACGTGTAAGATAACCGTGCCGTACGAAGTGCCACTCATGCGCGCGTCCGAAATGCGGACCATGTCGGCGACGCCTTCGTTCAGCAGTTTGCGGGGCATCGGGATGTGACCCCACTCGGGAAAGCCCGGCGCGCCCTTCGGCCCACAGTTTCGCATTACGAGGACGGTGTCGCGATCCACAGGCAAGTCGTCGCGGTCGATCTTCGCGAGCATTTCATCGCGAGTTTCAAATACGTAAGCCTGTCCACGGTGCCGCAAGAGATCTGGTGAAGCAGCCGTCTGTTTGATGACGGCGCCATTGGGCGCGAGATTGCCTTGCAAAACCGCAATACCGCCTTCTGGATTCAGTGCGCGATCGCGCGGGCGAATTACCGATTCGTTCCCCGGGCTTGCAGCGGCGATATTTTCGCCGATCGTCTTGCCGTTCACGGTTTCACAACTGCCGTGCAACAGATCCTGAATTTGATTCATTACTGCGGGGACTCCACCGGCATGAAATAAATCCTCCATTAAGAACTGGCCCGACGGCTTTACATCCACAATGCACGGGGTACGGCGCGAGATACGATCGAAATCGTCAAGCGTCAGCCGGATGCCGAGCCGCCCAGCAATCGCAATCAGGTGGATGACAGCATTCGTAGACCCACCCAGCGCCATTAAAACAGTAATGGCATTTTCGAACGCGGCGCGCGTCAGGATGCGCGATGGCTTTAGCTCTTGCTCGATCATCCCCACCACCGCTCGTCCGCTTAACTCGGCGATCGCCATGCGGCGTGAATCCGGCGCGGGAATATTCGTGCTGCCAGGCAACGTCATCCCGAGCGCTTCGGCGAGGCTGGTCATCGTCGACGCGGTTCCCATCACAGTGCAGTGTCCCGCGGTGCGTGCGATGCAGCCTTCGATTTCGCACCATTCGTCGTCCGTCAGGCGGCCGGTGCGGTATTGATCGAAAAGTTTCTTGCCGTCAGTACCGGAGCCAAGCCTCTGCCCCCTCCATTCGCCCGCCAACATTGGACCGCCGGGCACCATGATGGCGGGAATATCGGCGCTAGCTGCGCCCATGAGTTGCGCAGGCGTGGTCTTATCGCATCCACATAACAACACCACGGCATCCAAAGGATTGGCGCGAATACACTCTTCTACATCCATCGCCATCAGATTGCGATACATCATGGTGGTGGGCCGCATGAACATTTCGCCCAATGAAATAGTCGGAAATTCCAGCGGCACTCCGCCCGCGGCCCACACGCCGCGCTTCACGGCTTCCGCGACAGTCCGCAGGTGCGCATTGCAATTGTTGAGTTCGCTCCAGGAATTGCAGATGCCGATCACTGGCTTACCGTCGAATACGTCGGCGGGAAAGCCTTCCGAGCGCAGCCACGCCCTGCGGCCGAAACCATAGTAATCCGGTGCTTGAAACCATTCGCGACTTCTTTTATTTTTCATGAATTGGGCGACGACGCCCACTGTCTTGCGCCGCCTCGCCCAGTGTACTGGACTGCAATGCCTTGTGTTAGGATAGAAAGGATTTAACATCCTGCGGACTTGAATATTGGGGACTTATGAAAGACCGCTCTTCCGGGGCTTCGGACCTCGCCGGTGAAGCCTACGTTATCATTCGCGAGCGAATTCTCCGTGGCGAAGTAGCCATCGGCCAAGTGATCTCGCGGCGCAAAATCGCCGCCGAGCTGGGCATGAGTTTCCTGCCCGTTTCTGAGGCATTTCTGCGGCTGGAGTTTGAAGGTCTGCTGGAAAGCCGCCCTCGCGCCGGCACCCGCGTGCGCATTCCCAGCCGTGAAGATGTGCGCGGACATTATCTGGTGCGGGAAGCGCTGGAAGTAGAGGCCGCGCGGCTATTCACCGAGATGGCCACGCCGGAGGAACGTTCCGAGTTGCTGAAGCTGGGCCTACGCGTGGATGCCATGCGCTCCCAGACCGAGACAAATCGCTTCTATTATTTAAATCTCCACGAGAAATTGCACCGCCGTATCTCGGAATGCACTCGCTGCCCGGCGCTGTGCGACGCCATCGAGAGAACGCGCGCACTGTCGTCGACGTGGCTCTGCGTGGGAAGAGCGTTCAATGGAACGCCTTCGCGCCGCCATCAAGACCTGATGGAAGTGCTGGTGGGAATGGATCGCGATGCGTCGGCCGCAGCCATGCGCGAGCACGTAGTCACAAGTATGCAGCGCGCGCTGGAACGCCTGGAGCCGTACTTCCGGGCCCGCAAGGCGCAAGGGAAGACCTATTCGCGCAAGCAGTTTTCCATTGAGCTTCCATCTGCGGAAATCAGCGCGCCAGCTCCCCAAGCATCTACAGCCGAAGCTTAAAGCTCGTCACCGAGCGGTGAGCCGCGGCAGATTTACTATTGCTTTTCGCGTTTGCTCCAAACTTGTCTTCAGGGCTTCCGCCGGAAGTTCGTGCACAATCGGACTCAGCAGCTTGGCCATCAAGAAGGGTATCTCGCGTGTCAGCGTGATGGATTCGCAAGTAATGAAGACGCCGCCGTCGCTCTCTGCGAAAAACCAATAACCGTTGATGCGCCACATAAGCCCCCGATCGTGACCAGCGGGCAGTTCGCGCTCGTTCTGCTTTCCGGCATTGCTGATTTCAACCACGCGCTGGCTGGCCGAACGGCTGTAAATACGCTTTGAGTCGAGCGGAACGAAGTGAATCTGGTTATCGATATCCAGCACGTCGGAGAGGAAGAACTTCGATTTCACCACGCGCGTACGAATCATAAAATCGTTGCCGTTATGCGACAGCACCTTCACCTCGGCGACATCGGGCTTGTAGATTTGGGTGTGTTGCGGATAGTCCTCCGCAATTTGCAGCGTTTCTTTCAGCGTGGCCTTGGGAATGAAGACAGCTCCGATCCAATCCTGAATGAGACCACCGGGAAGCGTCACGATGGCATTTCCCTGGATGGGCTGCGCCACTACCGCGCCTGACAGCAAGCTCAATCGGATCTCAGGCGAATCGTCAAACCAGAGGAAATGCTCGCCGCTCCAGCGTGCCTGCATTCTTACGTCGGTGCCGGCAATGTAACGATCGAACGCCTCAATGGTTTCAGGCTTCAGATCGACGCCGGAACATAAACCGGCGCACGCGGAGAAAACGGCAAAGATCGGAGGGACCCGGGACAGCTTCAGTCTGCACCCACCGGCTTTTTGGCGGCTGCGTCTACAACCTGGCGGTAATTTTTGGGGGCCTCTCCGTGGAAGAATTGCTTCAAGCCAGCCTCCACGCTCCAGTCCATGCGGCGCACGATGGCTTCCGCCATGATCGGCTCAACATCGATTTCACGTAGCGTGGCCGCCACTTCTTCCATCTCGCGAGCGCGGCGTGCGCCGTGCTCTACCACGCGTCCAACCATATAGTCGGCCAGTTCTTTCCACTGAATGCCGGGGAAAGTTTCAGCCAGCGATGCGAAGACGCGCTCATCGGCGTTGTAGCGGCTAGCGCCCAGCACGCACTCGGTGAGCAATGCTTCCATGCCTTTCACGATGATGCTGCGGAACATTTTGGTTGCCGCCGCAGTGCCCACTTCACGAGAGACTACTTCGGCTGAAATTCCAAACGGCGCAAGCCGATCCACAAATTCCTGAGCGCCGCCGCACCCCGCAAGCATGGGAACTTTGTGGCCGTAAGGCGGAACCGGGGCCATCATCGCTATTTCGGCGAAGCGCGCGCCGGAGCCTTCGATCACGTGCGCAATAGTTTGTTTGAGGCCCGGAGAAACCGAATTCAAGTCGGCGTAAATGTGACGCGGAGTCAAATACGGCGCGTTCTGATCGGCGGCATTCTTGGCCTGATTGGCCGTCACTGCCGACATCATGATGTCGCACGCTCCCGCGAGTTCCTGGTTCGTATCCACCAAGCGCGTGTTCGCGTCGCGGGCGCGATCTTGAATCTTTTGCCCTACGCCCGCCGATTGCCTGTTGATATCGAACGCGGTAATCGAATCGATTCCCGGTTGCCGCAGGCCCTTGGCAATATGATAGGCAGCTTCCCCGAAACCAACGAATCCGATTCGCATCACAGCGCTCCGATGAGCTTCCAATATCCGACGGACGCGGCGACAGTGAGAAGGGCGATGACGGCGTACAAATTCGCCAGACGCACGCGCTCAGCGCCGCTGAAAGCCAAGCCTTCGGTGATGCCCTCGCCCATGGCCATCCAAATATTCTGATAACTGGCCCAGAAGGGCACTGACGGAATCAGCAGCGCGGCGGTGAGGACCAGGGGCGGAATCCCGGCCGCGCTGGTGGTATCGACAATGGGCACGAAGAGGACGACTATGGCGATGAAGCCGCTGGGATCGAGAAAGCGCACCGCAAGCGTTGCGATTCCAACCGCTAACAGCAAAACAACTGTGCTGAATGTCAGATGCTGCGTGATGGGGACGAAGTATCCGGCCAGCCAATCGGTGAGTTTGTATTCGGTGAGGACGTTTTGCAGGCTGAAAATGCCGCCCATGAACAGCAGCAGGGTCCAGGAAATGCCGCCCGCGATGTCCGCGTTCCCTACGATACCGGCGAGCGCGAAGATCGAGAGCCCGACCATCCCGATGAAGAAACTGGGCAAATGGTGCCAGCGATCGGTGGACCAAAACACGATGGAGCAGACCACGATAAACGCCGTGATCATTTCATCGCGTTTGAACGATCCCAGTGCGCGCAACTTGTTGCGCACGAATTCAGCCGAGGTGTCGAGCGCCTTTTCGGGTCTCAGCACCCATTGATTGCCGAAAAGGATGAGCGCGCACAGAACCAATACGGGCAGATACAGCACGCGCGCGTACGAGAGGTAGCTGATGGGGAGATGCTTCAACTCGAATACCGATGCGACGACAGGGCCATCCAGAGACCCGTACAACAGTCCGAGGCCAGGCACCACGGCCATCTCGATCGTTGTCAGCATGATCAGCGCCGAACCGTTGCTGCGCGGCTTCAAATCGAGCGACTGTACCAGCGCCCAGGCGATCGGAACCATGATGGCGGTGCGTACAGTCATGGAAGGAATCCCAAGCGAGAGAACCGTGCCGATGACGAAGAACGAGGCGAGGATTCCGGAGTAAGTCGCCGGGAACAACGATAAAAGATAGTACGAAATACGTGCGGCGAGACCGGTCTTCTGCATTGCAAAACCGTAGTAGAGCACCGCTAGAAGAATCCACCACGATCCGCTCGAGAAACCGCTGAGAGCGAGCGATGGTTTAGCGCCCGCCGGAATCAGCAGTGCCATCATCAATACCGATGCCACGCCGTTGTTCATTACGCCAAAAGCCCACAGCACGATGGTGAAGGCGGTGATGGCGAGAGCAGTTTGCCCGGCGCGGGTTAAGCCATGCTGCGCAGGCATGAAATAGAGCGCCAGGCCGATGACGATCGCGAGCAGCAACGGAAACCACTTCACGCGCGTCGCGCTGGTGGTGGGCGGCGGTGCTATCGCGGTCGCCATGTGAAAGCTACTTGATTGCCGTGGCTTGCGCTTGTTCGGCGCGCATGCGGCGCTGCTCGGCCTGCACCGTGATGATCGACATCCACATGCCAAGAGGATGCGCGCCCGCATCTACCAGCGGATGCGGTTTCAGAGAACGCACCGCGTCGATGCTTTCGTCCTTCATTGTCTCAAGCACTACGGCCTGCTCCGGCGTGAGCCCGTACTCGGAAGCTAACAACGGCGTGTTCTCAAACAACCGGCGGCGCAGTTGCTGGCTGAACCGCAGATCGTACAGCAGCTTATTCAGCGGATACACCGACGGATCGGGATGCCGGTAGAACTGATAGCCTTCCGCGCTTCCAAAGCCGAACTTGGCCGCGGGCTCAGGAGTTGTCGGCGTGCCTTTCCGATTGGGAATGAAGCGCATCACCGCATGCCCGTGATGCCAGGTGGGCTGATAGGTGATCAGCTCGCCCGGCTGCTGGCCGATGGCGCCGAACAAAATCATCCAGGGCAGCATTTCGGTGTTGCCTACTTCGTCCAATTGCTCGTTGCTCAATTCCAGCAGCGCACTATTGTTTCCGCGCTCCATGTGGGCAATGGCCCACCAATCGAAATCAAACGCCGGCTGTGGATATTTCCATGCGCCGGGATAGTGCGACATACCGCCGCTGGCAACGATGGCAATCTTGTACGGCGATTTGAGGATGGCATCGCGAATGGCGGCGCCCAGTTGCGCACAGCGGCGGGCCGTGGGCAGTGGCGGCAGATAGGTATTCACGAAAACCGGAATCACCGGCACCGAGCGCCCTTCGATCACCCATTCGTAGACGGCGGCAAACGCATGGCCGAGCTCGGCATCCTGCGAATAGGTCATATCGAAGCCATCGTTCACCAGATCGGTGACCAATTCTTCGGTGAAGCCGTGAATGGGAAGCGCGTAGGTTTTTCGGGCGAAGGCGGCTTTCGATTTCTCGCCTCCCACGATGGCGAACGTGGGCACCGCGGAAAGAAAGAATGTTTCCAAGTGGTCGCTGCCGATCACCATCACCGCGTCGGGCTTGATCTCATCCAGGTTCTTGCCAAGCTCGCGCATGGCGGCGATGTCGGCGTCCAACTGCGCTTTGTCCTCGCTCGGAGGATAGGTGAATAGCTGCGGCGCATGAACCGTGGCTGCCGCAAATACGATTTCTCCCATTGTGTTACCCCTTTACAATAGTCCGTCCGTTCGCGGAGGATTCCTCGGCGAGTTCCTCGACGTACTCGACTCCGAGTTCCTTCAGCTTGGCGCGGAGACCATAAAAATCGACGCCCAACTCGCCTTTGGCAAGACGCTCGCGCGTTTTCTGTTCCTTGGCGATACGCTGCTGGCCGGCTTTGGCAACCTCAGCCGCGTGGGCGCGTGGAACCACCACAACGCCGTCCGCATCACCCGCGATCACATCGCCTGGATTCACCAACGCACCCGCGCACACTACGGGTACGTTCACCGATCCGGGACTCGCCTTCACCGTACCCTGCGCTGAAATCGCCTTGGCCCACACCGGAAACTTCATTTCAGTGAGTTCAGTGGTATCGCGAACGCCCGCGTCAATAATCAACCCCACCACGCCGTGCGTCTGGCAGGACGTTCCAAGCAACTCGCCGAACATGCCGTCGGTGGATTCCGAATGCGTCACCACTACCAAAACGTCGCCCGGTTTGCAGACCTCGACCGCCGCGTGGATCATCAGGTTATCGCCAGGGTGGCACGATACCGTGACGGCAGGTCCTGAGACTCTTGCAGAAAGATAGATGGGACGCATGTATGGCAGCATCAGGCCAGTGCGGCCTTGCGCTTCATGCACCGTTGCTACGCCCAGCTCACCGAGCAGCTTGACGGCCTCAGCATCGGGACGCGAGATCTTGCGGACCACCTTGTGGGGCATTCTTATACCACTCAGGAAAATTCGCTAGCTACCTGCGGATAAACCCTTTGATACGCCTCGGCGTACTTAATTCCTTTTTTGCCGGAGTTACGGACGGCCTGTGTGCCGCGGCGCTTCGCCAAATCGCGATAGTAATTCCACAGGTGCTCCTGGGCTTCCATCGACTCCATGGCTTTCTCTTTGATCTCGTACACCGGCGTGATGTCGAGCAGCACTTGCGGCTTAAACTCGCACTGCTCGGGCTGGTGCGGCTCAAAGATGAACACCGGCGGCGCGCCCAGTTGCTTGCCCTCGGCCGGATAGCCAGCTGCCTGCGCATACACGCGCGTCTGCAGCGTAAGCATGTTGGCGTAGGGATGGTCAGGATTATAAGGATCTTCGTAGGAGTGCGTCAGCACCACTTCCGGCTGCAGCTTGCGAAACTCCACCACCATTTCATGAATGGTTTCTTCGGAAGCCTTGATGGGATAATCGCCGGAATCGAAGAAACGGATCTCAGCACCCAAAATTCCGGCGGCGCGCTCCGATTCCTTCTGCCGCTCCTGCTTCACGCACTCCACCGTCATGCCTTCTTTTTTCCACAATCGCTCGGATTCGCCGCGCTCGCCGAACGACAAGCACAAAATACGGACGCGGTAACCTTTCTGCGCGTACAACGCGATTGCCCCGCCCGCGCGCCATACGAAATCGGCCGCATGGGCGCTCACCACCAGAACGCTTTTTTGAGAATCCATAGGAAATCGAAACCTTCAGTTCACGAGTGCGCTGGGATTCGTCACAGCCATGCGCTTGATATCGGCGGCCGAGAATCCGCCGTCCATCAGAGTCTGAGCGAACATCGCGAAGCCGTCGGACACGGGCGGATTGATGGTCTGGCCGAGGTCGGTGGAAAGAACGCAATGCTCCGGACCCGCTTTACGGATGCTCACCATCACTTCGTCCCAGGGAGCCTTACCGGTATGCATGGTGGTGAAACAATGCTCGATCAAGGCGCCTTCTTTCGCCAGTTCGGCCTGCTCATCGGCCGTCAGACTCTGCGAGGGGAACTCGGCATGGGTCACCAGTACGCGCTGCAGCTTCATCTCGCGCGCGCCGCGTACCAACGCGAAAATCTCTTTGCGCCCCAGGTGCCCGGTGGCCATGATCATATTGTGATTGCCAATAATCTCGAGACATCTACGAGCAGCTTCGTTCAAATTGCCTTTGTCATCCAAAACCGTTAACGGCGGCGGCGCGATTCCTGTAGCCGCCAGTTCGCGCTGGATCTTCGCCCAGAACGGCAGCTTGGTGCTTGGACCATCCACGCGGCCGGCGGTTTCGTTGGCGGCATCCACGGTGGGCATCCAAACCATTTTCGCGCCCGAGCGGCCAGATAATTCAACAGCCACGGGGTTCAATCCACCGACGCTGTGATTCAGCGTGATCGCGCCGAAGGCTTGGATTCCCGGCACGGCTTTAGAGACCACCTTGGCCCGTTCAGCGGTTGGAAAGTAGTGCGACTTCAGAACGAATCCCTTGAGGCCGCGCTTCAAAAATTCGTGCGCCAGATCGATGTCGTCAATGCGACGCTCAATCACATCCGGTGCGACGTGAACTTGTAAATCGTACCCGCCTTCAATCGCTTTCCATGCCGCGTCCGACACGGACGTAGCTGTACCTGTTACGGCTTGTGCGCCCATTGCAAAGGCAGTATGACAGGCGACGAACGGCGCTGTCAAGTTTCTGATCTCTCAGATTTCGTTGAGTTTTTATCGAAAGATAGAGAGCGCAATGGGACAATGAACGGGTCTGATATATCATTCGAACGAGCCTGACCCGCGTTCCCTAGCTCATACGTGAGATGATCAAATGAAGGACGGAACAGGATGAAGACTGCAGACTTCCGTGGGGAGATTGCACCGAATGGTCAAATTGCGGTTCCGCCCGAAATCGCATCGCAGGTCCCTCCCGGAGAAAAGGTCGCTGTTGTGTTGGTATGGGGTGTATCGGAAGAGGAAAATGGGTGGCGCGAGGCAGGACGGCGCCAGTTCGAGTCTGCATACGCTCCCAACGACTCCGTTTACGAACAGCTGATCCATGACCCTCCGGCCGGGTGAAGTCGTTCTGATTCGGATCGACTTCCACCAGATACCAGGCGGCAAGGTGCGACCGGCGGTGGTTCTCCTCGATGCGGGAGACGATGACTTCGTCGCGGCACCCGTCACGTCTCAGCCCAGAGATACGGACTTCGATGTCGCCCTTCGCCAATGGCGGGAGGCTGGTCTCAACGTCGCTTCAACGATCCGAGTTCACAAGCTAACGGTGCTGGCAAAAGACGAGATAGTTCGCCGCATCGGTGAACTCGCAGAAACCGACCGAACGACGTTGGCTGAGGTTCTTCGCCGGACGTTTTCTTTGGAACATTAGGACCGCTAGGCCGCACAAGATTACCCCCGCCCGACAAACGGCATCTTCGTCGCCATTACCGTCATGAACTGCACGTTCGCCTCTAGTGGCAGATTGGCCATATAAAGGACCGCGCCCGCCACCAGTTTCACATCCATGCGAGGCTCGGGCGCCTTCGTTCCATCAGCCTGCAAGACGCCTGCTGTCATGCGCTCGGTCATCTCGGTTGCGGCGTTGCCGATATCGATCTGCCCGCAGGCGATGTCGTGCTTTCGGCCGTCGAGCGAAATGCTCTTCGTCAGCCCGGTGATGGCATGCTTGGTCGCGGTATAAGGCCCGGAGTTGGGGCGCGGCGCATGCGCCGAAATGGATCCGTTATTAATGATTCGCCCTCCGCGCGGGTGCTGCGACTTCATCAGCCGGATGGCGTGCTGCGCGCAAAGAAAAGAACCGGTCAAGTTGACGGCTACGACGGCGCTCCACTGCTCGAAGCTTAGATCTTCCATCGGAACGGGGGGCGCATTCGTGCCGGCGTTGTTGAAAAGAACATCCAGGCGTCCGAAAGCTTCTTTGGTTCGATCGAACAGCGCCGCCACGGCGTCCGGCTGTGTAATATCGCTTGGGACCACCAAGATCGACGCGACGCCGCTCCCGACCATGGCAGCGGTTCGCTCCAGTTCGGAGGCGCGGCGTCCAGCCAGCACTACCGAGTATCCGGCCGAATGGAAAGCCAAGCTCACCGCGCGGCCGATGCCGCTGCCGGCGCCCGTAACAAGAGCGACGCGAGTCAAGCGACTGCCCAGAATCTGATCGCTACTTTGTCCGGATATCGCTCGCCGACGCCCAGCAGGATGGCGCGCGTCAGCCAGTCACACTCCGCGGCGCTGGTTTCAAATGTTGCGACGGAGCGGAAATAGTACGATCCTGGTTCCACGCGTTCGCCCCGGTTCATACGCGCCAGTACGTCGGCTGGCCCGTGCCGGACGCCGCGATTCACCACGTAGATTAGCGCGCCCTCATCGGTCCGAATGGTGTAGCGCGCATCCAGATCGGCCGCGCCATCCGGACGCAGGATCTGCCAATCCGCCCCGCCTTGCAAAACGCGACCTTGCAGTTTGGGCCCTGAGACGCGCCCTCCTTGAATAGGAACCACGCGTCTATGACCGCTCTGCGTCTGTCCGAAGTCAAGGGGCGCGCCGACCTCGACTTCAATCTCGAACGCGAATTGCAACTCGGGTGGCGTCATTTGTCAGCGACAAGAATATCAAAGGTCCCCATGAGACCGATGAAAATCCGGCACCAAAGCAAAAACACCGACCCGCGGTAACGGATCAGTGTTGGTTGCGACGCGAAGAAAACCTAAGATCTAGCTCACGCGATTCAGCTTACGCCGAAACGCCCAGCCCATCAGAATCAGACCGCCTGCGAGAAACGGAATCGTTGTGGGTTCGGGAGTAGTAGTAACCTTGATTTCATAGAACATCGCGGTTCCTGAATCACTTGAGGTGTCGACCAACCTGAACTCGGTGCCGGTCGAGATATCGTCCCCTTTTGCATCCGCGGTAAAGGTCCAAACGATAGGGGAACTCTGCGAAATCGTGCTGCCAATCGCCTGGGAGGTGGGTGCAGAACAGGTGAATGTAGTGTTGTATCCGCTGCCATCCGTGCAGGAAGGTGTGTACGTGCTGGTGCCCACCTTACCGTAGGCGTATATTTCGATAGAAGAGATTGGTGCACCATCATTTTCAAGATCCAGGGCGCCGAATTCGTCGGTTCCCACGCCGGGTATAGTGAAGGTGGTTCCATCAGTGCCCGGCGTGCCCCATTGATTGAGAATGCTGCTCAGGTTAATAAAGGGGTCGCCCGATGAGTGCAAAGTAATGTCAATCGCACTTGCAAAAGCCATACTCGCGAAGGCTGCTGTAACAAGGATCAGTAATGCTAAACGCTTCATGGTCCTCCCACCGAAAACTTAAGATGAATTCCCAGGCCCGACCGCAAAAAACCACGGATCTGGCCTGAAAGTACTGAAAGTATAGCATCGGAAGTCCCAAATGAGGACACTTGTAATAGGCAAATTGTACCAGTACTCCTGAGTCTGCTTAGATCAGTAAGCGCTGGCTTCGTTCAATGTTTTAATCGAATCCGGATCTAGTTGCAGACTCGCCGCATCCACCAGATCCTTCAATTGCTCAACGCTGGTTGCGCTCGCGATCGGCGCTGTGATGCTGGGCCGCGCAATCAGCCAAGCAATCGCTACCTTGCCCTGCGTCGAGTGAAGTTTCGCCGCCACTTCATCTAATGCGGCCAGAATCCGGAGACCACGATCGTTCAGATATTTCTTCACCATCTCCCCACGCGGCCCTTTGGAGAAATCGCTCTCCGACCGGTACTTGCCGGTGAGAAATCCGCTGGCCAGCGCGAAATACGGAATCACCCCGATGCCTTCTTTTAGGCACAATGGCTCCAGGTCTTGCTCGTATGCCGCGCGCTCGTACAGATTGTAATGCGGTTGTAAACACTCATACCGCGGCNNGACTTCCAGCGCCGCCGCTAGCCGCTCCGCCCGATAATTCGAAGCGCCGATAACGCGAACCTTGCCCTGCTTGATCAATTGATCATAGGCCCCGAGCGTTTCCTCCAACGGCACCGTCGCGTCATCGATGTGCGATTGATACAGGTCGATATAATCCGTTTGCAGGCGCTGCAACGAATCTTCCACCTCATGCAGGATGTACGATTTCGAAAGCCCCTTTTTGTCGGGCGCCAGTTCGATGCCGACCTTGGTGGCCAGAATCACTTTTTTCCGGTTGCCGCTGCGCTTGAACCAATTGCCGAGTACAGTCTCGGACTCGCCGCCTTTATGGCCGGGAACCCAGCGGGAATACACGTCAGCCGTGTCTATAAAGTTAAATCCCGCGCCTACAAACGCGTCCAAAATAGCGAACGACGCCGGTTCATCCGCGGTCCAGCCGAAGACGTTTCCGCCCAGGCAAATGGGAGAGACTTCCAGCCCTGACCCTCCCAGCTTACGGGTCTTCATTGATTGCTCCTGATGAAAAATATGTGTTGCTTACGATCGCTACTCGCCTTTGCACTTCCCGCCAGGNNCTTTCGGATCGTCGATGGTGAGCTGGTAGGAAAGCGTCTTGTCGTCCAGCCAGCGGATGTGTTCCACCGTGCGCAGTGCGTCGCTATGCATGCGGTACTGGTTTTTGTCGGTGTAGTAATAATCGTCCAAGCCCCAGCGCTTGAAATTGGTGCTTTCCACCACTAGAGTGTCGCCTTCCCAGTGCCCCACCGGATCGCCCAGGAATGTCGCCTCCATGCCGGTGCGGTGCGGACGCCCGTCCAGAGGAATGATGCGCGTCATGCGTTGGAACTCGTGCACGATCACTAGGTAGTTCTTGTTCTGCACGAACTGCACCGCGTTGGCTGACAGCATCCCCGATGGAAATCCAGCAGGCATGCAAAACTCGCGCGGCTCATCGTGGCGCGGATCGCCGGTGGGCGGCTCAAAGAACGGCATGCCGCCCGGTTTGAACGGCGCAAACTTGGTGTGATCGAACACGGTGGCGGAGCATTTGCAGCGATCGCCGCCGTTCGATTTCGGCCATTCGTACACGCCGCTGAAGTCGGGCTTGCCGTCGGCGGTTCGCGGCATTCCTTTGGAGTTGGACGCCTTTGCGTTCTGCGGCTGCAAGCGAGCCGGCGATAGAACCAAGCCAGCCAGCAACGCGCCAAATGCAATGCGGCTTCCTATTCGTTCGGCAGACATTTTTCTGATCATGATTCCTCCGCGAGCGTCAGTTCTTACTGTCGCGCTTGGTTTCCGGCTGGCCCGGCTCGCCGGTGGTGGTGAATACTTGCCGGCCATCGGGGAACGTCACCTTAGTTCCGTTGGCATTGTCCGATCCGTCTTTGGCGCGAAAACCTTCCACGTTGATCATCATGCCAGGCTGAATCACATCTTTAGTGATACCGCGGCGCATCAGCTGTCCCGGAGCGCCGCCGGAGAAAGCCCAGTGATGCAGGGTCCCATCCGGACTCTTCTCGTCGACATAAAACCAGATGTGCGGATTCATCCATTCCACTTTCGTCACTACGCCCGCCACCTTTACCGGCTTGGTGTCGTCATACTCGGCGGCGAAAGAATGGTGAGCCAGCGCGGGCAGCGCGCCCAGTGCCAGGCCGAACACAACAAAAGCCAACGATACGGCTCTGACGGAAGATGTCTTCATGATGGGACCTCCGGACAACGGCAGGATATCGCGAGTCCATCGGCCAGCGCAAGGCGTGATCGGCCGCGCGGACTGAATAATTTGGCGTTAGTGCGGCTGCACGCTGGACCATGTTAACCGGCCCCCGAACAAGAACATCAGGCTGCCGAAGGTTCGCTCCAACGCCTTTTTCATCTTCCTGTACGAGCGTTGAATGGGCGATATGCCGAACAGAGTTGCCAAGCTCGTGTACCAGGTGGTCTCGATAATCGTCACCACCAGCAGCGCGGCCCATTTGAATGTCGCGGGCGCCGATGGATCGAATGCCGTGGTGAAGATGGTTCCAAAAAACACGATGATCTTGGGATTCGAAAGTCCGAGCAGCAGCGCGCGTCCATAGGAACGGCGCTCGGCAACTTCGGAAGGTATCACTGCCGGCAGAGGCACGCTCGCTCCGCGCCAGATAGAGATCCCGATATAGCACAAGTACAATCCGCCGAGGAATTGCAGCACGTGGTAAATGCCTGCCGCCTTCGTCAGAATCACCTGCACGCCAAGCAACGCGGCTGCGGCCCAAATCACCGACGCGCTAGCCGTACCGCCGGCCGTCAGCAACGCCGATCGCCGCGTTGATCCGGCCGCAGTACGGCTCACCAGCAGAAACGCCGGACCAGGGCTCATGGCAGCCGCGACATCCAAGGCCGCAATTGTAAGTAACGGTCGAAGATCCACCATTCCGCAAGTGTAACGCGGCCCCAGGCTCTCCTTTGGATACAATGGATCGCCATAGGAGTGTACTCATGTCAGCAGGTTCAGCCGATGCCGCAGCCCCTCTATTGACCCTTCGCACTTATGTTGAAGGCGACGCAACCATTGTCCATTGCACCGGTAAGCTGACTGCCGGCCTCACCAGCATTCTTCGCGACGAGGTGAAGCGGCTCATCCCGCAATCCAAGAAAATCGTGCTCGACTTGACCGAGCTCACTCGGATGGACAGCATGGGGTTGGGAACAATCGTCGGCCTTTATGTTTCCGCCAAGGCAGCAGGCTGCACGCTCATCCTGGTCAATCTGAGCCAGCGCGTACGCGAGCTGTTCCGCATCACGAATGTGTGGTCGATTCTGGAAGTTTATGGCGACAACATTATCCGGATGCCATGAGCCCAACTCCCATCCTTGATGGCGAGCAGCCGCTGCCATCCCGCAAAGTGCACTGGGTGCCTGCACTGTTTCTCGGCTTCGTGATTGGCGGTTTGCGGATCGCGTTTGAACGGGCGACGGGTTCCGGCCCTATACATCTCCGTCCAACTGCGATAGCCGAGTTTTTCGCTGCGCTCTATATCGCGATCCTGGTGCATGAAACGGGGCACGCCATCGCAGGAATAACGGCCGGATTCGAGTTGCGTGCTTTCATGGTAGGCGCGTTCCTTTTTAGCAAAGAAGCCGGCCGCTGGCGGTTTCGGCTTCTGCTTCGAAACCTCTTATGGGGTGGCTTCACCGCCGCAACGCCCTGTTCCGATCAAGACCTGTTAAATCGCTACATGCGTTTTGTCCTCGGCGGTCCCGCCGCATCGTTGATTTTGCTGGTCCTCACTCTCCTATTTCCCGTCGGACCACTCATCCGCATCCTGTTCTGGGTTAATCTGCTCCTCACCGTTTCTGTGTGCATTCCATACACGGTTGTTAGCCTTCCCAACGATGCTAAGCTGATTCTTCTCCTCACAGGGAAAGGAGCAGTAGCGGAGAGAATCGTTGCAAGTCTCTATCTCCTCGCTCTGGACACGCAGGGAAAGCGTCCACGTGATCTGCCTCGCGCGTTGATCGAAAAACTTTCAGTCGCAACCAAAGACACATCCCGAATGCCCACGGCGCTGAGCTTCCTGCTGAGCGATGCAGCGGAGAATAACGATCCTCAACAAGGGGCTGAAATATTGGAGCAAGCGCTGGCGATGAATCACAAGATGTTGCCGGACGCGCGACGCGGCTTTATGGCGGCGGCGGCGTGCTATCACGGTTTTCATAACCGGGATGCCGCGCGGACAGAGGAATGGCTGAAGCGCGCTCGTTCCGTAAAGAGTAATGCCTCCCAAAGAGATTGGGATTCTCAAGCCTTAGCCACGACCGCGTTCGCAAGGGGCGATTACGATCAAGCGACGGAGCTGCTGACCCGGTTTATCGCCCTGATCGATCGCCAGCCAACCAGCGGTATGCTTGCGGCAGAGCGTGAGCGAATGCTGGCTCTGGTAAATTCGCTTTCGGACCCGAGCACGGCGCAATTATTCACTACCAGTTCAAATGCAGTATCCCGCGCTCTAGCGCAATAGTAACCGCGTGTGTGCGATCGGCTGCGCCCAGTTTGCTCAAAATATTCTGCACATGCATTTTGATTGTTCCGCTCGCCGTACCCAGCCGGAAGGCGATGTCTTTGTTCGCCATTCCTTTTGCGACGAACGAAAGCACCTGCACTTCGCGTTCGGTGAGCACGATCTGCGGAAAATATTCGCTCAGCCGCTCGGCCACCTCGGGCGGAATCAGCCGCTTTCCTGAATGCACCACGCGAATCGCGCGCAGCACGTCGGTGTGAACCATCTCTTTCAACAAATAACCCCGCGCACCCGCTTCGAGCGCCCGGTAAACCTCCTGATCCCCGTCGTAACTCGTCAGGGCGATGATGCGCGCCTGCGGGGATTCTTCCCGAATCAGCTTCGTGGCGCTCACGCCATCCAGATCGGGCAGCTTGAGATCCATCAACGTCACGTCGGGCTGCAGAGCACGATGCAGCTCCACCGCCTCGCGTCCGCTCGCCGCCTCGGCCACCAGTTTCAGGTCGCTTTCATTGGCCAATAAAGATGCAATCCCTTTGCGCACGATCGGATGATCGTCCACGCACAAAACACGAATGACAGGTCCTAACTCCACGGTCTCCATTTAAAGTTCCGCCTTAATACTTTGCCGATCACCCCGCCGGAGCGAGTCATCGCTCTTTGTCCGGGGCCCCGGATTTCTAACCGGGAAATCCACTACGATCGTCGTGCCCATTTGCGGCTCGCTCCTCACGCTGAAATCCGCTCCAATTTCTTTGGCACGCTCTTTCATTCCGACCAACCCGAAATGATCCGTCGCGGGCTCTTGTGACAGGAAGCCGGACCCATCGTCTTGCACTGCAATCCGCAGCACGCCCGGCAGCACCTGTAGCGTGACTTCGATAGTCCGCGCACCCGCATGTTTCACTGCGTTGGTGATGGCTTCCTGCGCGATTCGCAAGAGATTGTATTCCACATACGCCGGCAACTGCTGGGGCGTCCGCTCGATGAAAACCTTCAAACGCGCATCGCTTGGCAGCGTCAACTGGCGGGCGCTCGCGGCCAGCTCCGCTGCCAGGCCCGGACTGCGTCCCCGATGGTTTCGTAATTCCGAAACCGAACGCCGGGCTTCGGTCAGACAATTCGCCGCATCGTGGATAATCTCTCGCAAAGCTTCGCGCGACGTCTCGGGCAGCCGCCCAGCCAAGGCTTGCATTTCCATGGTGACGCCAGAAAAGCCTTGCAGCAACGTGTCATGCAACTCTCGTGCGATGCGGCTTCGCTCGGCGAGAATCGCACCGAACTGCCGCTGGATATGCTGGATGCGAAAACCATAAGCCAGCCATCCCAGCAGCCCGAGCGACAGCAGGCACGCCCCATAAAACCAGGTCTGCTGATAGAAGCGCGCCGGCAAAATAAACGCGACCGATGTCCCCGCTTCATTGCAAGTGCCATCGGCATTGCACGCGCTGACACGAAAACGGTAATCTCGCGGCGGCAAGTTGGTATAGAAAGCCTGCCGCCGCGTGCCCGCGTCCACCCAATCGCGATCGAAACCCTCCAGCTTGTAGCGGAACGTGATGCGCTGCGGCGCGCGCAGACTCAGAGCGGTATAGCGGAATTCCAGATTTTCGTCGCCCGGGGCCAGTGCGCGCATCTTATCGAGACTCTGGCTGCGGCCGTCGATAGCGACGCTCTCAATCACCACCGGGGGCGGATCCATTTTCAATTGCGTATGGCCGGGATCGATCGCAATGAGACCACGAATGGTGGAAAACGAAAGCAACCCATCCCGCATGCGCCACGCAGCCGGCTGCACGCCGGGTTTGCACTCCACTGTCTGCAACCCATCCAGCGGGCTAAAGGGCGTGCTGGCAACGCTGCGAATTTTTCCCTCCGCGAACTGCAGCAGCTCACGCCGGTTCACGGAAAAAATCCCTTTGCTGCTCGCCAGCCACAAACGATCTTGATCGTCGGCGGCGATTCCGTAAATTTCGTCGTCGAACAGTCCGTCTTTTACCGTCAAGTCCACCTGGCCGGCGTCCATGTTGGCGCTCAACAGGTGTAATCCACTCCCGATGCCGCCCACCCACACCCGCCCATCCTCATCGCGATACAGCGCATCGGCGTCGCGAATTGCAACATTCGGGCCAGGGAGTTCCCGCAGCGTCCGCTCGTCGTATCTTCTAATCCCAACGCCTTCCACCGCCGCCAGAATCTTCCCCCGCGCCTCGACAAAGGCCACCACTGCCTCCGATGGATTCAAACGCTGGATGCTACCGCCGCGCAAAACGGCAACGCCTTTCGACGTGCCGATCCACAAAGTAGCTTCACCATCCTCATACAAACTCCGGACCGTGCCCGGCAAAATCCGCAAAATCTCGCCGTTTCGGATTTGATTCAATCCGGCATCTGTTCCCACCCACACAGTTCCTTTGGCATCGCCTGCCAGCGTCAGGATGGAATTGCTCGAAAGCCCTTCCTGCTTGGTCAGCACGCTGGATCGATGCCCGTCGAAGCGTGCCAGCCCCGCGCCCAAGGTGCCCACCCAAATTACTCCACGTGGGTCCTGAAACACGGGCCCCGTATCATCGCTCGGAAGACCTTCGGCCGTCGTAAATGGCAGTGTCCGTCGATCCACGAATTGATTCAGACCGCGCTTTGTACCCACCCACAGGCTGCCTTCTCGATCCTCATACAAGGCTCTGGCGGTGCTTTGCGACAAACCGTTCTTGGGCAGAAAGCTTTCGATCTCGCCATTACGCCAGCGGCTAAAACCGCCGTCGGTGCCGATCCAAATAGATCCGTTCCGGCCTTCGGCCAACGACAGCACGGAATCGTTCGCCAGCCCATTGGCTTTGGTGAATCGCTGTTCGCGGCCATCTTCGAGACGAATCAATCCGGCGGTAGTACCAATCCACAACACGTCATTGGAATCCGCCAGCATCGCCTGTACCCTGGCGTAACGAGGTACCGACTTAAGCGCATAGCCAGTAAACTGCCTCCCTGTCCATATGCCCAATTCTGGTCCATCGCCGCCCACCCAAATCGACCCGTTTTTCCTCTGCGTCGCCGCTGCTATGCCATGTCGCGCCAGGTCGCCGCTTCCAATCCCGCGAATTTTCCCATCGGTGATCTGAACCAGGCCGCCTTCGGTACAGGCCCACAGATCGCCGTGCCGGTCCGGGAACACGCACGGGACATTGCTGGAGGCCAAGCCGTCGCGCTCGGAAAATCTGGCGATTGTCCCGTGATCGATCCGGAACAAGCCCGCATCGCTAGTTGCCACCCACAGGCCCCCTCGGGAATCCTCGGCCAACTGTCGGACGGACATTTTCGGCAGCGCTAAACCGTCCAGGTCGTCTGGCGATGTGAAACGGACCCCATCAAAACGCACCAAGCCGTCGCCAGTGCCAAGCCACAAGTAGCCGTCCCGAGTCTGGTGAATCGCAAAAATCGTGGATTGCGGCAGGCCTTGCCGGGTTTGCCAGATTCTTTGCAGGTATTGCGTCAACCTGCGGCTGGGATCGAGAGCGGAAGCCGGGATTGCAGCCAGCGCCGCAAACGCTATGCCGACGGCAATCCATTTAAATCGAAGCACTAATGATAATGACGCGTGAGGAGTCGCGAATGATACTCACCCTTCTTAGCTAGTCTCCTTAGCCAAACTCTGGCTTACAGTACCGCCTTTTCTTCCCCTGCCGAACGGCATAGGGCTTTGTGGCCTTTCGGCAGTCGTGCCAATCTCGATCTCACCGGCATGATGGGTATGGAAAAAGATGGACCAACAGGCTAGCACGCCGGTAACAGCGGAAACGATGACCCCCATCGCGCCACCGCTCCCCGCGCCTCAGGCACCGGGAAAACAAAGGCCGCCGGGCGCCACTCCGCCACCGCGGCACCGTCTCTGGATTTGGATTCTCGTACTGGCGTTGCTGGGCGCGGGCGGCTATTACTATTGGTCGAAGAAACCGCCGGCTACGCCCGGGTCGGCAAATGGCGCAGCAGGCGGCCGCAAGGGACAAGGCCCGAACGCCGGTGCATCGCCAGTGGATGCCGCCAAAGCCGTAAAAGGAAATATTGGCGTATATGTTACCGGGCTCGGCGCCGTGACACCCATTTACACCGTCACCGTCAAGGCTCAAGTAACGGGCCAGCTCATGGAAGTCCACTACAAAGAGGGCGACATCGTACATAAAGGCGATGCGCTGGCCGAGATTGACCCGCGTCCATATGAAGCCCAGCTGACGCAGTATGAAGGACAACTGGCTCGCGACCAAGCGACTTTGGACAATGCCCGCATCGACCAGGCACGTTATGAGACGCTTCTCAAGCAAAACGCGGTTCCAGAGCAGCAGTTGGCCACCCAAATTGCAACGGTGAAATCGGACGAAGGTATCGTCAAAAACGACCAGGGCCTGATCCAAGGCGTTAAAGTAAACCTGATTTATTGCCACATCACGGCCCCGATTACTGGACGCATCGGCTTGCGGTTGGTGGACCCTGGCAATATCGTCCAGACCAGCGACACCACCGGATTGCTGGTGATCACCCAGCTTCAGCCCATTAGCGTGATCTTCACTATCGCTGAGGATCAATTGCCCATCGTGTATGCCAAACAGCGAGCGGGACAAAAACTGCCTGTGGATGCCTTTGACCGCGAGATGAAGACCAAGATCGCGTCCGGCACGCTCAGCACCATCGACAACGAAATCGATCAAACCACCGGCACTGTCAAACTGCGCGCCACATTCGACAACACCCACAACGAGCTCTTCCCGAATCAGTTCGTGAATGCGCGCTTGCTGCAGCAGGAAAAGCACGGCGTGATATTGGTGCCGTCCGCCGCCGTGCAGCGCAATTCGTCCAACACGTACGTGTACGTGGTGAAACCGGATTCCACGGTCACCGTGCGGCAAGTGAAAGTGAGCACTAGCGACGACAACAACACCGAGATTACTTCCGGCGTCGTCGAGGGCGACGTGGTGGTGCTCACCGGCGTCGACAAACTGCAGGAAGGCAGTAAGGTGACGGTTCACCTGGAAGGCGCGCCCAATGCGGGGAACCAGCCTGCGGGAAAGCAATCTCAGTGAGCCCGTCGCGAACATTTATCCTGCGGCCGGTAGCCACCACGCTGCTCATGGTCGGCATTTTGCTTGCGGGTGCCGTCGCGTACCGCGAGTTGCCTGTTTCGGCTTTACCCGAAGTGGATTACCCCACCATCCAGGTGACCACCACTTATCCGGGCGCGAATCCCGATGTGATGGCATCCTCCGTCACGGCGCCTTTGGAACGTCAATTCGGGCAAGTGCCCGGCCTGCAGCAGATGACCTCCATCAGCTCCGAAGGGCTGTCGGTGATCACGCTCGAATTCAATCTCAGCCTGAACATCGATGTCGCCGAGCAGGAAGTGCAGCAGTCGATCAATGCGTCGGGAACTTATTTGCCCGCCGATCTACCCACGCCGCCGCTCTATAGCAAAACCAATCCGGCCGACACCCCGATTCTGACACTCGCGCTTTCATCCGACACTTTGCCTCTTTCAAAGGTGGAAGATCTTGCCGACACGCGCCTTTCACCGAAGATTTCGCAACTTCCGGGCGTGGGATTGGTAAGCATCAGTGGCGGCCAGAAGCCAGCGGTCCGCATCCAGGCGAATCCTTCGCAGCTTGCCGCTTACGGCATCAATATGGAGGACCTGCGCAGCGCCATCATTGCCGCAAACGTGAACCAGGCCAAGGGCAATTTCGATGGACCGCGCCAGTCTTACCAAATTGGCGCGAACGATCAGCTCCTTTCCAGCTCCGACTACTCGAGCCTGGTGGTGACCTACAAGAACAACGCGCCCGTCTTCATGAATCAGGTGGCCGACGTGGTGGACAGCGTCGAAGACATCCACGAGGCCGCCTGGATGAATAGCACGCCCGCGGTAATCGTCAATATTCAACGCCAGCCGGGCGCCAACATTATTTCGGTGGTGGATCGCATCAAGCAGCTTCTTCCGCAGCTCACATCGACGCTGCCCGACGCCGTCAAAGTACAAATTCTGACCGACCGCACCACTACCATCCGGGCATCTGTAAGCGACGTCGAGTTTGAGCTGATGCTGACCATCGCCCTGGTGGTAATGGTCATCTTTCTTTTCCTCAGAAATCTTGCCGCCACCGTTATTCCGAGCGTCGCGGTTCCGCTATCGCTGGTGGGCACCTTCGGCGTCATGTACATGCTGGGCTACAGTCTGAACAATCTCACGCTGATGGCCCTGACCATATCAACCGGCTTCGTAGTTGACGACGCCATTGTGATGATCGAGAATATCGTCCGCTTCATCGAAGAGGGCGAGCATCCGCTGCGCGCCGCACTCAAGGGCGCGGAACAAATCGGCTTCACGATTATTTCGCTCACCGTTTCGCTGGTCGCCGTTCTCATCCCGCTGCTGTTCATGGGCGACATCGTCGGCCGTCTGTTCCGCGAGTTCGCAGTGACTCTATCTATCACCATCCTGATGTCGGCAGTGGTCTCGCTCACGCTGACGCCGATGATGTGTTCCAAACTGCTGAAGCACACGCCGGAAGCCGAGCAGGGCCGCTTTTACCGAGCATCCGAGAAGGGCTGGGTATGGGTGATCGGGCTTTACGAAAAAACGTTGAAGTGGGTTTTGGAGCGGCAAACCTTCACGCTCCTGATCGCCGTCGCCACTCTGGCCGTCACCATCCTGCTCTTCATTGCTATTCCGAAAGGCTTCTTTCCGATTCAGGACACGGGCGTGATTCAGGGGATTTCCGAAGGGGCGCAGACCATATCGTTTGCTGAAATGTCGCGCGAGCAGCAACAGCTCACGCAGGTGATTTTGAAGGATCCAGCGGTGGACAGCCTCTCTTCGTTCATCGGCGTGGATGGAACCAACACCACGCTGAACAGCGGCCGCATCTTAATTAACCTGAAGCCGCCGTCGGTTCGCAAAATCAACGCGACGGATCTGATCGTGCGCCTGCAGCCCAAACTGGCTCAGATATCCGGCATCACTCTATTCATGCAGCCGGTGCAGGATCTAACCGTGGAAGACCGAGTCAGCCGGACGGAATTTCAATACACGCTCGAAGATCCGAGCTCCGACGAACTGAATGTTTACGCGCCCCGTCTGCTGGCCAAGCTGCAGCAACTTCCTGAACTGCGCGACGCGGCCAGCGACCAGCAGGTGCTGGGATTGCAAACACGCCTGGTCTACGACCGCGTAACGGCTTCGCGCCTGGGCATCACGCCATCGGCGATCGATCAGACACTTTATGACGCGTACGGCCAACGGCAGGTGTCCACCATGTTCACGCAGCTCAATCAATACCACGTGGTTCTGGAGGTAAAGCCGGATTTTCATAGCACGCCGGCCGATCTGCGTGGACTCTTCGTGCGTACTGGAGCAACGCCCATCAATAGCTCGATAGTCGCAGGAGGCACCGGCACGGCGGTGAGCAGCGGACCCACCAGTTCCGCCACCGCTTCGCTAAACAGCCTGAATTCTACTGGATCGAGCAACGCCCCCGGGTCGCAGGCCATTCCATCCACCACGGCGTTTCCGAATGGCGGTGAAGTGCCGCTGGCGGCCTTCAGCACCACTGAAACTCGTAGCGCGCCGATTGCGATCAGCCATCAAGGGCAGTTTCCAGTAGTGACGCTTTCCTTCAATCTTGCTCCCAACGCGTCGCTCGGAGAGGCTGTGGCGGCAGTGAACAAGGCCAAAGACGAAGTGGGGATGCCGGCCAGCGTTCAGGCCGCATTTCAAGGCACCGCGGAAGCTTTTCAGGCTTCACTGGCGAATGAGCCGGTTTTGATTCTCGCCGCGCTGATCACGGTCTATATCGTGCTGGGCGTGCTGTACGAAAGCTACATCCATCCCATTACGATTCTCTCCTCGCTCCCATCGGCCGGCGTTGGCGCGCTACTGGCGCTGTTCATCACCGGCAGCGATTTTAGCGTCATCGCGCTCATAGGCATTGTGCTGCTCATCGGAATCGTCAAGAAGAACGCCATCA
>PKZC01000342.1 GCA_003132905.1 Bryobacterales bacterium | reverse complement strand
CTTTGTGCCCGAGTTCGAGCGACTCCTCCGGCAGCACGGAAAACTGCGCGTGCTGTTCGACATGATCGGTTTCCACGGCTGGGAAAGTCGGCGCGATGTGGGAAGACTTCAAGTTCGACATAAAACACTTCGCCGACATCGAACGGCTCGCGATGGTCGGTGATAAGAAGTGGCAGCACGGCATGGCGACGTTCTTCAAGCCATTCACGGAAGCGACGATCCGATACTTCGATCACGCCGATGCCGCTGAGGCGCGGAAGTGGTTGGGTGAAGTGTAGCGGGGAATCCGGAACTGAGAAAGGAGCAACCTCAAGTGAATACGCAAGAGCTTGCAAATACCGCGAGGAAAATGGTCGCCGGCGACAAGGGCCTGCTGGCGATGGATGAAAGTAATCCAACCTGCAACAAACGATTTGCNNTACGACGAGACGATCCGCCAGCAGAAGAAAGATGGCACTCCCTTTGTCAAAGTCATTATGGATGCGGGAATCGTTCCCGGCATCAAAGTTGACAGCGGTGCAAAGGACCTGGCAGGTCATCCCAGAGAGAAAATAACCGAAGGGCTGGACGGATTGCGCGACCGCCTGGCTGAATACTTTCAAATGGGCGCGCGTTTTGCCAAATGGCGCGCGGTGATTGCCGTAGGCGATGGCATTCCCAGCAGAGGTTGCATCCAGGCCAACGCCCAGGCGCTGGCTCGCTATGCCGCATTGTGCCAGGAAGCCGGATTGGTCCCGGTCGTCGAGCCGGAAGTGCTCATGGACGGCGAGCATTCGCTCGACCGGTGCCGCGAGGTAACCGAGGAAGTCCTGCGAAAGGTTTTCAACCAGCTTTACACGCAACGGGTGATGCTGGAGGGTATGATCCTGAAGCCCAACATCGTGCTTCCGGGTTTGACGTGCCCGAAGCAAGAATCGGTGGACGAGGTGGCCGATGCCACGGTGAAGTGTCTCTTGCGAGCCGTCCCTGCTGCCGTTCCTGGGATTGCGTTCTTGTCGGGCGGCCAACCCAGTGAACTAGCCTCGGCCCGTTTGAATGCCATGAACGTCAGATTTAAATCGGGGGGCGTTGGCGTTTTCGTTTGCCCGCGCCATCCAGCAACCGGCCTTGGAGATTTGGCGAGGGAAGGAGTCCAATGTGTTGGCGGCACAGCAAGCTCTATCTCATCGAGCGAGGTGTAACCGGGCTGCGCGCCGTGGCGAATATAACGCCGTGACTGATAAGGAAATGAGCGCGCCAACAAGGGTCCCGCAAGTCACGAAACCTGCGGCATAGCAAAGACCGAGGATAAGAAGGCATTGAACCAATGAATGAGAGTAACTACGGTAAGCACGGGAACGAAGGGCCGGATCCAGGCAGTGCTCATCACCATCTCCATCATGACCAGCGTCCTTACTGGAAACGCGCGCATCATGACTGGCGTATCTGGGTCGCCCTGTTTTTTATGCTTGCGGCGATAACGATCTACGTGCTTAGCGATGACTTGGCGTTTCTCCCTCACCTCCAGTAGCAGATGACAGATCATGAGCCAAACGCCGCTATATCCGCTGCGATTCGAACCGATCTATCAGTATCGGCTCTGGGGTGGCAGGCGTTTGGCCGACCTGCTCACGGCACCGCTGCCAGGCGACGGCCCAATCGGCGAAGCGTGGGTGCTCAGCGACCGCGCTGACCATCAGAGCCGTATTGCCGATGGATCTTTCAAAGGGCAGAGCATCGCTCAACTGCTAGAGCAGTTCCCAGAACAGGTGATGGGGAAACTCGCAGGGCGTTTCCGCCGATTCCCACTGCTGCTGAAGTTCCTCGACGTACGTGAAATGCTCTCGGTGCAGGTGCATCCTTCGGATGTACACAAGGATCTTCTGCCCACGGAAGAGACCGGGAAGACAGAAGCGTGGGTCGTGCTGGAAGCGGGAACAAAAAGCCGCATCTATGCGGGCCTGAAGGCAGGCACCACTGAACCCGATCTGCGGCGGGCGCTCACAAACGGAACCGTGGCGGACCGCTTGGCATGCTTCAATCCGAAACCTGGCGATGCCATTTTCCTCCCGGCTGGGATGGTACACTCGCTGGGCGGCAACATCGTTGTGTTTGAGGTTCAGCAAAACAGCGACGTGACGTTTCGCTTGTTTGATTGGAACCATGTCGACCCGAAGACAGGTAAGCCGCGACCACTCCAAGTGGATCGGGCGGTTGCCTGCATCGACTTTGCGGAGGGTACGGGTGGTCTGGTGGCGCCCGGGGTGGAGGCGACGACGCCCATGAGCCGCGAGAGACTTTTCCGCTGCGACCACTTCTGGTTGTCGCGTGTGTGCGGAGAATCGCCGTTTGCGGTCGGCGCCGCAGGAGTGCCGAGCGTGCTGGTATGCATCGAGGGCGCGGGGCAGATCGAGCATAGCGGCGCGACGTATAGAACCGGAAAAGGCGACGTAGTTCTGCTGCCTGCAATGCTTGGCGCCTGTACTTTTCAGCCACGCGGCCCAGTGAACGTGCTGGAAATCGAGATACCGGAATGAAGAAACTGATTGTCTTCGATCTGGACGGAACACTGGCCGAAAGTAAGTCGTTGCTGGACGCCGAAATGTCGCGACTGCTGGATGACCTTCTCGGCATTGTCAAAGTGGCGGTGATCTCCGGAGGAGACTGGCCGCAGTTTGAAAAGCAGGTGCTCTCCCATCTTCACCATGACCAGAGCCTAGTGAATTTATCGATCCTCCCCACCTGCGGAACAAAGTTCTTCCAATACAAAGGAGTTTGGGAAAAGATCTATTCGGAAGATTTCACACCTGAGGAAAAAGAGAAGATCATTAGCTCTCTCGAGAAGGCGGTCGCGGAAGCGGGCTTTAAGGCCGAAAAAGTATGGGGAGAAGTAATTGAAGACCGGGGAAGCCAGATCACATTTTCAGCATTGGGTCAGCAGGCCCCCTTGGACGAAAAAGAGAAATGGGACTCCGATTTCACGAAGCGAAAGAAGATCAAGGCGATTCTCGATCCCTTGATTCCTGGGTTTTCGGTCCGCCTGGGCGGCGCGACGTCCATTGATGTCACCAAACCTGGCATCGACAAAGCCTACGGAATCCGAAAACTGAGAGACGTACTTGGCATTTCATTGAAGGAAATGATTTTCATCGGCGATGCCCTGTTCGCGGGAGGGAACGACTATCCGGCCGAAGAAGCAGGGGTTGTCTCTAGCCCCGTTCGTGGGCCTCATGAGACTAAGCGAGTTATCGAAGCGATCATCGCTTGTTTATCCGATCACGGTCAGGAACTCCTGAAGTTATGAGGGAATCGGTACGTTTACAGAGCCGCGACCGTGAGGGAATCGGTATGAGTGGATTTAAACTGCGGCGCCTGGGAATGATCATGGAGCCGGAGCCGGGTAATCCTAACGAGATCGAAGGCGTCTTGAATCCCGCAGCCGTTCGCGGACCCGATGGTGAACTCTACCTGTTCCCGCGGCTGGTTGCGAAGGGGAACTACTCGCGCATCGGCATTGCACGAGTGCGGTTCAACGCAGCCGGCGATCCGATGGGCGTCGAGCGGCTTGGTACCGCGCTGGAGCCGGAAGCCGACTATGAGTTGCGGCCCAATGGCGGCGGTGGCTGCGAGGATCCTCGGGTCACGTTTGTGGAGCCGCTCAAGCGCTACCTGATGACTTACGCGGGATTTTCAGCCCGAGGCCCACGAATCGCCCTCGCACTATCGGAGGATCTCTTCCACTGGCAGCGTCTGGGGCTTGCAACCTTCGGCCCGTATCAGGGGATTGAATTCGACGACGTGGACGACAAAGACTCCAGTCTGTTCCCGGTCGCCATTCCTAATCCATCCGGGCATCCGGAAATGGCCCTCCTCCACCGGCCGCTCTTCCCCGGCACTCGTCCGGAGGAAACCGCCTGCTGCCCCGTAGTCCGCGAGGTGGATCTCGATCGGGAAAGTATCTGGATTTCCTACTGTCCGATGGCGCTCGATGGCCGTGAGCCGTATTGTTTCGGCAAGTTCACCTCCCATCACCGGCTGGCAACGCCGGTGTCGCCCTGGGAGCGGCTGAAAATTGGCGCGGGAACTCCGCCCGTCCTGACCCGGCACGGCTGGCTGATCGTTTATCACGGAGTGAGCGAAATAGGGCAGGCGTGCAAAAGTACTCACCCGCTTTGTTACTCCGCCGGTGTGATGGTGCTTTCGAAGGAGCATCCGCAGATTGTCCGCTATCGTTCAGCGGATCCGGTGCTGACGCCTTCGCTGCCTCAGGAACGCGACGGGACCGTAGCGAACGTGGTGTTTCCTACCGGCATCGATCGGCGCGACGATCTCGGCACGCCGGATCGTTTCGACATATATTACGGGATGGCCGACAACCGGATTGGCGTGGCGCGCCTTGACTTGCCAGAATTTCTGCCGCCGGGAGGAGTCGCCGACGCGCCCGAGGCAAAAGTGTAACGCAAACATGAAAAACAAACCCACACCTTCGAACCTCGGCGCCGTGATCTCGGTGCGCGGCAGTGTCGTGGATATACGGTTCGATGCCCATTTGCCGCCCATTTACTCGTTGCTCCACGCCAAGGACGGGGAAATCGCCATTGAGGTCTTAGCTCAACTCGACGCGCATCGCGTGCGTGGAATTGCGCTGACCGATACCCAGGGCCTCGTCCGCGGCAGCGCGGTCGAAAACACCGGCGGGCAATTGAAGGCGCCGGTCGGCAAGGCAATTCTCTCGCGAATGTTCGACGTCTTCGGAAACGCCATCGACCGTGAAGCCCCGCCGACAGATGTCCAATGGCGCACAGTTCATCGCGCCCCGCCGGCGTTAGAAAGGCGTTCCACCAAATCCGAGATCTTCGAGACGGGGATCAAGGTCATCGATGTGCTGGTGCCGATCGAGCGTGGCGGCAAAGCNNGCACCAGAAGGGCATCAGCATCTTTTGCGGGATCGGTGAACGATGCCGTGAAGGGGAGGAACTGCATCGTGGCATGAAGGACGCAGGCGTATTGCCGAACATGGTGATGGTGTACGGGCAGATGAACGAGCCGCCGGGTGCCCGGTTCCGCGTGGGCCTCGCGGCGCTGACGATGGCAGAGTATTTCCGGGACGACGAACATCGCGACGTATTGCTGCTGATCGATAACATCTTCCGGTTCATCCAGGCCGGCATGGAGGTGTCCGGGTTAATGGGCCAAATGCCGTCGCGACTGGGCTACCAGCCCACGATGGGTACCGAGTTGTCGCAATTGGAGGAACGCATCGCCAACACCGACACCGGCGCCATCACCTCCATTCAGGCAGTGTATGTGCCGGCGGACGATTTGACCGATCCCTCGGCTGTACACACGTTTTCGCACCTCTCCGCCTCTATCGTGCTCTCGCGCAAACGGGCGAGTGAAGGACTTTTCCCGGCTATCGATCTGCTGCAATCCAGTTCCAAAATGGCCACGGCCGGCATCGTCGGCGAACGACATTATCTTCTGGCGCAGGAAATCAGGCGGACGCTCGCTCAGTACGAAAATCTCAAGGACATCATCGCCATGCTCGGC
>PKZC01000184.1 GCA_003132905.1 Bryobacterales bacterium | reverse complement strand
CTTCGTCCTTGGCCGGATCCCAGGCGTTGCCCACTTTGCGGCCTTCGGCACTCAACGGGATGCCCGCGAAATCGCCCACCGCCGGGGTGACCATCCGCCAGCGCCAGTCTTCGGTGACGACGGACACCCAGTAGCCCGTGAAATCCACCGGAGCGCCTTCCTTGGCGTTGCGCGCCGGCTTCGGCTTAGCGGGCGCCGGCCCAAGCTGGGCATATGCAGTCGCTATCGCGACCAAAGCCAGCAGGTATCTCATCACGGCTTCCTCGCACTAAGACTTTTATAAATCGCCTCGACGAACACGTCCGGCGAGCCTTTATATTGCGTATCGTAATCCCGGCTCGGCTTGCCGGCCTTCACCTGATCGAGCGTCATGCCTTTCTTGATCGCATTCTTAACGCGATCGCGTACGATGGTCACCATATCGCGGTATTCCACGACGTCGAACTCGTCACAGATGCGGCCATGCCCCGGGATGATGTACGTACCGCCCTCTTCTTCGTGCTTGGGAATGGCGATATCGATGATGTTGTTCAGCGCGTCGATCTCCCCCTGAACACCGCCGCCGCGTTCCACGTCGATAAAAGGATAACTATCCGTACTGAAGACATCGCCGGTCGCTACCACGTCGGAGCGGCGAAAGATCACCAAACTATCGCCATCGGTATGTGCCGCGGGCTGCCAACGAACCTCCACCGGTTCCTCGTTAAAGAAGACTTCCTTCTGACCGGATACATAGGTGTCGGTGGGCCACGCCCCGGTCGGCGCCGCTGCCTTTTGGCCGGTGGGAGCGCTCAAGCGGTTCAAAACATTTTCGTGCGCAATGATCTGCGCTCCCTGCCCGGCATCGGCGATGTCCCCGGTGACGTTTGCGCCTGTAATAGTCACGCCGATGTTGCGCAAGGCTTCGTTCCCACCCGTCTGGTCGGGATGCGCACAGGTGTTGATGATGTATTGCAGGGGCTTATCCGACAGCTTACGAACAGCGGCGATTAGCTTGGCGGAGTCTTGCTCCAATCCAGTATTCACCAACAGAACACCGGTGTCGCCGATCTGGACCGCGACGTTCCCGCCCAGTCCGTGGATCATGTACACGTTGCCCTGAACGTGAATCGTCGTCAGGTCGCCCTCGACGCGATAATCATCCCACGGGGACTGGTTTTTCTGTGCGAAGAGAAGGCCGGCAATGGAGAAGATTCCGATGATCGCAGCCGCAGCCGTACTTGTAACTATTCGTTTAGCCATTAATTCCCAGGCGCGCGTACCATTTTATACTAAGCTCCGAGTTGCGATGCCAAATCCATAATGTCGCTGGACACCACATCGAAATCCCCCGGCCGGGCATCGTCCGCCTTGCGCGTCGGTCCGTATTCCTTGGGACGGTGGATGAATCCAGTCCGCAGACCGAAACTGCGCGCCGCCATCAGATCGCCGGAGTGCGCCGCACACATCATCACTTCTTCGGGCTTCAGTTCTAAGAGGCTGACGGCCGTGAGGTACGCCTCGCGATCGGGCTTGTAATGCTTGGCTAATTCGGCCGAAAGGATGAGATCCCACGGAAGACCAGCGTGCTTGGCCATGTCGGAGAGAAGCGCGACGTTTCCGTTCGACAGAGGCGCAATCGTGTACTTCTTCTTAAGGCGCGTCAGACCCGCGACCGAATCAGGCCACGGCGTCAGGCGATGCCACGCCAGATTCCAATGGTCTTTTTCCGCTTCTGACAGCCCGTCGATGTGAAACTCCGTGAGCAGGTCTTCGAGCAATGCGCGATGCAAGTGATCCAGATTGGTCCAGGGCATCTCCCCTTTGCGCACCTTCTCCATGGAAGGCGCATAGCCGGCCCTCCATCGATCGGCAAAGCGACCCCAATCGACGTTGATGCCTCTGGTCTTCTCCCAAGCGTTGCCTTCCTCGATAATCGATCCGCGCCAATCCACCACGGTGCCGAAAGTGTCGAAGACAAGCGCCTTCACCAACGGCGCCGCGCGCGCATCCTGGCCACTCGCGCAGGCCATCGCCACGGCACCCAGGCTCGCGTTTTTCACAAGTTGCCGACGTGTCATATCCGAGATCCTGGCAACATACTATATCTAACGGCAGGAGCGAGTGCGCTCGGACGGAATCGTGCGTTCATTTCCAAGTAGCCCGTGATCCAGACCGAATCGGCTGGCACAAGCCGACTCCTCTGTTCCAATCCCGCCAAGTTCCTCGAACGCCGTATCTCGGGAGTCTCGGCGTTACAGCACGTCCGCGCGGCTACCGTCAAGGTCAAGAGTGCGTGATCGCAGAGAAACGTCTGCGCCTCTGGAATGCCCGCGCCCTCCACGCGCCTCGCTTCNNATCGTATGGATGCTTAGTGCACGCCGCGACGCTTGCACGCCGCTAACGTTGTGGTCGAGCGGCCAACCCTGACGACGTCTCCGCGCGGCGGCAGCCCCGAACCCCCATTTCTCCTTATTTGCTATCCAGCGCTAAGCGTCATCGTCGCCACCGTCACATGTGGCCAGAGCACGCCGTTGAAAATCAGGATCACGAGCTGTGAGTACTGCAGCTGCAAATATGTCGAATGCTCCCAATACGGCTCGAGCTCGCTGACCGGCGGGCATGGGTCCCCCGGCCCGTGATGCAGCGGTATCGGCGGCGGACCCGGGTTGCGCACCCATTCGATCCAGAAGGTTGCACTTGCCGAATAGACAAAGGCATTGGGGATGGGGGCCGCTTGAAAAGCTGAGGGAGCGGGTGACGTACCGGGGGCAGGCGGAGGCGTTCGGGTGGCGACCCCCAGGAACGGAATGTTGCTCACGCTCTCGTACAGGCTGCCGATGCCTTCGGTAGGCTTGCCATCTGCAGACAAAGTATCGGTGGTCAGATGGATTTCGATATGACCAAGGATATCTTGGTGTTCTATCGCTTCCCGGAGCACGGAATTGGGGTCATTAATAAAACCCTGGAAATGCGCAGGATACGGGCCAGTGCTCAAACCAGCCGGCGTTGGCATTGCAGTAACCAGGGGAGGGATCGAGAGACCGCTTCTTAAACATAGGATTTAGACACCGAATAAAGGGGAGGCAGCGAGCAATGCAGAAGAGAAGTGTGCGGCACCACACGGAAGTGCCGACGTTGGGGACTCCATTGTCGCCGAATCATTTCTCCACTTTTGGCGATTTGCGAATAAAGATGAGCGCATGCGAGGGCTAAGCGGCGGATAGGAGCGTAAAGTACGAGCACTTGGCCGCTTCTAATTGTGACGTCCGGACTACATTCTCGTCAATGCCGCGCGAGCTTGCTCGTCCTTTTCTCGTTCCTTAATGAGCCGGTGCGTCCACACGGCCTCTGAGGCGATAGCACCGCCCACCGAGGCCAGCCGTAATGCTTCGCCATCTTGCATCGGGGTCTTTGATGACTTCGCCGATTACAAGCGGTGCCGCGACCCCGAGCAGATGTATCCAGTGACCCGCCGCTCCAAGCGACGTGCGCGAGCGGTTATCCACTGCATCTACGTGAGGTTCTTCCGAACTGAGTTGATGGTCCATCGCGAACAGTGAGCTTACTTCACGCCGGAGAAGGGCCCCAAGTCCGGTTCTGGGAAGTTTGGTCGATATTCACGCAGTCCCCCAAACCTTTCGGTACTGGTGCAGTTTGATCCGTAAAAATCACCCAAATTGGTTGTGCAGCGGTATATATTGCTTTGCCCCCACCTGCACTCTGAGCGGTGCTACGTCGGCTAAATCCCACGATGCGTATTCCTTCATCTCCCACGCCGAAAATATCGTCGCCGGATCAAAGCCAGTAGCCAATGAAGTGCATTCGATCTTCATCTGGAACAAGTCCCCGCAGAGCGACACCATCGCCCACTGGATGGGTGGAATGCTCCCTTCTCGGACAAATTGGTCCTTGCTCAGAGCCATAGAAAGACTGGCCCCAAAGATTCTGAAATCTCCAGTACAGTGCCAGCGTTTTGAGTTCCATTTCGCCAATGTGAACATCTCATGTAATTGGTTTGCAAACAGGCTTGTCTCAGGAAGATGGCCGTCGAAGATAAAGATGTCCACGCGTTCCGGCGAGTGGAACAAGCGTGGTTGCGAGCGCAAGCAATTGGTCATTAGACAGCCTTCGTGGCGAAGAGAGTTCTAGAATACGTTCCTCTATCTTGACGCGCGCAAGGCGTTCCTGTTCGGCTTTCAGGTTCAGTTCTGCAACTCTCGTCGCATACAAATCGCGCACCTCGTGCTCAGCTTTTGATGAACGAGAACTGGACCAGATTTCGGCGACTATACCGAACGCCACGATAATTCCGCCTATCGCCATCCTCCCGGCGGCCGAGTTAGGGTGAACGACCATGGGCAAGTTATCCCAATCCTCATACAGCACGCCAGCCACAACGAGAATCCCAAAACAGGTTTCGGCGATGGAGAAACGCGCTGAGCGCTTGTCCGCCCGGATCACTGACGCGGGCATTCCTTCAGCATTAGCATGGCTTGCTTTTCGCCGAACCCAACGCCAAAACCGCCAATCCATAATACTCGCCCTCCAACCTTTCCTTAAGCCCATTCTGCGAAAAACAGACCCCTCCGCCACTCAGGATGATCGGCCGCTCGGCAAATAAGGCCCGAGGCCGCCCACACAATCACGATCTCCCGCCCGCTCGTTCTCCATCCCCTTCAATAAGCTATCTTGCCGCACCCATCAAATCCATCCCCGCCCGTGCTATCCCAGTGGCCGAGGCACACAAATGGCAACAGCAGCCCAAGCTCCAGCAACGCCAACAACAACCGATCCCGTGCAACGCTGGCTAGCCCGCAGAGGCGCGGGCGCACCTGCAAGCGAAAAAATGAGCCCACCCGCGCCTTCGTTGCGGGCGAATTCCCCAGAAGCGCAAAGGGTGCAGCGCGCCGCCACCAACCGAGCCAACTCCCAACACTCCACCGGTCCTCGCACCGAACCAGGCAAGCAACGTTCCTCGCGCAACGCCTTGCGCCATGGTCTTACCGCCCGCACCGCAGTCCTGCCCACCGAGGACCCCGAAGCCTACCAACTCCACATCCAGCAATTCGTCGATGAGTACGCTCCCGCCACCGTCACCGAAACTCAACTGGTCCACGAAATCGCCAACACCGCCTGGCGCCTCAACCGCATCCCATTCCTCGAAGCCGAGCTGTTCTCCCAAGACCCCAACCCCCAAACTCTAATCCCGATGCTGGCCAGGCTTGGCCTGCACGGCTCGCGCCTCTCCCGCCAGTTCCAAAAAGCCATCGATCAACTCCGCGATATCCAAGAAGAGCGCCGCCGCCTGGAACGCCGCCAACTCACCGAAGCGGCCGAACTCTTCCTGCGCCATCAGCACAAAGGACTTCCCTGGGAACCTTCTGATGATGGCAAATCGAGCGCCACGCAAAACACCTGATGCGTCTAAACCCCACCCATTACGCCGCCCACCCCCGTTTCCAACCAGTAAACTCGCCGTCGATTGTCACCGCCGACGCCCTGTGATAACGTCGGATTCTTACAAATATCTCGAAAGCGAAGGCACGAATGATCACCCGCAATAGCTACTTTCTCTGTTTCCTCGTACTTGCTCTTGCCGGATTGGCTGGCTGTTCTAGCGCCCCGCCCAAGCAAGCAGCCGCCCCGCCCGACAAGATCCAGGGAAAGGCCCAGGTTCTTCTCAACGAAACCACGCAATTGGATGCCTCGATGAACGGGGGCGGACCTTCCGTCTACCTTGTCGATGGCCTGAATCGTTACCGCCTCTTCTTCAACAAGGCCGTTCAGGTTGACCCCGGGAAGGAGTACAGTGCCGACGGCGTCTATGCGCAAAAGGCCATCGATGCAATTGGCGATCCCAATCAGGGCAAGAACGGTTATCCGCTTGGATCAAGCTGCGACAGTGTCGTGAGAATGGCCTGGCCCGCGCTCGCCTTTGATGTGGTGGATTCATACTCCACCAGTTTGTGCGCCAAGGTAAAACGTTTTCCCGCCAGACCCGTATTCCTGGTAGCAGCCATCCAGCCCGATTCCGCGAAACAGAAGAATGATGCTGGGGCCGACGACAAGGAAACACCCAAAGTCACCGTTCCGGCGGATAAACAACGCAGTCTCCTGACCGCGGGTCCCACCGTACTCACCGCGCCCCTTTGGGAACCATCGGGCGGAACGGTTCGCTGCAAAGTCGTCATCGACGAGGATGGCAAGATTGCCGAACTCGACAGCGGCTCGCAACTCTGCGAGACCGTGCCATGGTCGCAATTCCGTTATCAACCCACCGTCAAGGGCGGCCACCCCGCCAGTGTAGAGACCGAGGTGGAAATACGCTTCGACCCACGAAAGTAAAGGATCCGTGGAAGGAGATCAAGATAAAGAGAACTATTTGGACGTTGTACCAGTACATTTACGGCCTAGCCGTCTTGAAGATCCGTAAACCTGTTGTTACGATTGGCGGTGCATCTTTTCAGGGTTTGCATTCTGGTCTGCGGTCTTGCGGCTCTATGCGCCGCCGACTCGATTGAGTACTCGTTCGATTACGTCGCGACCAGCGGCCCGATCGAAAGCTTTTCCTTCTCGCTGGTTGAGCCTGGATTCGTGCCGTCGGGTCCCCTCCCGGATTTCACTGCATTCGTGGTGACTGACGGGACGAACACTTGGACAATGACGGCAGGTTCCGTTTCACCCGAAGGATGCTTTGAGTTCGGCACTCCCTTCGCCACCTTGGGCGGGCCGCCGCCATTTACCTGTAGCGTCGGAGTTGGTGGCCCCGGGGACAGCCAAGGGGCATTCGAGGTGTATACCGGCGGGTTGGGTCCTCCTACGACGCTGGGAAGTTCAACCGTAAGCTTCATTGGCCCGTTCGACACGGCTGCCGGCTTTGAGTATCTCTCGAACGACACCGGGACGATGACACTGACGATTAGCGAGGCCGCGATCACGCCAGAACCGGCTGGAGAGAGTCTGGCGGCGATTGGTCTGGTGGCTCTGTTTGCATTCGTCAGACGGAAAAGCAAGCGACCCATCTGACACAAGAACGGAAATAAAAGGATCTTCGGCACCAATCGGCCAATTCGAGCGCGGTTGCATCCCTTCGAGCCGCACTATAGAATTCAGATGACTGGAGAACGGCCATGAGGCTAACAAGATTTGGTCTTTTCGGGATCGCAATCGCCTGCGTTGGGACGGTTGCTTCCGCCGATCAACCTTTATATACGGTTCTGAATCCAACCGGCAACCCCCCACCCATTCAGCGCCGGGCCATGGCGCCGCGCCCCGCGAGCCTTTCGGGTAAGACCGTATACCTGGTGGACGAGACCTTCGATGGCGGCGACAAGTTTCTGCAGCAGATGCAGGCGTGGATGGCCGTCAATATGCCCGACGTCAAAACCGAATTCCGGGAGAAGAAGGGCTCGTATGCCGCCGATGACCCGGACCTGTGGAAGGAAATCAAATCCGTCAACGGCCTGATGGTCATGGCCATAGGCCATTGAAGCACCTGCGCGCCGGCGGTCGTCGGCCATGTAGCAGAAGTTGAAGCGCATTATGGAATCCCCGCGGTAGGCGTCATCATCGATGCCCTGGTCGATCTAGTCCACGACAAGGCTTATGAAGAAGGAATGCCGGCTCTTCGGCTCGCCTTCACCCATACGCCCGTCGGAGGAAAGACGCGGAAAGAGCTCGATGCGTATATTGCGGGTGACGATCCCGTCACTAAGCGGCCTTTCATGCAGGAGATCGCAGGATACCTGACTCAGCCGCTGAATGACGAAGAGAAAAAGACGGGCCTGGTCCAGCGCGAGAAGAAACGATTTATCGGACCCGACACATCCGACAATATCCAAAAGTATTTTGACGAGCGTTTCTGGACGGACCAGCTTCCCATCGTCATGCCCACCGAAGAGCGGGTCGCGGCGATGCTCAAGGCCACTCATCACAAGCCGGATGAAATCGTCGGGAAGATGCGGGTGACAGGAGAACGGGAGGCGTGGCAATACACCGTGGAAACGGTCGCTATTAATGCCGTCATGGCGGGCGCCAAACCCGAAATGTTCCCCGCAATTCTCGCCTTGGCTGCCTCGCAGACCGACGCGCACTCCAGTTCCACGTCGTCGATGGCGGCGATGGCGGTTGTCAACGGCAAGATCGTGACTGAGCTCGACCTGAACTCCAGCACCGGCGCACTTGGACTCTACAACAACGCGGGTGCACTCATCGGTCGCGCTTGGAGCTTATTGTCGATGAACGCCACCGGCGGATCGGTGCCGGGCCACACCTACGAGGGCGTGCAAGGCAATCCCATGTCGGACATCCCGGCCGTATTCGCGGAAAACGTCGCTGGCCTGCCCGCAGGTTGGAATCCGCTGAGCGTCCAGAAGGGTTTCCAAAAGGACGATAGCGTGGTCAGCACGTTCGACGGTTGCCAGAGTCAGAACACCATGATGGTGCTGCAGGACGAGGATTGGCAATACACGCTGCAGCGCTTTATCGGCGGCCTCGGCTCTCCCCAGCGCGGCGGCAAGCTGCTGCTGATCGACCCCTCGGTGACGCCNNATCAAGTGGGTGAAGGAGAACGTGACCATTCCCAAGAACCATTATTGGCTCGATCAGGAGGTCATCAACTATAAATTGGGACCGGCCCGCGCCGGACAGGAACCCTACGCCTCGTGGTTGAAACTTCCCGGGGACGCACCCATCCCGTATCTCAATAACGTCGACGTGGTCGTAGTCGGCGGAAGCGGCAACATCCGGTGGAGCGTGAATGAGTGTTCTTACCGGAAAAGCGTGAAGGTCGACGATTGGAAATAACAAAGCCAATCTCGATCGCCTTGGTCCTGTTGTGCGGGATCGCCTTGCAGGCCGCCGAGAGCGTCTGCAGCGCGAAACCCGCGAATCTCAACTTCACGTTCAAAGACATCCAAGGCAAATCCGTCAACCTGTCCGACTACAAAGGCAAAGTCATCCTGCTGGACTTCTGGGCGACGTGGTGCCCGCCTTGCCGCAAGGAAATTCCCGGGTTCATCGAGCTGTATAACACTTACAAATCGCGAGGCCTGGTAGTGATCGGCGTCTCGATGGACGATACTGACGACATCTTGGATGTGAAACGCTACGCCGCGCAAATTAAAATGAACTATCCGATTCTGCTCGGCGTCGGTCGCGAAGACGACCTCAAACCGGCGTTTGGAGAACTCCCGCTCCCAACCTCTTTCGTTATCGCGCGCGATGGCAGGATCTGCGCGAGACACGACGGTCTCACAGCCAAGGAGCAAGTGGAGCGCGAAATTGCAGCGTTACTATAGTAGTGGAGGCGCCATGAGGCTGAATTCATCCTACGCATTGCTCGCCCCAGTGGTCCTGCTCGGTCTCCTCGCGCCGGCATCCACCTTTGCCCAGGACTGCAAGGGAACTTTCGTCGACGGTGAATGCGTCGAGGGTTACGTCTATGTCCCCGATTTCATGTCTCCGCAGGATTTGAAAAAGGATATCGATGAACATGCGAAGGACATCGTGATTGTCGACACGGCAGCGCCTCCCATCTGGGAAGAAGAGCACATTCCCGGCGCCGTGAACCTGCCCTACTCCAAGAACATTGCCGCGCCCGCGGAACTGTCACGTGAAAAAACTCTCGTCCTCTATTGCGCCTGCAAGGATGACGACGACTCCAAGGAAGTGGCACGCCAGCTCAGTCTTCTCGGTTACCGCAAAGTGAAGGTTCTCAAAGACGGTTGGTTTAAGTGGCTTGAGCTGAAATACAAAACGNNGATCCAAGGGATGAAAAGCCAACTCCTGTTCCTCCCGCTTCTTCTCGCTGCGCTCGCGCCGGCGGCCGATGTTGTTTCCGGTCCCGCGGTCGGCGCCACCACGATGTCGATTCCCGTCTCCGATGTGACCGGGCAATATAAAGGACAACTCGTCTGCTACGTCTGCGATTACGATAAAGCCCCGGACGTCCTCGCGTTTTTTCGCGACACTTCCGAGACCACCGCGAAAGAGATTATTCAACTCAATGATCTCTATTTGAAAAACAAATCCCGAGGCTTCAAAGCGGTTGCGATGATCATCGCCGGCGAAAGCTCCAAGCAGTGGCTCGAGGATCTGAACCGCTCAGCTCATCTCGAAATTCCTTTGACGTACTTCAGAAAGGGACCGAAGGACGCCGCCGTGCGTGTTTACAACCTGAACCCGGCCGTCGCCAATACATTCCTCGTCACCGTGAACCGGTCTGTGGTCGCGAACATCGCAGATATCGGGCCTGACCAGTTCAGCCGCGTTGCCGACGCCACCTCGGAAATGCTCGCCGCTGCCCGCTAGTCCCTATCAATACGCGTAGGGATTCTTGTCGATCGTCGTCGTACCACGCGTTTGGTTGCAGAGAAATACCGATCCAGTGAAATAGATGCCGGGCTTGGTAATCGTCTTGGCCACTTCGTAGGCTTGGCGAAGTTCGGCGACGGTCAATTGCAGCGGAGCTTCGTCGGGCTGGTAAGTCATGCCATAGGCATAATCCTCGCCCTTGGCGCTGATCTCGACGTGGCATCCGACAATGTGTGTTACCGGATGGGTGTCGACAAAGGCGATCACTCGTTTCATGCTGTCAAACCAAATATCCCAGAAGCTGATGTAGCAGCGGCCGCGATAGAACATATCGCCGGTGTATAGTATTTGCGTACACGTGTCGTAGTAAGCGAACTCCGAAATAACATGGCCTGGATTGCCCCAGATCAAGATATTGCGGCCGCCCAGATCGAGAGTCACCTGTTCCTGGGGAAAATTAGTCATTCCCCAGAAGCCGACCATTTCCTCATGCGTTAGCCCCATGGCGCGCGTGTTCGCGCGATCGACAAATTGGTTGATCGCCGCAAAGTGGTCCGAATGGAGATGGCTGAAGGCCAGCAGCAATTCCATGTCTTCCGCCTTGCGGCCATGGCGATTGCACCATTTATTGATACAGTCGTCCACCACATCGCGCAGCGGCCAATCGCTGCGGAGCTGTGTGAAGCCTTGATCCAGCATCAGAATCCGCTCGTTGCCAAAATACAAGTGCATGAACGGCGCTTCGTAGCTATACGCCTTGTTCTGCCGCAGGAAGACTGTATGCTCGTTGTACCAATGAACCTGAACGGGCGGATCCTGATTATTCATGCAGGATGGCGATCCGCAGATCCACTTGGCGGGAAACGAACCCGATGCCGGGACATTGGTGCTGAAATCGACGCGCGTAGGCGCGGCAACGGCGCGGGTCTGAAGCGCGGACAAAACCGTTGAGGCAAGTGGTACAGTGACAAACGTTCTTCGATCCATTTGCGAGATTCTCCTTCGTCGTTAAAAGGGGCGCTGATGTTCGGTACGCCCTCGGGGAAAACGGGCGTCTTCTGATCGGGACTCACGCGGTTGAGCAGGATAAAATCAGGACGCACGAGCGCGATCTCTTTACCAAGCACCTGCTGGGCCGACGCCAGCGCGCCATCGATCAGATCCGGCTCCATTTGAAGCACCCGCTCATACGGTTTGTAAGTGGCGAAGCGCGGATAAACCTTGCCTGGAACAAATTGCATTTCGATGTGGCCGCCCATGATCCACTTCACCGGATGCGTTTCCTTCCATTGCTTCAGGCGCTGGAGCGTGGCCACATAGTCGCGATCGTTGCTGATGTTGATCTTGCCGGGGAAGAGCAGGTCGCCGGTGTAGAGGAAATCGTTATACGGATCGTAGAAAACGATGCCGTCTTTGTGCGCGCCGTGAGCGGGAATAACGTCGATGATGCGATCGCCCAAGTCGATGCGTGCCGTGCCGGATGGCCACTGCGGCGCCAGTGTAGTGCCCGGGCGTCCTTTGAATTGGGCCAGCCCCTGGTTCTGCGCGATGTCTTCTCCCGAAGTGAGCGCAACGGTGAGTGGGACGTTCTGTTTCCGCCGCATCTGCGCCCAACGCGCAATGATGGCGTCGACGGTAGCGCGCAAAGGATAGTACGCTGCTTCGGCCGTTGCGCCGGTGTCTATCAGAAGCGCTCCCTTATTGCCGAACAGGAGATAAGTAAACGGCGCTTCCCAGTGAACGCACACATTCTGGCGAAGGATATAAGTATCCTCGTTGTACTGAACCGCCTGGATGCGCGGATCGCGGTTCTTGGCGGCGATGTTGGAGCCGTGAGGCATCCGGGTTACCGTTCGGATACTGCTGCGATGTCGCAGACTGAGGATTCCCCGATAGCGCCGCATTATAGGTGCTTTGTGGCATAAGATCCTTGAAAAAAACGACTAGGAATTTCGGAAGCGGCAGGGGTTAATGCCTAACGGGGGCTTACTGGCAAGTCTACCAGAAGAGGATTAAACGTCCAATATCCGGTAAATCTGGGACGCGTATTTCTCCACCAGCTTGATTCCGATGCCGGGAATCGCCAATAACTCCGCCGCTGTCTTCGGCTCTCTTTCGGCGATCGCCAGCAGCACTTTGTCTGACATGATGCGGAATGCCGGCACGCCCTGCTTCGTCGCCAAGGCGCGGCGCCACGCCTTCAGATTCGCCGCGGCGATGGTCGAGCCCGGCCGCTGCTTTAGCTTAGCGGCGGAACTCTTCTTCCGAATCTTCTTTGTTGGCAGCTGAGTGGCGGTGTCCCGAATGTTCAGTTGGAGCGGTGCGTCGTCATCGGCACGCTCCGTATCGCTCGTTAAACTCGCATAACGAAATGGAATCTGTTTCCCGTCCTTTTCGAAGACCGAATCCTCCAGGCGGACCAGGCCCGAGCGCGCCATGGCCCCCAGCAATTCCTCGAACCAGTCGCGATCCATGCCGTTTCTTCCACACAGCTCGGTGTGCAGTTTTCCCACCGATTTGCGATTCATGCGCAGCGCATGGATCACAGCGCGCGCCACGTTCTGCTCCTGCTCCGTGGCATTACGGAAGCGCTGAGCCACCGCATTATCCGGAGCGCAGAAATCGCAAATGCCGCAGGGCTGCTGGCTGTCGGCGGTGTCGCCGAAATGCCGCACCAGGCTCGACATGCGGCACTGGCTACTCTGCGCATAGCGGATGGTGGCTTCAATCTGCGATTGCTTCTGGACGCCTTGCGCGAGGTAGGAATCGCGCCAATCATCCGTGCCGCGGCTCAGATTGTCGTCCGCATCGATGATCGCGCCGCTGTGTGTCCAAAGCTTCTCCAGCGCCTTCTCGAAGATTTCGGACGGAACCCGGCTGTGTCTTTCAATCAAGTCCCGAGGCTGCGCCTCCGCGCGAAGACGCGCAAAAATCTGGTCCAGGAATTTCACGTCCGGATAATCGCGCTCAAAAAAGAAATCGTGCGTATGCCGGTCCGCATAGGAATGCATCAGAATGGCGCGGCTGGGCTCGCCATCGCGACCCGCGCGGCCAATTTCCTGATAGTAGGCTTCGATGCTCCCGGGCAACGCAGTATGGATCACGGACCGGATATTCGCCTTATCGATCCCCATGCCGAAAGCGATGGTCGCGACGATCACTTCCAGCTTGCCGTTGAGAAATTCTTCCTGCACGCGCGCGCGCCGGTCGGCATCGAGACCTGCGTGATATGCACGGGAAGGGAAGTCGTATGCCAGCAGGGCGGCTACGCTTTCCGCCTGTTTGCGGCTGGGCGTATAGATGATGGCGGGACGACGAGCGGGATCGGATAACAATTCGCGCGCCAGGCCGGGACGCTGGGACGGGCTGGTTTCCACCACTTCAATGGCGATATTCGATCGCCGAAACCCGTGAATAAAGCTGGCCTGTTGATCGAGACCCAGTTGATTGCAGATGTCGCGCTGGACGACGGCCGTTGCTGTGGCCGTGAGCGCAATCACCGGTGCCGGCCGCAGCGTCGGAAGATAGCTCCCCAATAGCCGATAGTCCGGCCGGAAATCGTGCCCCCATTGCGAAATGCAGTGCGCTTCATCGATCGCAATCAGCGTCGGTTTTCGCTTTGCCAGCATCTCCGGGAAACCGCGTACCCGCAGGCGTTCGGGCGCGATGAAGAGGAACTGCAGCTTGCCGTTCAGGTAATCGATGCAAACCTGGCGGGAAGCAGCGCGGTCGCGTCCGGAGTGAATGCATTCCACCGCGAAGCCACGATCCCGCAACTTTCGAAACTGGTCTTCCATCAGCGCGATCAGCGGACTGATCACTAGTGTGGTCCCACCGCGCGCCAACCCGGGCAGTTGGTAGCAGAGCGACTTTCCCGCGCCTGTGGGCATCACGAGCAATGCATCGCGCCCAGCAATGACGGTCCGGCAGACTTCTTCCTGATTCGCTCGGAAGGCCGTGAAGCCGAAGGCCCGATGCAGCAGCGCATTTAGCGACTCGCCTTCCGTCGCCACTGGCGTCACCTGTACGATCTCTGCGGGCGGCGTCTCCGGAATCCGCCCCACCTTGCCGATGACGCTGCGCACATAGTCTTCAATACCATGCAGAAACGGTTCCAGCTGGGCCTCGCCACGTTCGATGCGCTTCAGGCAGGCTTCCCACTGTCCGGTCATCGCGGGACTTTTGACTTCCGGGTGCACCACTTCAATGAGGTGGATGCCCTTGTCGGTGGCTTCCAGATTTTTCGCGTTGCGCACAATGTATTCGCGCTTCAGCAGCACTTCGATGATTGAAGCGCGCGTGGCCGGAGTGCCCAATCCGGATTCCCTCATGGCGTCTGAAAGCTCTTTTTCATCGAGCGTTTTTCCGGCCGTCTCCATGGCAGTCAGGAGCGTAGCCTCGGTGAATCGCTTCGGCGGCCGCGTCTTTTTCCGAACCGCTTCGGCATTTAGCACGTCTTGCGCCTGCCCGCGCGCGAGCCCGGCAGGCAGCGATTGCTGCTCCTCTTCCGATGTCTCTTTGCGGCTGCCCGGCTTCTTGCCGCTCTGAAAGTCCAGCACTTTCCAACCCGCCTGTTGAATAGCTTTGCCGGAAGAGTGGTAGCGATCGATGAGCGCGCCATTCGTGATGGCGGTAATGACAGTGGTCACCGACCAAACATGGTCCTCATGCCAGCAGGTCAGCAATCGGCGGCACACCAGATCGTAAATCTTGCCTTCATCAGGAGACAGATTCGCTCGTTCAGGCGATGTGACGGTGGGGATAATGGCGTGATGATCGCTGACCTTGGAATCGTCCACATACCTGCGGCCGAGCGGCTTCTCGCCAGTGCCAGGGGCCAGATGTTCCCTATAAGGACCCGCTATCGTTTGCACGATCCGAGGCAGTGTTTCCGCCACATCCCGTGAGAGATGCCGGCTATCCGTGCGCGGATAACTGATCAGCTTATGCCGCTCATAGAGTGCCTGAGCGGTGTCGAGCGTGTGCTGGGCGCTGAATCCAAAAAGGCGGTTGGCATGCCGCTGCAATTCGGTGAGGTCGTACAAAAGCGGAGGCCCCATGCGTTGCGTCTCGGCCTTGACCGATTCAATGGCGGCGGTCCCGGTTTTTGCGCGAGCCACGATCTGACCCGCTTCCACCGCGTCGGCTGGAAGGCGGGAGGATTTCTGAATTTCTTCCACATCGCGCACCCAGGTTCCCTTATACGCCTCGGCTTGTGGCTGCGCCGAGGGGCGAAAGGTCGCGGTCACTTCCAGATAATCTTCCGGTACGAATCGCCGCACCGCCAGTTCGCGCTCCACCACCATGGCAAGCGTCGGCGTCTGCACGCGGCCCACGCTCAGCTCGTCGCCATAAGTGAGCGTGTAGGCACGGGAAAGATTCATGCCCACCAGCCAGTCCGCCCGGCTGCGCCCGCGCGCCGCATCCGCCAGTGGCTCGTAATCCGCGCCCGGCTTGATGGAGGCGAAGCCCTTGCCGATTGCCTCTGGAGTAAGCGATGAGATCCACAGCCGTTCGATGGGCTTGGAACAGCCAGCCGCCTCGTAGATGTAGCGGAAAATCAACTCGCCTTCGCGCCCGGCATCCGTCGCGCAGATCACGCGCGCGACGCGGGACGAAGAGAGAATCCGTCGCACTACCTCAAATTGATCTTTGGTCTTTTCGTAAACAACCAGCGGCCAAACTTCCGGCAGCATCGGCAAAGTGTCTCGCCGCCAGAATTTCCACTGGGGATGAATCTCATGGGGCTGTGCGAGTGATGCAAGATGCCCAATGGCCCACGTAACCACGTAGCCATTGCCATGTAAGTAGCCTTCACCCCGGGCTGTTGCGCCCAGCACCTTCGCGATGTCACGCGCAACCGAGGGCTTCTCGGCCAAGACGGCCACCACTCCGGACTCCGCCGCCGCGTTGCTCAAGTACCAGTTTAGTGTTTTGCCGCGAGGACCTACACGATTATTTGCGTCAGCGTCTGCGCAGGATCAGCTGGCTAATTTGTTTCCAACGGAACACTGTGGCGTCGGCTTGCTTGCCGAAGCTACCGCGGGGTAGGTGACCACTTCCGTAGCGGTGTCAAAATCGGAAGCCACTTCACGCAGCCTGGAAACAATCACGGAGGGCTGGAAGGATTCCTGATACAAGCGTTGTGCCCGGATTCCAAAGTCCCGCGCCATAGCAGGATTCTGACTGAGCTTCTCCATGCATGCGCGGATCGACTGCGGAGACAGATCGGAGAAGAGCATCGTGTTGCTTTCCAACAACAGCTTGTCGGTGTTAGGACCGGCCGTGGTGATCACTGGTATTCCCGACGCAAGTGCGGCGATCAACGTACCGCGAGCCGCTGATGCGCCGTCTGGATAGATTTGCAAGAGAGCGTTGCATCCCCGCATGCGTTCGGCAACCTCGCTGACGTGCAACCGCCCGGTCGATCGGATCCGATTTGCGGCTTGCGGATATTTCTTTAAGAGTGACTGCCGGAACTCTTCTCCCGGTCCCAGTAACGCCACGGCGATTTTCGGATTTTCCAGTACAGATCCGATCACAGGCGTCAGAACCTCACGAATCTCCGTTGCAAAGTTGGAGAAAATGCCAATGGTGAAGGGCGCGCCCGGATTGTCCTGCTGGCGGTGGATGCTATCCCACTGGTAACTTTCAGACGGAATATTGCTGCAGATCCGCAACAGGCTGATCGCCGACTTGCTGTTCCCCAAGTTTTGCAGCAAGTGCAGATACTGTTCTGTAGAGGTGAACGAGTGTCGAACCGATCGCAGGATGGCCCCGGCCATTACGCGGTGGGCGATCGCAAGCAAGCGGTGCCGGAGTCGTTGTCCCCGCTCCATCGGAAAGGCCACTTCATGGAACATTACGGAGACATTGTGCCTGCGCTGCATGCAAATCCAGGCGCAGAACGCGAAGTTCATGCTCTTCCAGCCGTACATGTGCGGAACATATTGGATCAAAATGTTGCGCGGCCCATTGAAGGATTGGAGCCGGCGATTCAGCTCCCGCAGCCAGCTCCAGCCAAATCCATGGGGGAGAGCGTGAATTTGACCGGTCTCGCTATGGATGACCTCCGAGTGGGGAGCGGGCGACCAGATGTGGACACGATCCCCCTGTTTAGCAAGTTCTTTAGAGAGTTGGTAAGTATAGTCACTGACACCACCTAACTGTGGCGGGTACTCACCCGTGACGATATGCCACTGCACTAATTCCTCCTCCGAACGAGCCGTATGCGGGGAAAGTCCGCTAGCCAAAAGATAGTTAGCCAAAAAATCAGGCTGGCCAAAAGAATAATATCAAGTCTATGCGTTCCACCGGTAGAGCATCAGCTCTACTATGAGTTACAAGGGTACTGGTACTTCTAGGATTATTAGTGCTTCTTGTTGTTCAAGTGTTACATGGCAAATCCTGGGCAATTTATTAAAACTGAAAGAACATGGAATGCTGACTGGTTAAGCCGAGTTGGTACTCCTCCACTGAGGTCATGCCAAAGTAAGTAGACCACACCGGTAATCCTGCCGCTAAGAGCGCGGCGACGCTTCAATAGTTTTGTAGACCAGGCAAAACGCCCCGGAGCTCATCAAGCACCGGGCCTAAGCCGACTTCGTAATGGCGCCAGCGTTGCAGCGAGCTGCGGAACAGGGGTTGGTGAATCTGGAAAGAACTGGCAGTTTTGACCCGCCGACTGGTTTTATGGAAGCTGAGGCAGCGATCGTCCCAGGGCAGACCGCAATAATCAATCAACCGGCGAGCTTGACCTTCCAGGTCGTTGACCACATCCTCATATACAACCTCAAACATCGCGCCGGCCGAAAGAATGGAACGCCAATGAGCCATCAGTTCGATGTAAGCGCGATAGTAGCGGCCCAATTCCGCGAGATCGTAGCTGAAATACAGACCGGACGTGAATAGTTTAGAAAAGCAAGACAGGCAAGTATCGAGCGGGTCGCGCCCGACATGGACGATTTTGGCGTTGGGCAGAATCAGGCGGATCAGACCGACTCGAAGGAAATTGCCCGGTAATTTGTTGACAATCCGGACGTCGCCGTTCGCCACATTTGGCAGACGGGAAAGATAGGACCGGCCAAGCCCGCGCAAGCTGGCGCCGTCCAACACCGGCACACTTTCTGGATATGGAAGCGGCGGATCCCCGCTATTGAACTCCCGGTTCGCCTCCATCTTCTCAAGAATTGTCAGTTCGCCGGCGGCATGGATTTGCGGATGGCTGGCAAGTATCTGCTCGATCAGAGTACTGCCAGAACGCGGCATCCCTAGCACGAAAATCGGAACGGGTGAGGGATCGCCCAGCCCTTGCAACCGATCGATCAGGCTGTTATCAAATACCGCAGAGATACGCTGGAACAGTTTCAGTTCGCTCGGCTCGTCATAATCGATCTGGCGGCGCTTCAAAGCATTGCCTTGGCGCAGATGCTCAAACGCCCGAACGTAATCTCCAACGTCATCGAGNNCCTTGGCCAGAGCAAAATGGACAGAGAGCGCCGTATCCTCAGGCAAATCATCGCTGCAAGCGAGTGCTTCAAGCGCTGCCAGATCGGCGCCGCCAGGCTGGAAGGATTTGATCGACGCGCGATTTAAGTGCGCTTCCGCATAGTCGGGCTTAAGCGCAATTGCCCGTTCAAAGTGTGCCATCGCCTCATCGAATTTACCCTCCTCCACGAACATATTGCCTAAATTGTGGTAGGCATTCGCATAATCCGGCTTGAGGACAACAGCGAGTTCGTAATGCGCTTTAGCTTCCTCCGACCGGTCTTGCCTGGAGAGCGCGCATCCGAGATTGTTATGGGCGGCCGCAAAATCCGGCATCAGGGCGAGCGCACGCTCGAAATGCGCTACAGCCTCATCGATTTTGTCTTGTTCCAGGAGCGCGGTACCCAGATTGTTGTGGGCGTTGCCGTAGTCCGGCTTGAGCGCCAGCGCCTGCTCAAAAAGCGCCACCGCCTCGGGCAGTTTGCGTTCAGCCTGGCGGATATTTCCCAGATTGGAGTAAGCTTCGGCGCACTCCGGTTCGAGGACCAGCGCCCGTTGTTGACACGCCGCAGCCTCGTCCAGTCGGCCTTGGAGTTGAAGGATGTTGCCAAGATTGATGTGGACCTCAGCCCATCCCGGTTTGAGGTCCAGCGCACGTTGGAAGCATGAAGCAGCTTCATCTAGCTTCCCTTGAGTGTGAAAAATGATACCTAAGTTGGAATGATAGGCGGCTTCGTCTGGTCTATTGGCGATCGCTTGCCGGATCATCGATACGGCGAGCTCGTGATTTCCCCGCTGGTGCTCGATCATCCCCAGCAGATGCAAACAGTCTGGATCGCAAGCATTAACTGCCAGAATCTGCCGGTAGATAGCCTCCGCCTCGGCCAGTCGTCCGGCTTGGTGGTACCGAAGAGCATTCTCGATCATGATGCCTGAGTTCTGGGATCACGGTATTTTACGTTCCCAGAAATCGTTACCTCTTAGACTCATTAGAAGAGACCGAATCGAATCGATTCGGGATGTAAGCTTTTGTCAAAAGCAGAGGACCTAGGCCTTGCTCTTTCCAATGGCGCCGGCGCAGGAGGGAGCGCCGCAGGAACAGGGGAATGTCCGGACATCTTTATCGAAGTTGTAATTCACGGTCAGTTCCTCGCCGCGCTGAATGGTGCGCAAGCTCATGTAGAGTACATGACCTCGCATGATGCGGCTCACCA
>PKZC01000008.1:2537-3142 GCA_003132905.1 Bryobacterales bacterium | reverse complement strand
GGCGCGCGTGGACATCAAGCTGAAGGACGGACGCACTGTCACCCACAGCTCAGTCGAGCCGAAAGGCGAGCCGACCAATCCGCTCACCAGCGAAGAGCTGGAGGCCAAGTTCCTCGCTATGACCACCATGGTCATCGACGAGACCCACGCGCGCCGGCTGGGCGATCTTTTGATGTCGCTCGATCGTCAGCCGATGGCTAGCGTCATTCTGCAGGCAGCTGTGGTGGACAATGGCCCTTCGCTCCGCGCAGCCTGAGGGTTCACTTNNACGGCGGACGGCGCCGAGCAGTTCGCAATTCCTTGCGCCTTTATGCGCGGCGGATCGAGTCGGGGAGGGTTCTTCCTCGACGATGATCTGCCGCAGGATAAGGCCGAGCGCGACGCCGTTCTGCTCGCGGCCTATGGATCGCCCGACGACCGTCAGATCGACGGCATCGGGGGGGCCGATCCTCTGACCAGCAAAGCAGCGGTGATAAAGCTTTCGCAGCGTCCTGACGCCGATGTCGAATATACCTTCTATCAGGTAGGCATCGACAAGCCCGCGGTCTCGACCGGGGGCAGCTGCGGCAACATGCTGGCGGCGGTCGGGCCGTTTGCGATCCGTC
>PKZC01000008.1:0-2517 GCA_003132905.1 Bryobacterales bacterium | reverse complement strand
CGGCAAGCTGCTGCCGACCGGCGCGGCGCGCGACCTGATCGAAGTCGGCGGCCGCAAGATCGCCGTTTCTTTGATCGATGCGTCGACTCCCTTCGTTTACGTCAACGCTGCCGATGTTGGTGGCACCGGTACTGAACTCCCGGACGCGCTGCGAAACGATGCGGATCTGATGGGAAAGCTCGAGCAAGTGCGCGGATGGGCTGCCGTCGCGCTCGGCCTGGTGGCCAGGCCCGAGCTTGCGAAAGAGGCCAGCCCCAATATTCCGCGCGTCATCATGATTGCGCCGCCGACCGACTACAAAGCCATCAATGGCCATGAGGTCAGGGCCGGCGACATCGACATTTGCGTCCGCCAGCTCGCGATGCAGCGGCCGCACAAGGCGCTTGCCGTAACCGGCGCCGTTTGCACGGCGGTTGCCAGTTCGGTGCCCGGATCGATTGTCGCCGAGCAGATCGGAAAATCGTTGCCGGAGGTGCNNCGTGGCGTCGCGCGTGCGGCAAGACCCCAATGGGAAGGTCGTGGTCGAAAGCGCACAGATCGAACGCACCGCTCGGCTGATCATGGAAGGCGCGCTGTATGTCCGCCGCCGCAAGATCGATCAGTTAAAGGCCCCGAAGCAATGAATATTATGGATGCTAAACGCTCCCTTGTGTCGCCGCCACGCAGCGAGAAGCCTAGGAAAAAAGGGCTGACGGCGGTGATCGACTACGGTCCGGACGGCTTCGGCTGGACCGGCGAGCGCGGCATTGCGGATCTGCTCGATTGTGCGGCAGCCTATATCGACTTCGTGAAAATTTATGCGTTGAACGCGTTGCTGCTGCCGAAGCCGGTAATTCATCGCATTATTAAGCTCTACCGAGATGCCGGCATCATTTGTTATTCCGGCGGCATCCTATTCGAATATGCCTACCAGAATAACGAGGTCGACCTCTTCATCGATCACGTCAAGAATATCGGTCTCACCTCGCTTGAGATATCCGAAAACTACATCACGCTGAACGACAACGAGAGACTCTCCTTGATCGATCGTTTTCAGCGGCTTGGCCTTTCTGTCATCTACGAATTCGGCCGGAAGAATCCGGAACATCCGCTACAATTCGCCGAACTCGAAGGTTTGGTGACGGCCATGGCCAACAACGGCGTCGACCACGTCATCGTCGAGCAGTCGGAGATCGACATGGCGGCGAGCCATGCGCCGGAGAACCTGAAGGAGATCGCCGCCGCTTCTTGGTTCGAGCGCATTCTCATCTAGGCCGACCCGTACCGGTTCCCCAAGCAGCATGTCGGCCTGCTCAAGGACTTCGGCATCGACGTCAATCTCGCCAATATCGCGCCAGGGCTANNCCATGAACAGGGAGTGGAGGTTTGATCGAAAGCCACCAACCCAGCATCGGTGAACTGCTGCCGGACCTGCTTGCGCTCGGTTTCAGCGAGTACGAGGCGCGCGCCTATTTAGCGCTCTATCAGCTTCAGCCGGCGACCGCCTACGAAGTGAGCAAGCTGGCTGGCCTGCCGAAGGCGAATGGCTATTCGGTATTGGAAACCCTGGCCAAGAAGGAGGCTGCTCAACCGATTTCTGAAAATCCGGTGCGTTATGTTGCGGTCGCGCCGGCCGTCTTGTTCGAACGCATCGCCATGGCCACCAGCAAGCGCTGCGCCAAGCTGGTCGAAACGATCCCGACGGTCGCGCAATCGAGCGACCGCGGTTACGTTTGGTCGGTGACCGGCGAGGAAGCTATCACCGCCAAGATCGAAGCATTGATCGACGGGGCGACATCGCACATTTGGATAAAGATNNTTTGCATGAAGGCAACGGAATTTCCGTCGGCATCGCACATCATTTGGTGACAATTACCGTCGACTTCGAAGAGGCGCTGGTCGTCGAAATGCGTGAGCAACCGCGCGGCTCGTACACCCGCAACCGACCAATCGTGAACATGGCTGAGTCGTTGCTGCGGCATGAATTTTATTTCGCGGAAATCTTCGAAATGTTCGGCCAGCTGATCCAGAAAACGTTCGGGCCGGCGCTGATCGAATTGCGGCGCAAATACTTGCCTCGCCCTCAGGTTGAGGCGCTGGAAAATCTGCTTGGACTTCAACTGAGAGAGCCGGCGCAGGGAAACGTTAAAGAGGCACAAGTTTAATGAGTACGCGAGAACTGGATGCGGACGTTATTGTCGTAGGGGCGGGCAATGCGGCTGCATGCGCGGCGATTTCGGCGCGCAACAATGGCGCCAGTGTTTTGATGCTGGAAGCGGCGCCTCAGGATGAGCGCGGCGGTAATTCCACCTACACCGCTGGCGCCATGCGCTATGTGTTCAATGGTGTCGACGACGTGTTGAGCCTCGTTCCTGATATCAACGAGGACATTCTGGCGAAGACGGATTTTGGCACCTACACCGAAGATCAGTTTTTCGATGATATGTTTCGCGTGACGATGTTCCGTACCGATCCCGACCTGTGCGAACTGTTGGTGCGGCGCAGCCTGTCGACGTTGCAGTGGATGCGAAAACAAGG
>PKZC01000336.1 GCA_003132905.1 Bryobacterales bacterium | reverse complement strand
ATATATGATGTTCCCGCCTTGCCCATTTTGGATCGGCCCGCAGGCTGACCTAAAAGCTCGCAGCCCGAGCCGTATCCCAGAATCACGCTAAGGAAAACTGCAGGGGCCAACGGTCGAGACCGCACGTAATCAGGCTACAACATCAGTAGTACAAGCGACGTAGATAACGATCGGTCGGCAAGTGTTTACTAAGGGCCTGTATAACGGCGTTCACGTCGCTTGCTGGAGGCGTCTCGGGCAGTTTGCGGCAAGCGGGCCCTTCGGGCGGTATCCGGCACGCTGCATTGCCCCGCGAACTTCCGAGGAGCGCATCACTAGAAAATCGGCGCTAGAAAAGACGCGCTGACGGCCAAAGGTCTCGGCGGCGGCGAGCCATCCATGTTTCGGGGGTCGCCGTCCTGTGCGGTGTCGCGCGTTTGCTGCGTGAAAACACTCAATCCACCGGCATGCCCCAAAAGATGCTTTACTGAAAAGAAAGTGCTTAAGCGATGGATGAAAAGCTGCAAACGACGTGACGTAAGGTCCGGTCCGGCGTCTATGAGTATAAGAACCCGCGATTCTTGGTAACAGTCTGATGGCTTTGAAAGCATTCGCAAATATCGGCTTGTCGTTCCTGCTGGTGGTGACGCTCCTGTGGGGCGGATGCCTTTCGTGCCCTCAGTATTTCATGTTTCCGAACTCCCACACTGGATGTTGCAATCCAGCTGGAAAATGCACAGAACATCCCGGTAAACAAGATCCCGCGCGCCCGCCAGCCTCCAGCGATTGCAACATCCAGCCAATCGCGCTGGCGCCGGGAACACCTGACGCGGCCGCACATCCGGTGCTTGTAATGGCGATCGCGCCTGTCATTCTTACGAGCGTTCCTGCGAACGTACTCGCCTCGTCACCACTCGAAATCCGGCCCCACGGACCAGAGCCCGATCTGTCTCTCCTCCACTCCGTCTTCCGCATCTGATCATCCTCTCCTGAACCATTAAGTTCTTGCAGTGCGGCTTGCCTTGCCTCGTCTCGGTGGCCCACGGAGACAACACCCAAGGAGAGGAGCAGAATAATGAGAACTCGCGTTTGGTGTGTGCTCGCGACGCTAGCCAGTGCCGCGGCCGGATTGGCCGCCGAGCCCTCCAGGCTGGATGACCTGATCCGCGAGGCGCTCGCCGGGAATCCCGAAATTCTCGCCGCGCAGAAAAAGTACGAAGCAGCGCGTCAACGTCCATCGCAGGAAAGCAGCTTGCCGGATCCAGTGTTGTCGCTGGGCTATGCCAGCAACGGCGGACCTTTGCCCGGCCAAGGGCTTGGAAGCCAGCCGACCAGCAACATCGGGTTCATGGTCTCGCAGGGAATTCCATCGAGCGGCAAGCGGAAACTGCGTGGCGACATCGCAGCTAAGGAGGCGGACGCCGAGTTCCAGGAATACCTGGCCGTCCAGCTCAGCGTGCGTTCGCGCGTCACGCAAGCCTATCACCGCCTGCATCACGCTTACGCCGCTGAGGATATTCTCGCTGAGTACAAGGACGTGCTCTCCCGAGTGATTCGGGTCTCCGAAGCGCGCTACTCCGCGGGCAAGGCGGCTCAACAGGACATTCTCAAGGCTCAAACGCAGCTCTCTATTTTGGAAGCTCGAATTGTCGAAAAGGAGCAGGATCGAAATACGGTCGAGGCGGAGATCAATGCGCTGCTGAATCGCAGGCCCGGCACGCCTGTGGGCGTTCCAGCGGACTCGGAACCGCGCCCCATAGAGCTGAGCGTGGAAGAATTGCTTACCAAAGCCGCTGGCGCTTCGCCCGATTTGCGCCGCGCGCAGCAGATGATCCAGCGAAGCGAATTGGCCGTCAATCTGGCACGGAAGGATTTTCGCCCGGACTACACACTCTCTGCTGGCTACTTCAATATGGGCGGCATGCCCCCGATGTACCAGGTCCGAGTGGAGGTTCCAATTCGCCTCCACACAGGACAAAAACAGCGTCCGGCCCTGGACGAACAAGTTCACCTGCTCCACGCGTCCCGTTATGAATTCGAAGCGGCGGACCAGGACCTCCAGTTTCGGGTCCGGGAGGCGTATCTTGCGGCTCAAACCGCGTATCGGCTGGTGAAGCTTTACGCCGACACTATTCTGCCGCAGAGTTCCCTGACGATCGAGTCGTCTTTGCCCTCCTACGAGACGGGCGCGACTGATTTCCTGTCGGTGCTGACCAACATCATGACCAAGGTCGATTCCGAAGAGCGGTATCACGAACAAGTAATGATGTACGAGGTAGCGCGAGCCCGGCTGGAAGAGCTTACGGGTGTACCCCTCCCTGATGGCGAGGTCGCCGCAAACAAGAGTGCAGTGGAGGTGACCGGAAAATGAGGCTCGTCCGATTCGTTTTGACGTTCGTAGCTGTTGCTCTCGTTTTCGTATTCGGTTTTGGCTATGGCCGCTGGTACAGCACACGGCCGGCCCCAAAGTCCGAGCGAAAGATTCTCTACTACGTGGATGCGATGCATCCCTGGTACAAATCCGACAAGCCGGGGATCGCGCCCGATTGCGGCATGAAGCTGCAGGCGGTCTATGCCGACGGGACGATGGGAGCGAGCGGCGTAGCTTCCGCGCGCAAGATCGACCATTATCGCGATCCGCACGATCCTAAATACGCTTCTGATAAACCCGGATTGAATCCAGCCACAGGCAACGATCTCGAGCCGGTCTACGCCGATCAGCAGGTCCCGCCGCCGGGCGCGATCCAGATCAGCGCCGACAAACAGCAGTTGATCGGGATGCGATACGGCACTGCCGAATGGAGTAGCGATGGCCAGTCGATGCGGTTCGCTGGCCGCGTGGTGCCGGACGAGACACGCGTCACGCGCATCCATGCCAAGGTCGAGGGATGGATCGAGAGCATATCGGTGGATTTCACCGGCCAACTCATCCGGCAGGGCCAGCCGCTGCTGACCCTCTATAGCCCCGAGCTGCTGGCCAGCCAACAAGAACTCTTATTGGCGATGAAAGCCAAGGGCATCATGCAACACAGCTCCATGGCCGAGTCCGCCGACAATACCGCTGCATTGGTGCAGGCAGCTCGCCACCGGCTGGAACTTTGGGACCTAAGCCAATCGCAGATCGATGAGATCGAGCGTACCGGCCAGCCCATCAAGTCCATCACCCTATATTCGTCGGCCGACGGTTATGTTACGGCGCGAAACGCATTTGCCGGCCAACGCATCACTCCGGAAACCGAGCTGTACGCGATCACGGATCTAAGCCGCGTGTGGGTAATGGCCGACGTGTTTGAGACCGACGCCCCACAGATTCGGATGGGCCAATCCGCGACTGTCATCGTGCCTGGAAGCAGCGGCGCCTTGACTGCGAGAGTGGCTTACTTACAGCCGGAGATCGACCCGGCGACGCGAACATTGAAAGTCCGCTTGGATCTCCCTAATCCCGGCCTCAGGCTCAAACCCGAGATGTTTGTCGATGTCGAGATGCAGTTGGGTGGCGGCCGCCGGTTGACCGTCCCCGCCGAGGCGGTCCTGGATTCCGGAGTAACCAAGACCATCTTTCTGGATAGCGGCAACGGCTATTTCGCGCCGCGCCAAGTGGAAACAGGCCAGCGAATCGGCGATCGCGTGGAGATCTTGAAGGGCTTACAGCCCGGGGAACGAATCGTGATCTCGGCGGCGTTTCTGCTCAATTCCGAAAGTCAGATGAAATCCGCGCTGGGCAATACGTCCGCGATGCCGGCCATGCCCGGAATGACGCCCGACCAGATGCCAGCGCCAAAGAACGGTGATCGAAGATGATCAATCGCATCATCGAGTTCTCCGGCCGCAACAAATTCGTTGTCTTCGCGATCGTTGGGGTCGCGCTTGCCGCGGGCATTTGGTCGATGCGCACCGTCCCGCTGGATGCCATACCGGACCTGAGCGATACGCAGGTGATCGTCTATTCGCGATGGGACCGAAGTCCCGACATCATGGAAGACCAGGTCACCTATCCGATTGTCTCGGCCATGTTGTCTGCGCCAGGAGTTCGAACGGTCCGCGGCTTCTCCGATTTTGGCTATTCGTATGTCTACATCATCTTCGGCGAAGGAACAGATATCTATTGGGCGCGATCGCGCACGCTGGAATATCTCTCAGCCGTTCTGCCCCGCCTGCCGCAAGGCGTTCGCACCGAACTTGGCCCCGACGCGACTGGTATCGGCTGGGTATTCCAATACGTGCTCAAAGACAGTAGCGGCAAACACGATCTGGCTCAACTCCGTTCCATCCAGGATTGGTTCTTGCGTTATCAGCTTCAATCCGTTCCTGGGGTGGCCGAAGTGGCGCCCCTCGGCGGGTTCGTGCGCCAATACCAGGTCAACGTAGACCCGGTGAAGCTGCAAGCCTATCGCGTCCCGATCGAAAAAGTAGTGGAAGCAGTGCGCGCCGGCAACAACGACGTCGGAGGCCGGTTGGTGGAATTCAGCGGCGCCGAATACATGGTGCGAGGCAGAGGCTATGCCCAATCCACGCAGGATCTCGGGAACATCGTGTTGAGCGCATCGTCCGGTGGTATTCCGGTGCGCGTAAAAGATGTCGGCCAGGTGGAACTCGGCCCGGATATTCGCCGTGGCATCTCGGATCTGAACGGGACCGGCGACGCTGTTTCGGGCATCGTAATCATGAGGCAGGGAGAGAACGCTCTGGCCGTGATTGACCGTGTAAAGGCCAAGCTGAAGGAGGTTCAACCCGGGCTTCCACCGGGTGTCCAGGTGGTCCCGATTTATGACCGCTCCGAACTGATCCTCCGCTCGATCGACAATCTCAAACACACGCTGATCGAGGAGTTGATCATCGTCGCGCTGGTGATTCTGATTTTCCTCTGGCACTTTCCCAGCGCCATCATTCCGGTCCTAACCATTCCGATCGCCATCGTGCTGGCGTTCATCCCCATGCGGCTGATGGGCGTGAGCTCCAATATCATGTCGCTCGGTNNGGCTCAGCTCGAACATCATGTCACTGGGCGGCATCGCGATCGCGGTCGGCGCCATGGTGGACGCCGCCATCGTGGTGGTGGAGCAAACCCACAAGAAGCTGGAGGAGTGGGAGCGGACCGGGCGCAAGGAAGATTACCACACGGTTGTGATCAACGCCGTGAAAGAGGTGGGGGGGCCGAGTTTCTTTGCTCTTCTAGTAATCGCCGTTTCGTTTCTGCCGGTGCTCACTTTGGAGGCGCAGGAAGGCCGACTTTTTCGGCCATTAGCTTATACGAAAAACTTCTCGATGATCATCGCGGCGGTGCTTGCGATTACGCTTGATCCCGCGCTGCGGCTTCTGTTCACGCACATGAAGAACTTCGAGTTTCGTCCGCGCTGGCTGGCACGCGCTGCCAGTGCGGTTTTGGTGGGCAAGATTCATTCCGAGGAGGATCACCCCATCAGCAAAATCCTGATCCGCATCTATCATCCGGTTGCCGAATGGTCTCTGCGCTGGAAGTGGGTTGTCATCGGTGCAGCCATTCTGTTAGTGGCCTTAACAATCCCGGTCTTTAACAAGCTCGGCTCGGAGTTCATGCCTCCGCTCGACGAAGGCGCGCTGCTGTTTATGCCTACCACTCTGCCGGGCATTTCCACCACAGAGGCAGAGCGGCTGCTCCAGGTGCAGGATCGTATCCTCTCGCGGTTCCCTGAGGTGGATCAGGTGCTTGGAAAAGCAGGCCGTGCCGAGACGTCGACCGACCCAGCGCCGCTCTCGATGGCTGAGACGATGATCACCTTGAAGCCGGTGAGTGAATGGCGGAAAGCGGATACGTGGTACTCGGCCTGGGCGCCGGATTGGATCAAGCCGCTGTTCCGGCATATCACGCCCGATCACATCTCGCAGGATGAACTGGTCGATGAAATGAACCAGGCTGTGTCGCTGCCGGGCGTGTCCAATGCATGGACCATGCCGATCAAGAATCGCGTGGACATGCTCACAACCGGCATCCGCACTCCCGTCGGCGTCAAAGTGTTTGGCTCGGACATCAACACCATCGAGCAGATTGGCCGGCACATCGAAACGCTACTGACAAACGTACCTGGGACCCGCAGCGTTTTCGCGGAGCGCACAGGCGGGGGCTATTTTCTCGACATTTCGTGGAACCGCGAAAAACTGGCTCGCTACGGTCTGACGGTTGACGCCGCCCAAGCTGTGGTAACGGGCGCCATCGGCGGGGAGAATGTCACCACCACGGTCGAAGGCCGCGAGCGGTATCCGGTGAACGTCCGTTATCAGCGGGCGTTCCGCGGCGACACCAGCGCCATCGGCCACGTGTTGGTGCCCACCATGAATGGCCAGGAGCAGATCCCGATTAACCAGCTGGCCGACGTGAAGCTGGTGGCAGGCCCGTCCATGTACCGTGACGAAAACGGAATGCTCAGCGGCTACGTTTACGTGGATGTTGCCGGAAGGGACATTGGATCTTACGTAAACGAAGCCAAGCAGATTGTTAGCCGGGGCTTGAAACTGCCCGCGGGTTACACAGTGGCCTGGAGCGGACAGTACGAAGCTATGGCCCGCGTGAGACAGCGCCTCAAGTTGGTTATTCCCCTGACCCTGTTCCTGGTGATGGCGCTGCTGTATCTGAATACGCGCTCCATGGTAAAGACCGCGATCATCGTTTTGGCCGTGCCGTTCTCGGCCGTGGGCGCAATCTGGCTTCTTTACCTGCTCGGTTACAACATGAGCATCGGGGTCTGGGTCGGGCTGATCGCGCTGATGGGCGTGGATGCTGAAACCGGCGTCTTCATGTTGCTGTACCTCGACATCGCCTACCACCGTGCCGAGCGGGAGGGCCGCCTGCGCAGTTTGCGGGATCTGCACGACGCAATCCTGGAGGGCGCGGTCAAGCGTATTCGTCCGAAGTTCATGACAGTGGCCGCGATGTTCCTGGGCCTGGCGCCCATTATGTGGTCCATCGGCACGGGTGCTGATGTGATGAAGCGTATCGCCGCCCCGATGATCGGCGGTATCTTCACGTCTTTCTTGTTAGAGCTAATCGTTTATCCCGCAATTTATGAGGTATGGAAATGGCACTTCGAAGTAAAGCCCAATTTGGCGCACTCCTGATTCTGACGCTCGGCACGCATCTGGTCGCGGCCGATTCGCTCACATTTCGCGTTCGCCATCAGCATATGCGCCATGGCGCTGACGGCATCCTCCGCGTAAGCAATGACGGGATCGCGTTTGAGGAAAGCGGCAAGGATGCGGATCATTCGCGGCAATGGCGATTCGAAGATATCCAGCAATTGACGCTCAGTCCCGAGACGCTGCGGATTAAGACGTACGAAGATCGGCGGTGGGATTTTGGACGCGATCGGGAATTCGTATTTGATCGCCTTCCCAAGGATCTTGCCGCGCAGCTCTATCCCATCTTCAGCCGCCGTCTCGACCAGCGCTTCGTCGCCGCCCTCGCTGACGATCAGGTCAAGGCGTCGTGGGAGGTCCCAGCGAAGCTGCTCCTTTGGAGAGGCGGATCGCAGGGCAGCATCGTGGTAGGGTCCGGTCGGGTCATCTTCCGGGCGGACTTGCCACAACAATCGCGAACCTGGCGCATCACCGACATCGACAACGTCAGCAGTTCTGGCCCGTTCGATCTGACCATCACCACTTTTGAGCGGGCGACCACGAGCTACGCCAGCCACAAGGATTTTCATTTCGCCCTCAAACAGCCCTTATCCGAAGCCGACTACAACGCCCTTTGGACGAAGGTAAATCAGTCCAAGGGCCCCAAGATTTTGAATTTAAATCCCCAACAAGAAGGAGACAAACAATGAAACAAGTAATTTTCGCTTTATGCGCCGCCGCATTTGCGTATGCCGGAAGCGCTTCACAGACGTTCATTGGCACCATTACCGATTCGATGTGCGGCGCCGATCATGCCATGATGCACGTCTCGCCGGACGCGAAGTGCGTGCGCGAGTGTGCCAAGGCGGGCAACACCGCGAAGTATGCGCTGTTCGACGGCAAGAATGTTTACAAGCTCAGCGACCAGGTAACACCCGCTGAATTCGCGGGCCAAAAGGTGAAGGTGACAGGCACGTTGTTCACGAAAACGGGCATCATCCAGGTTGAGAAAGTTGAGCGGTTAAAGTGAACGGAAGACGGTAGCAGCTGCAAACAACTGCGCACTGCACGTGTTTGGCGCCTGCAGCACGGACGACGCGGCGAACTTTGTCTGCGCCTTGCCGAAACCCTAGGCCATCAGCTTCCGCAATCCGGAAACATGATCTGTGCCGTCTGATAGAGGTACCGGCGCCAGTTGGGCCACTCGTGCCCCCCGCTGCTCAAGACCCAATAATTGCGGATTCCGTACTGATTGAATAGCGCCAGGTCCTTCTGCCCATTTTGCAGCGCGATATCGGTTTCACCGGCCGCCATGTAGAACGGCACACGAAACAGGTCGTTGGTTTTCGGATCCTTCAGAAGCGGGGCATAGTTCTCATCAAACTGCCTCAGATCTTCCGCGTTAATGTGACCCGAGCTGTAGACGTACAACTCGCTGAAGGTGTCCAGATGCGGCAGGCCTGTATGGAGCACTACGAAACCGCCCATCGATAGGCCAGCCAGCGCCCGGTACTCGCGGCTCGCCTTCGTTCGATAATGGCTGTCCACATACGGAATAATGTCCTTCAAATATTCTTGGGTACAAGCGTCAGCTTTGCCGGGTGCTGATGGGATATAGCTGGCGCACGAACTGGTGTTCGGCATCACGATGATCATGCGTTTGGATTTGCCCGCGGCGATCAGGTTGTCCGCAATAAACTGCGCGTTCCCGCCTCGTTTCTGATCTTCGGACGACCAGTTGGAGTCGTCGCCACCACCGCCGTGGTTCAAATAGAGGACCGGATACCTCGCATCGCCGGAATAATCCGGCGGCAGGTAGACGTGCATCCGCTTGTCCACACCCGCGTAGTTTTTGTAAGTCGCCTGCTCCACCTTGCCATGTGGGACATCCGTCTTTGCAAAGAAGGCGGTATCGGTGTAAGCAGGAAGCGCGGGCAAAATCGGCAAAGGACAGACGCCGGCCTTCGGCGCCGGACGAATCGGAGGGCGGCGTGGCGCCTGCGCCATGACACAGCCGGTGATCAAGAGCAGGCAACTGAGTATTCGCAAAGACATTCGTTGGTTCCTTAAGCCGGATTGAGAATGCTGTCCATGATTTTGCGCTCCTCGCTCGCGGGATCGTTCACAACTTTGCTCTCATTGCTGAACAGCATGGTCGCACGGCGTTCGGAATCGTAAGCCGGCCAGGACGGCAGGCCGCTCTTTTTCGAATTCGGCTGCCTTGGGTCGCAAATGTGATCCAGGCCTCACTGACGCGCGCGGCCAGGGCGACGGCTTCGGGACTTGCGCCCCCGGTTAATCCAGGAGCCACTTGGACGTTGTCGAACACGAACGGCATCTCCAAGGTGTGTGGACTTCTCAATCGGCCGCCCAAGGCGGGCGTCTCCCAATCGAATCGGTAGCGGTAGGTCGGCGCCGGTGTATTCGGCTACGTCGGTCCTCAAATGCTCGGAATCCTTCGTGATTGGAGCGGAGGATTCAACGCGGGTTGGTACTTTCTGGCCTTCGCGGCAACCGTCACGCTGGTTGAAGTCATCATGCTGCACCATTTTGCCCGTTCCAGCCGAAACCTGCCGAAGATCAGCAACGCGGCTACGATCAGCGAACGTACATAGGGCCCGAAAGGTCCATCAGCCTAGCTGCAACTGCAAAGTTGCCCTTGCTGATCCTGTCGACTCACCCCAGGCGTTGGAGCCGAGGAAGCACTGCGAAAACATCTTGCCGCCGGAAGCGATTGATCGAGCGCTGACCGCTCTCATTAGGGGCGTCCACGGTGAATCCGAGTTATTGATCGTCGTCTGGATCGGTTGGAGGCCTCTTATCATTGAGAAAAAACGACGCACTCTTGGGTGCCTGGACGGTGACAAACTGGTGCGCCTGGCTGAGCGAAAAGAAATCAGTGAGATCATTCTGCGCCCGCGCATCAGCGAAGTTGAGTGCGCCCTGTGCTATACCGAAATTAAATTCGAGGAACCGCAGAATACTCCCAAAGTCATGACGTTCATTATTTATATAACCGGCAGGCGTGTAGGCTGAAACCACAATCAAGGGCACGCGAAAGCCGTACTGATAATCGCCCTCGGGTTTCGACAAGATGGCCGGCGACTCATGATCGTACCAGCCGCCCCAATCATCCCACACGATCAGAATGGCGGTGTCCTTCCAATAGCCGGTATTACCGTCGCAAGATGTGCTGTTCCCAATGGCATTCACGATCGATGCCACCCAGGAAGGTCCTCCGCCGTCGTTGACCCCGGCGTGATCGGAGTTAGCACCTGTCGGAACCACCCAACTCATCGAGCGAAGCTTGCAATCCTGGATGTCCCTTAGAACATTTGGAGGCATGAGGTCGACATTTTCAGACCAGCTTTTCCCCATGCACGATCCTCCCTCGCCGCTGGATTCGCAGATATGCTGTATCGCATTGGGAGCCGTCCAAATTGACCCGGCGCTGGGCGCGTAATATCTCCAAGTGAAGGTAGACGGCAGCAAATCCACCATGGTCATGTGTTCAAAGCATGGATAAATAGTTTCCTTTTCACTTCCGTTGGAGTCGATCAGTTGCACGGTCGTGCCGGCCGGCGCAGCACAACCCACGACATTGCCGGTCGGGTCGTTGTTTTTTGGTGGATTCTCGGCAGCAAAAATACCCGCTGCGTCGTCGGCCGCACTCGGAGCCGAAGTGCCTCCGAATAAGAATTGATGGGCTGGAAAACTCGGCCCTTGATTCGTCTGGAACATGTAGTTCGCCCAGCCGAATTTCGTCGCCAGATCAAGATAGGGGTTGAGGATACCGGCAGTGTTACTCACGAAGCTGAAGACGGTGTTCTTTGGACATGTCGGCGTGCAGGAGACGCTTGCGGCGCCGTCCATTTTGCAGGCTCCCGTCTTCGAATCAACATCGCACATAGCGACGAATGCCGAGTGAGTGTGGCTCATGTCATATTCGCTTGCAAGAGTGAGGCTCGTCGGCTGCGTTGTCCTGGTGGTCGATGCTTTGTTGAACCAATTGCTCGTCTGTATGTTGTACTGAGATCCGGTCGGCATCGTGCTGCAACTGGCCGGGCTTCCGTACGGAGGGGCGCAGAGCCCCTGGAAAAGATTATCAGGAGTGCGATTTTCCTGGACAATGACAATCACATGCTGAAACGATGGGGGGGCGGCTTCTGCGAAGATCGCAGCAAAACCAGCTATTAAGAGACTTTTGACGATGGTTGCCATGGGAAATTGATTCGAAGCGAGCTTTATGAGCAGTACCTGACGATATTGCAGTATATACACTTGTCCAACAATGCACATCAACTAACTTGGGTGTTTTGTACTAGTACGCCGAAACAGTCTGCGTGCAGCACATGCGCAGGCCGAAGAAATCAAAGGTTTTCGAATGGCGTCACCGAAAGATATATTTGGTGGCGGCCAAACGGATGACGAAAGCTACTCCTGCGCGGTCCTAGACTGCGAATGGTAACTTTGGAGGCAAGCAGAGGTAGAGCGGCGAGCGTGCCGCGAGCTCGACCCCGCTCTCTCCGCCATTCCCTTGATTACACATGAGTTAAGCGTGCGCCTCATTGTATCCTTCCACCGATTCGGCTGCGCTGGGTCGCGACTTTCATTCGCTATTCGCGAATCGCGAATGTAGAATGGAACGATGGCGTTAAAGCCGCAGGACGTTTACGTAGTGCTGAAGATCGTGGCGGATGGGGCGCGTCGTGCTCCATATTCTCACCTCGCTCTCGAGTTAGTAATGAGTCCGTCCGAGGTGCACGCGAGCGTACGACGCGCGCGAGAGAGTGGTTTACTTCACGGACCTGATTTCGAGAATCGTCCAAACATAGGGGCGCTGGAAGAGTTTCTTACCCACGGGTTAAAGTACGTATTTCCGGCGGAACGAGGAGAGCTTACGCGGGGCGTCGCAACCTCGTACGGAGCAGCACCATTGCGCGCGTTGATCGCTCAGTCTGGTGATCCAATTCCCGTCTGGCCGTACGCGGAAGGTAAGCAACGCGGTGTGTCGCTTGCGCCTTTGTATAAGACCGCCCCCAAGGCGGCGCTCCGTGATGAGTCCTTCTATGAGCTATTGGTGCTCGCCGATGCACTCCGCGATGGACGCGTTCGAGAGCGTAAGATTGCCGAGACTGAGTTGCGCCGCCGACTGCGAGCGGTCCATGCTGAATCCAAATCTTGAGCAACTGATCGCGACCGCCGCGCTTTTACGTCCGATGCTAGGAGACCTCGTGTTTCTCGGCGGAGCAGTGACGAGCCTGCTCGTTACGGATGAGGGCGCGGGCCTACCGCGCACGACGCTAGATGTGGACGCAATTGCTGGAATCAGCTCCTATGCCGAGTACGCTGCGTTTGGCGAACGCCTTCGCGCGATCGGATTCTCCGAAGACACCAGTGAAGGCGCGCCCCTATGCCGTTGGGTTCACTCTGGGTCCATCCTGGACGTCATGCCCTTGGATGAAAAGATTCTAGGATTCTCTAATCGGTGGTATCGCGCCGCGATGGAAACCTCAACCACGCACCACTTGCTTAGGGATTTGGAAATCCGGGCTGTGACCGCGCCGTACTTCCTTGCGACGAAAATCGAGGCGTTCAAAGGCCGAGGGCGAGCTGACCTTTTGGCGAGCCATGATCTGGAGGATTTGGCCTTCGTCATCGACGGTCGCTCCACGATTGTTGAGGAAGTACAAACAGAGACACCCTCGCTTCGCGAGTACCTCCGCACGGAAATCGCAGGATTGCTGGCGGTGCCGGCATTCATCGACGCCCTGCCTGGTTATTTGCTGCCCGATGCTGCGAGTCAGGCACGGATCGGGACGGTCCTACGACGATTGAAAGCACTCGCCTCTCCTTGATAATTAGTGCAGTTTGGGGAAACGGAATCCATTCGCTGCGTTCCGCCAGATAGGCGGTGGAACCGGGGAAGTCCGAAAACATCTTGCCGCTGGAAGCGCTGCTCAGTCCTGCCCGTTGACACTCGCTCTGCCGTTTTACTGGGCTTCGACATCCTTCTGAGGCGTTGCAATCGCTGAAGGCCAATACTGGGCCCCGCTCCACCGAAGGGTGCGCGCTTCCCAGTCCACTGAACCTTTATGATAAAAGGTGATGGTGAGCCCGGGTGCAAATCATTCATCCGCCAATAAATTAATGCCCCTAGTAACGTCTAAGACGCGTTTTGTTGATGTCACGGCGCTTGCGGTCCTGGTCGCCTCCCTGGCGTCGTTCCAACCATCAGCCGTGGGACAGACTTCTGCTGGGGTTCGGACTGCAACTGCCGCAAGCGTACCGGATCAATATCACGCCTTGTTGACCACCTACTGCTTCACCTGCCACAACACGCGCGCCAAGATCGGCGGCCTCGCGTTGGACACCCTGGATCTCCAGGCCGCGGCGGATGACGCGCGCACCTGGGAAAAGGCTCTGCGCAAACTGCGCGGACATTTGATGCCGCCGCCAGGCAACCCCCAGCCGCCAACAACGGATGTGGATGCATTTGTTGCCTGGATGGAGGACGCGCTCGATTCCCACCCCAAGGGTCCGAAGGCCGGCTATGTGCCCATCCAACGCCTGAACCGCACCGAGTACGCCGCATCGGTGAAAGCTTTGGTGGGTGTGGATGTCAATCCGAAGGACGTTCTGCCGCAGGACATCCAGGTAGATGGTTTCGACAACATTGCCGACGCATTGAGCGTCTCGCCCGCATTCCTCGACCAGTACATCACCGCTGCGCGGCACGTTGCGAGACTGGCAATCGGCGATCCCACCGGTCATGTTTCGAATGTGAAGTATTCCATCTCAGGGAACCAGAACATCGGAGCGATCCAGAACAGTGATGAACCCTTACCACCGGGCACGCGCGGCGGCGTGCGGTTCAAGTACAATTTTCCAGCCGATGGGGAGTATCGCATCAACATCGACGACCTGTCGCTGGGGTTGTACACCAGCACGGTGGAAAATGAGAGCACGCTGGTGATCCTAATTGACGGCAAGAGGCTGTTCCGGAAATCCATCGGCGGGCCCGCCGATCTGGCTCTGGCTGATCGCAAGGAAGCTGATGGACGCGCCGCAATCATGGAGCGCTTCTCGAAAATTCCAGTCCAGGTGAAGGCCGGCGTGCACGATGTCGCGGTGACATTTATCGACCGCGCGCATGTGGAAACCGACGAGAATGTGGCCGCCGGCTTCAACGGCATAGGCGTCCTCGGGTTTGGCGATGGGAATAACCGCATGGCGCGGCTGGCCAACGGTGTTGAAATCAACGGACCGTTCAACTCAACCGGTGTGTCTCAGACCGCCAGCCGCGCTCTGATTTTTGTCTGCGATCCCCACGATACAAAAAAGTCACTCGGAGAGCCCGCTTGCGCCAGACAGATTACTGAGCGTCTGGCGCGACGCGCGTACCGCCGTCCGGTGAGCGCCGAAGATGTGGCCCGCCTCATGCCGTTTTATGAGGCCGGGCGAGAGGGTGGCGGCAGCTTCGATCAGGGAATCGAGCAGGTTGTGGCAGCCGTTTTGGCCAGCCCGGATTTTCTCTACCGTGGGATTCGAGGGCCGCAGGGGACCTCTCCAAATTCCGAGTTTGCCCTCACCAATCTGGAACTGGCTTCCCGCCTTTCGTTCTTCTTGTGGAATACCGGTCCGGACGACGAACTGTTAACACTCGCAGCGGCCGGCGGCTTAACCAAGCCTGGAGAAATGGAGAAACAGGTGCAACGCATGTTGCGGGACCCCAAGGCATCCAGCCTGGTCACCAGTTTTGCGATGAAGTGGCTGAACCTCACCACTCTCGATTCCGTGCGGCCCGATCCGAACTTGTTCCCCGGTTTCAGCGAACAACTGCGGCATGATTTCTCGAAGGAAGCCGAGGATTTCATTAGCAGCATCCTTCTGAAAGACCGCAGCGTGGTGGATCTTCTCACGTCCGACCAGACCTTCCTCAATGAAGAACTGGCTCGCCTCTATGGCGTCTCCGGGGTGTTTGGCCCCCAGTTCCGCGAGGTCACGCTTGCTGAAAAGGAGCGCGCAGGCCTGCTGGGCAAGGGCGCGGTGATGCTGCGGACTTCATATGGCGATCGCACGTCTCCCGTTTTGCGCGGAGCCTGGGTGCTGGACAAACTGCTGGGCACGCCCCCAACGCCTCCTCCGGCGAATACCGCAACCGACCTTTCTCAAAAGGCGGGTGAAGCGCCGAAGACGGTCCGGGCGCGGCTGGAGCAACACCGCAACAAAGCGAGTTGCAATCAGTGCCACGGTGTGATCGATCCCACTGGTCTCGCNNGCAAGGTTTTGTCCGTGCGGGAAATGCTGGAGACGCACCGTGCGAACGCGGTGTGCGCAAGCTGCCACGCGCGCATGGACCCCCTGGGGTTGAGCCTGGAGAATTTCGACGCGATCGGGCAGTGGCGCACCATGGACCGCCAGGCCAATGCGCCTATCGATGCCAAAACCGTGCTGCCGAATGGCGTCGCCATCAACGGGGTTGTGGAACTCAGGGCGCAGCTAGTAGCGCGGCCGGCGACGTTCGCCGAGGCGTTTACCGAAAAGCTCATGATGTACGCTCTCAACCGGCAGCTGGAATATTTCGACATACCGCAAGTTCGCGCGGTGGTTCGCGGGGCCGCGAAGGATAATTACAAGTTCTCTTCCATTGTTTTGGGAATCGTCAACACGGACGCGTTCCGTAGGCAGGGTCCGGGAGCCGCTGCGAAAGAAGACGTCAAGTCGATCGCGGCTAGGTAAGGGTGGGGGTCTTTAAGGAGATCGCATGTTCATCACGAAAAAACACATCGCCCGCAGAACGGTATTAAAGGCTGCGGGCGTGAGGTTGGCTCTGCCGTTTCTCGAAGCCATGGTGCCCGCCGCCACGGTGCTGGCCCAAACGGCCGCCGCTCCCAAGATGCGGGCTGCGTTCTTCTACCTTCCCCACGGCGCCATCATGTACAACACGTCGCACGGCCCCGCCATGGACAAGTGGACGCCCAGCGGCTCCGGCGCGGATTTCAAGCTTAGCCCCATCCTGGCTTCGCTCGAGCCGTACAAGAAATACGTGACGTCTTTCGGCAACTTAGAAAACGCAGCCACCGCGGGATCGGTTCATACCTTCAATCCCGCCACTTGGCTCAGCGCCACGCGTCCAGATACCGGCGGTCCCAAGGCGCACATGGCCACGACGCTTGATCAGGTGATCGCAAAGTTTATCGGCCAAGATACTCCGCTGCCGTCTCTCGAATTGGCCTCCGAAACTACCGTGCAAGTAGCGGCGGGCGGCGGAGGTTCGTATACAACTCTGTCCTTTCGCGACGCGGATTCGCCGCTGCCGATGGAGTACAATCCGCGAAAAGTCTTTTTGGAGCTCTTTGGGGAAGGCGACACGCCGAAGGAACGCGCGGCAATCAGTCACCAGACCAGCAGCCTGCTCGATCTGATGATGGACCGCACCAAGAAGCTCCAGGGCGAACTGGGAAGCAGCGACCGCGCCGCTCTGGAAGGCTACCTGGACAGCGTTCGCGAGATCGAGCGCCGAACCCAGATGGCAAACTCCAAAGGTCTTTCGAGCCTGAAAATTCCCGATGCTCCGGTCGGGGAACTGGATAAATTCGAGGACCAGGTGAAGTTAATGTTCGATCTGCTGGCTCTCGCGTTTCAGGCCGGCCTCACTCGCGTTGCAACTTATATCATGGTGGCCGAAGGCACCAACCGCACCTATAACCACATAGGCGTCCCGGATTCGTTCCATCCCGTATCCCACCATGCCAACGATTTGGACCGAATCAACAAGCTGGTAAAGATCCAGACCTGGCACATGGAAAAGTTCGCGGAATTTGTGAAGAAGATGGCGGAAACTCCCGACGGGCAAGGAAGTTTGCTCGACCATTCCATCTTCATGTACGGGTCGAACATGAGCAACAGCGACCTGCACAATAATTATCCGGAGCCCAATATTCTGGTTGGCGGCGGCGCGGGCAAGATGAAGCTCGTGGGCCAGCACCTGGTGCTGCCCGAACGGACGCCAATCGCAAATCTTCACCTGACGCTGTTACAGAAGGTGGGATTGGAACGCGACCGGTTCGGCGATAGCACCGGCACGATTGCGGGAGTGTAACGTGAATCGTCGAGATTTATTGAAAAGCTCTCTGACGGGCGCGTTCGGCCTGTGGGCATCGCGTGGGGTTTTCGCGCAAAACCGTCTCACCGACAAGCTCGCAGTGACCGAGAAGCTTGCAGTGACCGGGAAGCTCGCAGTGCTGGATGCGGGGGGCGCCAATGTGGTTTCTCTCTCCACAGATGACGGGCTCGTGCTGGTGGACAGCGGCGTCCCGAAGAGTTTCGTCCCCTCCTCGAAGGTGCAGGCACTCTTCAACACGCACTATCACATCGACCAAACCGGCAACAACGAAATGCTCGCGGCAGCGGGCGCGAAGATCATCGCGCACGAACGCACGCGCCAGTGGATGTCCACCGACTATTGGGTTCCGGCCGAGGATCGTTATGAGAAAGCGCGTCCCAAAGCGGCGCGCCCCACCGAAGTTTTTGAGACCACCGGCTCTATAAAAGCGGGAGCCGAGCAGATCGATTACGGCCATCTGGAATTGGCCCATACCAGCGGCGATATTTATGTCTACTTCAAGACGTCGAATGTTCTTGCAGTAGGCGACGTGGCATCGCCCGCGCGCGATCCCGCGCTTGATTGGTTTACCGGCGCCTGGATTGGAGGCCGCGTAGACGCGATGGATGTTCTGCTCAAGCTCGCCAATGAACAGACGAAAATCGTGCCCGCGTATGGTCCCGTCATGACGCGCGCCGAATTTAAAGCCGAACGCGACATGATGGAGGAGGTTCGGGCGCGCCTGTTCAAACAGGTTCGCGAAGCCGACGGTCCCAAGGATATGTTGGAGGAAGGCGTTCTAAATGGCTTGGCTCGAACCTGGAAAGATCCCTACAAGTTCCTGTATGACGCAGCCAAAGGCCTCTGGGCTCATCATGACAAACTGGACCCCAATGTCGTTTAAGATTGCCGCCCTCTTCTTTGCGGCCGTTGCCGTCATGCCCGTTTGGGCGCAAGCTCAAAAGGATTCTCTGGCCGATCTCATTCAACAGGGAAATCGCAAAACGGCCCTCGCTCAGATTCGCGCCGGAGCGGATGTGAATGCGGCCCAACCTGACGGTACTCGCGCGATACACTGGGCGGTCTACCGGGTGGATCATGAACTCCTCGACGCGCTGATCGCAAAGAAAGCGAAGGTGGAGGTCGCCAATGACTTCGGATCCACGCCGCTTGCCGAAGCCGCCAAGCTGGCCGACGCCACGATGGTGAGAGCGCTGCTGGATGCCGGTGCGCGGCCCGATACGCCCAATCAGGATGGCGAGACCGCGTTGATGCTGGCCATTAAGACCGGGGAACTGCCCGTCGTGGAAATGCTGATTAAGGCCGGCGCGAATGTCAACGCGCGAGAAACGTTTCACAACCAAACGGCCTTGATGTGGGCTGCTGCTGCGCCGAAAAATGGCGGCGAGATGGTGAAGCTGCTTCTTGCGAAGGACGCCGACGTCAGGCCCCGGGCGCTTTACAGCGATTGGCCGAGCCAAATTACGTCGGAGCCTCGCGCGCAATATCGTCCGGTGGGCGGCCTCACCGCTCTTCTGTATGCGGTCCGCGGCGGCTGCTATGAGTGCGTGCAGGCGCTGATCGGCTCGGGCGCCGATGTGAATGCCCCCACTCCGGAAGGTGTCACTCCGCTGATGATCGCGCTTGATAACGACTACAACGACGTCGCCAAACTCTTGCTCGATCACGGCGCAAATCCCAATCTCTGGGACTGGTGGGGGCGCACCCCGCTCTACATCGCCATCGATAGAAGAGAAGCCGTATTCGCTCCCCTCCGCACTGGGCTGGTAACAATCCGTGCCCCCCGCGCTCCCACTGGACCGCGCGCTTCCAGTGGCCCGCCTGTTTCGAGCCTGGAGATGATCAACATCTTACTGGCTGCTGGAGTCGATCTCAATCCGCAGCTCAATATGCATCGGCCCAGCCGCGGCGGGAACAGCGGCCGTTTCGTCGAAGAGTTTTACAATACCGGATGCACGCCTTTGCTGCGCGCCACCATTGCGGGCGATGTGGAAGTGGTTCGAGCGCTTCTTGACAAGGGCGCTTCTCCCAACATCGCGGGGATGGGTCTCACACCATTCCTGGTTGCGGCGGGCGTGGGAACCGGAGGGCGGGGAACTGGCCTGGCTGCATCTACGAGCGCCGGCGGCCCGGCGAACATGGCCCTGATGGACCTGCTCGTCAGTCACGGCGCGGATGTGAACGCGCAAGTCACCGGTACCAAAACGTATTCCATTCGCATCTCCCGCGCGCCCTCTTCCACCGAAGGCATGACGGCGCTACACGTGGCGGCACAAAAGGGGAAAGCAGATGTGGTGCGTTACCTGCTCGACCAGGGAGCCAAAACCGATCTGGTGGATAGCAACGGCCGCAAGCCGCTCGATTTGGTAGGCACCGGCGCTACGCCACCCGTCGCGCCTCCGAGCGCGGAGGAAGTTCGCGCCCTTCTGCAGAGAGTGACGCCTCAACGGGCAACCGGAAATCGTTAAATCCCGAACCACCGTTTTCGGACTCTGATCAAGAACCCAGGATTCACGGCGTTGGCAATCACGACACTCGCTCTTGGTATCGCAATAAATGCGGCCGTCTTCACCGTGACGTTCCCTATTGAACTTGCTGACGCGCCGTCACCCTGTCGGCGCTAGTCATCAGCCCCAACTATTTCCGGACGCTCGGTGCGGTGCTACTCTCAGGACGAGAATTCGATGATTTCGATGAAGCTTCTGGAATCCCCGTAGCGATGGTGGGATGTGAGTTGATCCCGTCGTGGCTCTCAGACATGAATAGGGTATCGGCAAACGCATCGCTCATATATTATGTGAGGATGATTCGGCCAGCCCCTGTCGCTCTTGCCTTGATCGCGTGCTTCCTGCCGGCTTTTGGCGAGCATACGCTTTCGACGCGCGCATATTCCTATGTCGGCGGCAAGTACACCGGCGATCCAGCCCATGAAGTGATGGCCGGGCAAATGTATGTCGAGGTACTTCGCCCGCAGCGCGTTGTCCAAAAATATCCGTTGGTGTTTTTTCACGGGGCGGGGCAGACCGGCACCAACTGGATGGGGACGCCGGACGGCCGCGCGGGATGGGCGGATTATTTTCTGCAGCAGGGGTACGTGATTTATCTCGTCGATCAACCTGCGCGCGGGCGATCGCCCTGGCATCCTTCCGTGAATGGTCCTTTGCAGATGAGGCCGCCGGACTGGGTGTCGCAACGGTTTACGGCGCCGGAAATTGCGCACATCTGGCCGCAGTCTCGAAAACACACGCAGTGGCCGGGGAGTGGCGACAAGAAGGGCCGCCAGGGCGATCCCGTGTTCGATGCTTTCTATGCAACTCAAGTCGAGGGCCTGGAGAGCGCCGTGGAGACGCAAACCCTGATACAGGCGGCGGGCGCGGCGCTTCTTGATAAAATCGGCCCGGCAATTTTGGTCACGCACTCCCAATCGGGAGCATTCGGGTGGTTGCTGGCTGACGCGCGGCCGAAAGCCGTGAAGGCGATTGTCGCCATGGAACCCGCTGGGCCTCCCTTTCACGACGCCGTTTTCGATGAGGACAAAAACCGCGTATGGGGCCTGACCGATATTCCCATCACTTATGCGCCGCCGGTGAAAAGTCCCACGGAACTGGCGATCGTGCAAGAAGCGAAAGCGGACGGGCCGGATTTGGCGCGTTGCTGGAGCCAGGCTGATCCTTCGCGCCGCCTGGTGAATTTGCAGGGCATTCCGGTAGCGGTGGTTACCGGCGAGGCCTCCTACCACGCGCCTTACGATCATTGCACTTCCAAGTTCCTGGCTCAGGCCGGCGTCGCCAATACTCACCTGCGTCTGGAAGAGCAAGGGATTCACGGCAACGGGCACATGCTGATGATTGAGAAGAACAGTCTGGAAATTGCGGCGCTGCTCCAGAAGTGGATTACCGGGAACGTGAAATAGCAGCGGTCAGCGTCGGCTTCAGCTCTACGCGGTACGCCTGATAGGGAACGGTGCCGAGGTTTTCCACCGAGTGCAACGGCTGGCTGCTGGGGTCGTAAGTCACTTGCATTTCTTTTAGCTCGGGGCGAGCTGTTTTGGTGCCATCCTTCAAGAACCGCTGCGAGGGAGGCAAGCTGAAATAAACCACGACAGCCGGCCAGGTGTGCGTGTGCCACGGTTCCTTTTCGCCGGGTGGGATGCGGACGCTGAGCACGCGCACGTAATCGTTTTCAAGCACCACGGTGAGATTTGGGTCGTGGATCTTGACGGCATCGGTGGAAGGCAAGTCCAAAGCGGGCGCCGGCTGGCAGTCGACGGTTTTGATCTCGATGAGCAGATTGTGCCGGTCGCGATCGCTGCTCTCGAATCCTTTGCTGGGCCCTCCTTGGGACCACCGGATGTTGACGGTCTTCCAAGGCTCATCACGTCCCGAAGTCTGTTCGAAGAATACGCTGGGCCAGGGGTGCGTGTGAGGTGGTTCTTTGCTGTGCAACGGCACGCGCGCCTCAAGCACGCGCACGGCGTCGTTTTCCAGAATCACTTTATGGTGGTCCGGCGCCGCAGCGACCGCATCAGTGGAATCGGGTTTGATTACTCCGCAGCCTGTGGCGGCCTGTAAACCGGCCGGCATTAGCAGAGCGGCAGCAAGAGCCATCTGTTGCGGAAGCTTGTTCATGGCTAACGATCTTATCATCGTCCTTCCGTCGGGTGCCGGATCATTTATGCGCGTCCCCGTCCAGTCCGAAAGCCAACAGGACGTTGCCCGGTAGGCCTCCGCGTGCAGGATAGCCGGAGATAGAGAACAACATTCCGCCGGCTACCACGGGGCCAGCCACATCGATCGCTCCGCCGCGGCCGGACACGCCGTTCACCGTTTGATAGTCGTGGGCGGTATCGTAGTCCCAGATGATTTTTCCGTCGGAAGAAGAATAGCCGCGCAGATGGCCATCTTCTGCGCCAGACCACACCAGACCCGGAATCGCGGTCACGGCCGCCGATTGCGCTGGACTGCAAGGCCGGCGATCGCCACAACCAGGCGGCGCTGTCTGCCACATGCGTTCGCCGTTGTCTACGCGAAACGCGAACAATCCGCCGCCCTTGGTCGGGTCCAGATTATAGGCGCGGTCGTTGCTGCCAGGTTTGCGGTCCACTTCGAAACCGATATCGGAAAGAGCCACGTACACGTTGCGCCCGTCGGTGGCCGAGCCCCACTCGATTCCACCTACGGTGCCACCCTTGCCGATGCGAGCCTGCCATAAGATCTGGCCGCGCCGGTCCGGGTCGACGGCGTAAATCACGGCCGACTTCTGTCCCAGCAAGAGCGCGCGCTTGCCGTTGGGGAGTGGAACCAGAATGGCCGAGGATGCGAAATCGAAATCAGGACCATCCGAATCGGGGCAATTCACTTTGCCTTGTAGCTGGCAGGAACTGTTCCAAGCATCCTTCGCCGTAAATTGCTTGGACCACAGAATCTCGCCGCTGGACATGCGCAGTGCGAGTAGGGCATCGCTCATCGCCGTTGGCGGATCGGAGTAATTGTCGCCAGTGGTCACGTACATGGTGTCGCGTTCGGCGTCGAGCACCGGCGCGGTCCAGACGCCGACTCCCGACGGACCCCAGGCTGCAGCGCCGATCCGGGTCTTCGGTCGTGCCTTGGCACTTTCGCCAATCGTGTAGGTCTTCCACAATGTCTTTCCGGTGGCGGCATCCAAAGCCGATTCGCTGCCTCGAAATGTGCAGCATTGGTAGCCGGGAGAAACCGACAGCGATTCCTCGCGGGATGCGACTCCGACATACACGCGATCCTTGTAGTACACGGGCGTCGCGGTGATGGTGGACGCCGGATGCTCGTCCGGGCGAGCCTTCCACAACTGTTTTCCGGTCGTCGCATCCAGTGCATAAACGAACCCAGCGGAATCGCTGAAGAACAATGCGGGATTACCGCCCGCCTCGCCCACTGTTATTCCCGATCGCACTTGGGCCTGCACCGTTGTAGCCCAGTGCACGCAACCGGTGAGCATGTCGAGAGCGTAGACGCTGCCATCCTGGCCGCCTGCGAATACTCTGCCGCGATAGACGGCGGGTTGGGAACGCATGGTGGACGTGTCCGGGAATGCGAATGCCCATTTCAGTTTCAGCCTGGGCAGATCATCCACGGCCAATCCCGCGTCCTTCGCCGATTGGAACCTGGTGTTGGCGAGACCGCCTCCCCAACTCGCCCATCCGGGACCCTCACTCCACGCCGAGCCCGCCGGACACAGATTCGCGATTTCCTCGCGCTTCCGTTCCAGGGTTACGGCTGTTCCTAGAAAGCTTGCGATTCTCTGGCGTTCGTCGGGAGAAAGCGGCGAGGCCTGCTGTTTCATGACGCCGCTTTCCAGCGTCTTCTGAATGGCCCCAGGCGTCATGGACTTCAGCGCCGCGATCTGCGGAATTCGTCCGCCGGCTCCAGCCTCGGAGTTATGGCAGGAGGCGCAATGTTTTTGAAAAAGCTGCGCGGCGTAAGGATCGTCGGCCGCAAGCGCTGTGATGGAAGCAATCGCGAAAACAAAACAGAGTCTCATCGTGTTCCTCACCCGGGCTTTCTTTGCTTGACTTCGTTTACTTGGCTTTGTTTACTTACCGACCATATGTTCTACATCTTTTTCGTTCTCGCTGCAGACATACTCTCCGATGTCGTCGCCTGCATCGAGTTCCGACGCGCGCGTGATTTTCCAGGGCTTAGCATAAGCCCCTGGATCGTCGATGGTGAATTCGATTTCGAGATGCCCCAGATCGGGCCGCCGGAAGCGCTCGATGACGTGCATCATTTCGGTGTGGGGATGTCCCACGTTATCGAGCCAGGATCGATCGTCGAAGCCGACGCTGTCGATTACCAGCGTGTCGCCTTCCCAATGTCCGATCGAATGCCCCATCCACATGGGATTCGGATCCTTGGGATGACCGCGTCCGTCTAGGAAGACCTGGCGATGGCTTGGGACATCATCCTCGAACAGCATTACGAGCAGAGTCGGCGTTTGAACCAGCTTGAAGGGGAACAAAGCACCGGCGTTGGTGATGCCTCGCGGCAGGCAATGCGCTCCGGGCGCGTCCTTCGCGTTATTTGCGGCTCGTTCCTTGAGCAAAGCTTGGGCCCAAGGTAACGGCTCTGGCTTGCCTGGATCCACGGTTCTCTGCGCGAACCAGACGCCGGAGAGGTCGGGTTTGCCGTCGGCGGTTCGTGGCGTTGGCCCCGATGACGCGGGATGCGGACTGGTGAGCTGAACTCTAAATTCCCGCCCGTCGCCAAGAGTGCCCAACTGGTATTCGAGCAGGTGAACATCCAGGCGCAACGGTTCCGTCGCGCCGACGGAAACGTTTGGCTGGTTGTTCGGATAGAATCCCGGGGCGTTGATCGAGACATCGTAGGTGGCGGGCGGCAAGGTTGCTAGCGTATAACGGCCCTGCTCGGACCCGACGGTTTTGTAAACGGTTTTTGTGTTTCGGTTGGTGGCCTGAACCTGCGCGTTCGCCACTGGCTCGCCATCGGAGTCGACGACGGTGCCGATGATCGTCCCAGCGCTTTGTGCGTATGCTCCGGTTGCGCACAGGAACATTACAAGGCACACATGCTGGCAGGTGCGGACAGCCGGCGGGGGCTCGTGCATGATNNGATTATAATCCACCCGGCAGGGTTGGTGAAGGGTATCGTCGAGGTGGCGTCGAATTTTGATTTTCGGCGATGAGGAGGCGAAGGCGGGTTGCGCATCAGGGGTAAGTTTGTGTTTGGCGCCGCATTTTTCTAATTTTTATTGCATTGTTAAGGGTTGCTGGACGCACGGAGGGAGAAGTGGAGCGCAGTTCGGGCTTCGAGAAGAGCGCGGCTTCAAGAACAGAATACGGGTGGACCGGATCGACGAATGCCGGTTGTGAGCTTAAGTAATTGATTGAGCTGAGGAATCAGGCGGTAGTGGGCGGTGACTCGCCCGCGAAAAGCAGGTGCCGCAATGTAGTCGGGCATTGCAATGTGGGGCAGAGACCGTTCCTGAAGCAGTATGAGCAGTTTTGAACAGACAGAACGCCGGCGCAAATGCCCTAATTAGGTTTGGCCCATGACAACCCCTGCATCATATTCGAAGGCCCGACCTTCCGATGGGATTGGAAGTGATGGACTAGCCAACCGAACCTACGTGACAAAAACGTCCTTCGCGGCCATTCAATTCAACAAGGCCGGAAAGGGAAGGTTTGTTTACCTGCCCGAAGGCGTGATGCTGCGAGNNTCGGGGGACCATCCCGATTGAGCGGATGTGTTGAGATCAGGTTCGATAAGCACGCGTATCACGTCTTCAGGACAGACTTGCTGTACCGTTCCAGTTTAATTTACGCGCCAATCAAAGCGAAGGCCAGCGTAATGGCTGCATGTGCCTAGCTCTCGTCTGCGATCAAGTCCAGGTTGGCGATCGTTTCGGGACTAAGTTGCAACGCTGCGGCATCGAGATTCTCGCGCAAATGTTTTACCGATGATGTGCCGGGAATCAGGACGATGTTCGGCGCGCGCTGAAGAAGCCACGCGAGCGCGACTTGCATCGGTGTCGCTTGCAAGGACGCCGCGGCGGTGTCTAGCGTTGCGGATTGCAATGGAGTAAATCCTCCCAACGGGAAGAACGGCACATAGGCTATGCCTTGCCTCGCGAGTTCTTCAATGAGCCCATCATCGTCCCGGTGCGCAATGTTGTAGAAGTTCTGCACACAGACGATCTCTGAGATCTTCCGCGCCTCCGACAGCTGCCCTGGACTGACATTGCTCACACCGAGATGACGAATCAATCCCTGATGCTTGAGTTCGGCGAGCACCGTGAAGGGTTCCTCGATCGATTCATCTGAGGGCGCCAACATTCCGCCAACACGCAAATTGACGACATCCAGCGCGTCCAGGCCGAGGTTTCGCAGGTTGTCATGGACGCCGTCGATTAGTTCCTGGCGCGAAAGAGCGTGAGTCCAGGATTTGTCCGCTCCCCGGCGGGCGCCAACCTTGGTGACGATCACCAGGCCGTCCGGATAGGGGTGCAGCGCCTGCTTGATGATCTGATTCGCTACGTGAGGACCATAGAAATCGCTGGTATCTATGTGGTTCACGCCGGCTTCCACGGCCTCTTGCAGGACCCCGGCCGCTTCGTCGGGGTCGCGCGGTGGTCCCCACACTTGCGGACCAGCGAGTTGCATCGCGCCATAACCCATACGATTCACGGTCAGCGAAGTGTTGGCGAGTGTGAAGCTTCCGCCGAGATTGATTTCTTTCATCATTGAGTTCGCTCCTGTTTTCTGGTCACAACGTCTTCTGTTCAGACTTTAAGTAAAATAGCTCGGGCGGTCGATATCGGCGATTAGCGAAGGCCGTGTTGCGCGCCATCCCAGCCGTGCCTGAGTTTGCGCGCTTGAGGCCGGGGCGTCGACGCTAACGAAGGGACTGAGCCAGGCGAAATAGTCGACGGCCTCCTCGGGCGATTTGCTGACAACCGGCACGTTCAAGCGTCGGCCGATGACGCCCGCGATGTCTTGGAACGGAACGCCCTCGTCGGCGATCGCGTGGTACCGGGCTCCCGCAGAACCTTTCTCCAGCGCTAGCCTGTAAAGCTGGGCAGCATCGAGCCGGTGAACCGCGGGCCAGCGGTTTTGGCCGTCACCCACAAATGCCGCAACGCTCTTTTCGCGCGCGATGGCGATGAGACTCGGGACAAAGCCGTGATCGCCGTCGCCATGCACGGAGGGCGGCAGGCGTACCACCGACACGCGTACGCCACGCGACGCTATCTCAAGCGCCGCCTCTTCCGATTTACGGGGAAAATTGGAATCGGAAACATCGTCTTCCGTTGCCAGGGGGCCTTGTCGTTGAAGGAGTAAGGTCCCGGAAGTGACAATCATTGGGCGGTCAGAGCCTGCAAGAGCGGCTCCGAGCGTCGCGATGGCGCACCTATCAATCTCGGCGACAGCCGCGTAATTCGAGAAGTCGTGGATGAAGGCGGTGTGGATCACTCCATCCGAGCTCGCCGCTCCGCTACGCAGGCTCTCAAGATCTTCGAGTGAACCGCGATGTACCTCGGCTCCAGCGGCGGCAAGGGACGCGGCGCCTGCATCCGAACGCGCGAGGCCGAGCACCTGATGACCCGCGCCGATGAGTTCCTGAACGATTGCGGAGCCGATGAAGCCTGTAGCCCCGGTGACAAAGATACGCATACTCTCTTCTCCTTAATATTGACGAGCCGTCACGAATCTGATAAAACGGAGATAGTCTCCGTATCACTAGATTACCGGAGGCTGCCTCCGGTTGCAAGTTTTTTAAATGCCCAAGAAACTTCCACAATCTGTCGACCGAAAGCCGCGCAGCGACGCGCAGCGTAATCGCGAACGAATTCTAGAAGTGGCGAAGGAGGCGTTCACCAGGTCGGGCGCCAATGCCAGCTTGGACGACATCGCCAAACAGGCAGGTGTTGGACCAGGAACCTTGTATCGCCACTTTCCTACCCGCGACAACCTTCTCGAGGCCGTTTATCGGACTGAGGTAGAAAAGCTGGCCGCAGCAGAGCGGAAGTTCGCCGAGACCCTGCCACCGATTGAAGCCTTGCGTGCCTGGCTGCTGTTATTCGTCGACTATATCGCGACCAAGCAGATCATTGCCCCGGCTCTGAATACGCTCGCCGGAGGTCCCTCGAAGCTGTTCGAAGCTTCCTACGCACAGGTCTGGGAAGCGATTCGTGCCTTGGTGAAGCGCGCGATGAAGAGCGGCGACATACGCAAGGACCTGGATCCAATCGATCTGCTTCGGGCTCTTGTCGGCGTCGCCAGCGTGACGACCAACCCTGACCGGCAGCAGAGCGCCAGGAGACTTGTGGACATCTTGGTGATTGGTTCGCGGCCGATCAAGTAAGCCGAGCAGCGGAAAATCACTTCATGTGCTTGAGGGACTGCTCATTTTCCGAACAGATCTCGTCGATCAACTCTGTGTCGACAACGATGCGCTGCGTCAATGTGATGGTCCACGGCTTGGTATAAGCCTTGGGATCGTCGACGGTGACCTGGATGTCGAGGTGCCCGAAGTCCGGACGCCGGATCTGCTCTCGCACTTTGGCTGCTTGGGTCAGTACACTTCCATTCCAATCGATCCAGGTATCGTCGCGGAGTCCAATGGTGTCGATCACCAGGGTATCGCCAGACCATTTTCCAGACGAATATCCTTGCCACGAGGGGTTAGGATCTTCGGGCAACGGGCGTGCATCCGTGAAGACCTGGCGGTATCCGGCGTCCACTTCATTGAGCACCACCAAAAGACCAGGCGAGTGGACGAACTTCAGCAAATGCGGCATCCCGTAGGCGCGCAGAAAACTATCCGGCAAGCACCGGATGTGTGGGTCGTCTTTCGCCAGGTTGTCGGTGCGTTCTTTGGTGAGTGCCGCAAGCCATGGCTGATAGGGCAACCCGCCGGGAAGATCGATGCCGATATTGGCCATTTGGCGCGAGCCAACGATTGCAGTGGGGTCACCCGGAGTCTGCGCGGGCTGCGAACTTTGCGGATCCCTGGGACCTGGCAGATCCTTGGGACTCGACAATCCATGCCCACGGCGATCGAAGGGCTCTCCGGTAGTCCAGATTCCGGAAAAGTCAGGTTTGCCATCTGCCAGCCGAGGCGAGGGGGCCGACATGTTCACCTTGCCATCGGCCTTCCGCGGCACTCCCGCGGTGGGATACTTCACCCACTGAGCGGCCAAATGAGTGGATGCTAAGGGTGCACCCAGAATGACAAAAGCGATGGTGATGAGCGCCTCGTAGCGTCGACCTATTCCAAGCTCCCGGTTTGAGCGTCGAGAAAGAAACAGAATCTGCACAGGGCTAAGAATACACCAGTGCATGCAGTCTGTCACAGGCCGCATGAGGAACGGGACCCGGTTGGGATGGATTCACTGATCCGCCGACGGCTCCGGCAGGCAACGTGAATGTCGTTTTGCAGTCCGCTAGTAAACACTTGCTGACATATCGCGGGCTATCGGCGCGCTGCGTTCAAACCGGGTAGTTTTCAAGCAGCCGACGCGCTGGCCACAGGCAGGCTGGTTACGATTACCGCTCGTATTTACGTCTCACAAAGGGTCCTTTGTGCCATCTTTGTGCCACCCATTGCCCCCCCCGCCCCCGCCGTGCTAATCTCGCCGCTAAAATGATGGAGAGGCCCACATGAACACGGTTCAAGAGATCGAACACGCAATACAGGCCCTTACGCTGCGTGAACTGGAAGAACTGTACTCATGGCTTGACCAGCATTGCCCGCAGCCCATTGACGCCCGCATTCAATCCGACCTCGCCGCAGGCCGTCTCGACAAGGCGATCAACCGCGCTTTGGACGATGAGAAAAACGGTCGCGTTCAGCCGCTTTAGAAACGCGGCTTCATGGAGCATCGCGCCACTTCCCAATTCTGGCAGCACTACCAAGCGCTGAAGCCGCACATCCGCAGCAGCGCCGATAAGCAGTTTTCGTTGCTGAAAGGAAATCCACAGCATCGCTCATTGCAATTCAAGAAAATCGGCGACCGACACGGCGAGGAAATTTACTCCGCCCGAGTGACGTTGAGCCATCGCGCCCTCGCGTTTAAAAGGCCCTACGGTTTTTTGTGGTTCTGGATTGGCGACCACGAAGCCTATGAAGACCTGATCGCTTAGAGTACGTCGCGCAAAGGGTCATTTCCTTACCCTTAGGACTATCAACGGCGTTGTTCGACCATTCTTCTCATTTGCTCTGCAAATTCGTTCCAACCTAGCCTGAGCGTCGGTGAACGCTTCCCGTTCTTCGTTTCTGAAAAATCAAGATGCCAGCACGGTGGCCGAGCTCCTTATCCGTTACTGGACGAGCATGGAGAAACTGTGGCCAGAAGCCATTGCTCGTGATACTAGGGACGAATACAGCCTCATGAAATCCGTGGGTGTTCTCACGATGCACAGTATTGCCCCGACGGTTTTTGAGGCTGCGCATGTGGGAGGAAAGAAGATCACAGCCGATGCGCTGCATGAAGTGTTGGAGCCGGTAGCCAAGAAACTCACTATCGACTTCTGGAACTCAAAGACCGGCGAAGCCGGTAAGATCGGAACCAACAATAAGGCGGTTCGTTATTTGAGCGACCAGATTCTCAAGCACGTCCAGCCGGGACGGTTGTCTAGTTCCCTTTTGTAAGTTGCTTGTCGAAGAACCATAGCGCCCCGTGCTCTTCCGATGCGGGGCGCTTCCGTAGTTGTTTTCACAAAGGGTAAGTTGTGCGACGCCCTGCGAGGCCAATGAAACAATCCACTCGGGTGTCTTACGGCCTAGTCGCGGATGTGCCTTGCAGAAAACCACCACTAATGCGCCTTAGACCCCGCGTTCTCATGTCGAGTGATTGGGTATGGCTCATGCGTCACACCACTCAGTCTTTCGTGCAACGTAGTTCTTTGCCGGAAGGATCGGCAGCTGTTCTTCCGCGCCGGATTTTATCGCGAAAGACCTGATGACAGTGCATGCAGGCTTCGGCGACATCGCCACTGATGTCGCTCACCTTCTCCTGGCTTCTGGTCTGGGATGCGCGGTAGGCCGCTCTTCCCACTTCGGCCATTTCCTTGGTGAATCGAATCCAGTCGGGATCATTCACGGGAACCGGCTTGCCGTTTTCACAACGACGCCCCGGTGTCAGCATCAGAGGGGCCGACTCAGCCAACGCGATGGATGCGTAGTCGACGATTTCCCATCCGGAGTAGAGATCGCTGCCCCACGCGGACCAGTTGAAACCGCCACTAGCATTTGCGGCGTCGCCAGCCTTTTTCTTCTCCGCCGGATCGTTCGTCTGAACGGTGAAGATGATGTTGGAATTGGGGAACATGATACCGCGCATGAGTTGATTGAGATTGCCGGTGGCAGAGAACGCGGCCGCCGCTCCCGTCGTCGAGGGCGTGGCAGGCGCGGCGTTTGCAACGGTCTTGCCGGCCTGTTGAATGTAGGCGGCGAGATCTGCCGCTTGGCCTGCGGTGAGCGTGCCGGGGCTGTCCTGAGGCATCGTGTTTTTGACTTTGGCGATGAGATCGGAAGTGGGCCAGCGTGATTGGAAGTCGCCGCCGGCGAGGGAGGGACCGCTGCGTCCTTCCAGGCGGTCGCCATGGCACGAAACGCACTGTTGCTTGTAAAGTGTCCCACCGCGCGCAGCATCCTGCGCGTTTAACGCAACCGCGAACATTCCAAGGACCAGAACCGATAGACACGACTTTTTCATGGATTCTCCGTGGCGCTTCAGCCTACATCGAGTTTATATGCCTTTACAGGGTCCAAAGCTATAATCGAGGTTATGAAGTCCTTTCAAGCTCGGATTCCCGCAATGCTGCTTTCGGTTGCCGCGTTGGTGACGCCGCATATGCCCGGCGCCGAGCCCGATCCAAAAGCGGTTCACTATACACTTCCCGAAAATATACAGTGGAAGAAAGGTCCGATTACGGACTCGGTCATGCTGCAGGGCGACATGTCAAAGCCCGGACTCTATATTCAGCTCATGCGCTGGCACCCGAACAACATGAGCCGTCCCCACAGCCACGACGCAGCGCGCTACATCACGGTGATGTCGGGTACCTGGTGGGTCGGAACGGGCGCGAAATTCGATCCCGACNNAAAAGCCGATGCCTGCCGGCAGCTACGTGGTCGACCAGCCGAACGAACTGCACTACGACGGCGCAAAAGACGAAGAGTGCGTCCTGATGATTATGGGCATGGGACCAACAACCACGTCCGCTCCGGGCAAGTTCGAGGTAGGTCCGATAACGAAATAGGCCTGTCAGTTTGGCGACGGCTTCTCGATTTTGTCGATGACCATTACGTCGACTGGTGTTTTCGTTTTCTACAGGTGCAATCCGAGCTGTTCCAGTGCGCTGAATATGTCGGGCGGCGCGTCTGGATCAGGAGTTGGTGGCTGGGCTGCCGCAGGAGGAGCCGCCCCACCGCCGAAGGGCTGCATCGAAGGATCGGGCGTGAACTTCAAAATGAAGGTGTAGCGAGTTTCGCCAAGCCCCGTGTGATCCACAACGGGCAGGTCCATGAACTGAGCCTGCATCACGCTTGCAAACTCAGCCATCGTCGCATTGCGAATATTGAAGCCGCGTTGCGGCGCCCCCCCAAAGCCGGGAACAGGGATCTCGGCAGTCTCTTCCTTCTTGATCTTCTCGCCGCCTTTAGCCACTATGATCGCGTAGGCCGAAAGTTCCTTTTGTCCTTGTGAAATTCCAGCGAAAAGCGATCAGGGATCAGCTTCTGGAGCATGATCTGCATCTGCTTGACGGTGGGTATGCCGGCTACGGACGGCTTGGCCTCAACGTCAAACTTGTCGGAATCAAACCACGCCGGCGCCCCGATGACCTGCTTTGGATGGAGGTCGTAAGTGAATTTGATCAGGTCAGCGAGGGTGGTGTTGTGGGTGTTCAGCATGCCGCTCCTGTTCACCCCGATTCCCCAACCGGCCTGTTTCGGATCGGACGGTTTGATGGTCGCTACTTCGAACTCGGGCTTAGCGTTGGGGTCCATCATCTTTGGCGGTGGCGGCGGCTCCGGAATCGTCCATGCGGATTGCGGGGTGGCGCGCGTCAGTGAGGTCTGGCCCGCAGTCAACAGGTGGTTTAGAACAACAACTTCAAACTGAACTGCGTCTGCCGTGCGACGTTGCTAAGCCCACCGCTTCCAACCAGCGAAGTGATCTGGCCTGCCGTCGGGTTGGGCGTTGTGCCGCCGGTGAATACACCGGTAACCGGAATGTTGAAATTGGGGTGATTGAAGAGGTTGAACAGCTCGGCGCGGAACTGAATACTCACCCGCTCCGCGATTCGAGTCTCTTTCATCACGCCGAGGTCGGTTTCCACATAGCCTGGTCCAACCAGATTGTTTCGTCCCAAGGTGCCAAGCGTTCCGTATGGCGATTGGACGAAGCAGGCCGGGTTGTACCATTGGTGAACGTTCTGATTGGCGTAGACGTTGCACCCGGCCACATAGTCTGGCCGCGGCGTATCAAAGTTGTTGCCTAAGAACGGCAGGGCGCCTTCTCCGAGCGAGAACGGCACGCCGGTGTGCCAGGTCTGGATTCCCGTAATCTGCCAGCCTTCCACCAGGCGATTGCCCTTGAAAGGCAACAAATAGACCACGTTCGCGGAGATATTGTGGCGGAGGTCGAAGCTGCAGTTTCCCTTATCGACCGCCCAATCATAAGGGTTGGTATTGGCCGAAGTGACGTTGTTCGCCCCCAGTCCCGCATACGCATACGAGTTGTCGATGCAATGGGAATACGTGTACGAGAACTGGTACACCAGATTGGAAGACGCCCGATGCGAGAGGCCCATTTGCAGGGCGTTATAGGCCGAATAGCTGCTGGTGTCCAACATGTCCAAGGAGCCGAAAGCCGGCGATGGCCGCGGATTCGCCACGCCTGCGCTGTTAAGGAAGTCCATCTGGCCCTGTGCGTTGATGGTGGGCACTGGCGCGTTGAAATCGTGGAAAGCGAGCAGATGAACGCCCCGCGTCCCTTGATATCCCACCGTCAGCAGCGTGTTGCCGGGGAGCTGCCGCTGGATGCTCAGCGTGTATTCCAGGCTGTATGGAGTGGTGTGAATTCCGTAGAACGTCCCGTTCGTGTTGCTTAGCAGCGGAGTTCCGCCGCCAACGAACGGTGTCGGCCAGTTCGGATCGGGACCCGTGAAGACCTGGTTCTCGGTCAGGTACGGTGGATTGGTCAGATATGCCGACGAGAACGTGTAAGTTTGGAAGGTGTCATGGAAGATGCCGAAGCCGGCGCGCACGGCAGTCTTGTGATCCCCAAACACGTCCCACGCTAAACCAACCCGCGGATCGAAGTTCTTGTTCGACGGATTGGTCACAAACGCATGCGGCACATTCTGGAATGCGGTTCCGAACGGCGGACCCACGGCGTTGAAGAAGTTATTGTGAATCTCGATCGGATTGGATTCCCAGTCGTAGCGCAGCCCGATGTTCAGAGTCAGCCGGTTGTTGACCTTCCAGTCATCCTGAATATAGGGAGTGATCCTGATATCGCGCTCGGCGCGCTGGGTGTCCGTCCCTCCGTTGGGTGCACCGGTAAAAGACGCGGGATTACCGGCGTAGAAGTTCGGCATGCTGGTGAACGCGTAGAACCCGTTCCAGTAGGTGTAGGCGAACGGGTTGAGCTGCTCGCGACGGAAGGTGGCGCCCATGCTGATGGTGTGCGCGCCCCGGATCCATTTCAGGTCGTCCCGTTCCGTGAATTTGTTCTGAATGTATTGGAACGGATTGATGAACGAGGCCCCGAGGGGCGTAAGGCCGATGGGCAAGCTGACGTAAACGTCTTCGCGAGCTGGGGTGAAAATCTGAAGCGGGGCGTGTTCGGTCGGCTGAAATTCGTTAGTCACCGGCCGCGAGTAAGAGACGTCGAACTCGTTGATCAACGTCGGCGAGAAAATGTGATGCTCGCCGACCGTCAGAAACTGATTGTGCGTGAGATCGTAAGTCGGCCAGAGTCCCAGGCCTGCATACGTGGTTCGCGTTCCGAAATCGGCCTGATAACGGCCAAAGAGAGAGTCCTTCTCGGAGATGTTGTAATCGATGCGCGCTACGCCGAAATCCTCGGGAGTAATCTGCGGCCCGACGAAATTGTAGATGCCGACATTGGCGTTGAAGGGGGCGTTTGGCTGCGGGTACAGGTTCAACATGGCTAAAGAGGCGGAGTTCACCGTGTATTGCGTGCCGTTGTAGATGCCTTGACGCAGCGTTTGCGTTGGGACGTAGTTTACGTAGGTGGTGTCGAGCACCTGCCGGATGCCTTCGTAGTTCAAGAAGAAGAAAATCTTATTCTTCTTGATCGGGCCGCCCAGCGTGCCGCCGAANNCGAAAAAGAATAGCTTATTGTGCACGATCGGTCCGCCGATGGAACCGCCCTCCTGATAACGATGAAAGCTGAGCGGCTGGTTGGACTGGCCATTGGCAAGCTGGTTGGCCTTCACGAAAGAGTCGTTCGCGGCGAATTTGTCAGGCCTGAAGTAGGCGAACCCATATCCATGAAACTCGTTCGTGCCGGACTTGGTGACCGCGATAATCGCCCCGCCGTTTCCACCGTACGCGGCGGCGAAGGTACCGGTCAGCGTTTGGAACTCGGCGATGCTATCGATGCCCAGGGAAGTGCCGGTCACGTTGCCGCCCGCATTGCGCTGCCACCAATTCAACATATCTTCGCCATCCAGAGTATTCGCGTAGCCTTCAGGCCGTGTTCCGGCGATGGAATAGGCATTGGCCACAGAGGTGAGCGCGGAGCTTCCGCCCGCCGGATACGTCGACACGCCCGGCGCCAGCAGAATCAGTTGCTCGAAATTCCGGCCATTGAGCGGCAGTTCGCGCATCTGGGTGGAGTTCACCAGCGAAGAGACGGCCGAGGTGGTGGTCTCAACCTGCGACGCTTCGGCCGATACATTCACGGTTTCGGTGGCCTGCCCGACGGACAATGGAAAATCGATCACGGCTGAGCTACCGACGCTCAGGGTGATGCCGGTGCGAACCGAGTTTTGAAACCCCGGCTTCGAAACTTCGATTTGGTAAGAGCCGATCGGAAGGTCGGGTACGGTGTATCGTCCCTGGTCGTCGCTTACCGCGGTCTGGGTAGCAGAAGTGCCGGTATTCTTGACCACTACCGATGCAGACGGAACGGCGGCGCCTGAGGCGTCGAGGACACGTCCCGAGATGGATGCCGTCCCAGCCCCCTGCCCAAAAAGATGCGTCGAGCCTACTACCGCGAAAAACACAAAGGCAACAGACAGAACAGCGCGGTTCTTTAAACTTGTCACGTGAATTCCCCTTATTGGCGTCGAAGCCACCCAAGCGTTTGCGTGCTCTATGGAAACATATCATCAGTTGTTAACAATGACCATGTTTTAAGGGTGATACGGCGGATCAGGATTGCTGATAATCGCGGCACGAGCTTTCAGTGGCGGCGAAATCTCATCACGCCAAAAGCCGGTTGAAGTAACATTGAAGGCCTGGAGTTTTGCGAATGCCACTTCCGAAGCTGATTGTGTTGATCGGGTTGCTTGGCGCGGGCGCGCAAGCGCAATGGTTGAATTTTCCGACGCCGGGGACGCCCCGCACTGCGGATGGCAAGCCGAATCTTACAGCGCGTACGCCCCGCGCGCCCGACGGCAAGCCCGATCTCTCCGGTGTCTGGATGCACGAACTCACCTCGGTGGCGGAAGTGAAACGCCTGTTCGGCAGCCGCTTCGATGATGCGATTTTAGTGGACGTGCCTGGCATGGAGATCGGCACCCAACACAAATACGCATTCGATATTCTGCTGGACAATAAGCCCGAAGAAGCAATGCTGCGGCCCGCGGCCGTGGAATTACTCAAGCAACGCCGCCGCGGCGCGGGCGCCGAAGACCCCGCGAGCGTTTGCACCGGAGTGATCGGTATTCCGCGCGCCGGTCTTCTCTCCGAACCGATCAAGATCGTACAGGCTCCCCGCCTGACGATGGTCCTGTACGAGGTGCAGAACCTTCGCAGACAAATCTACACCGACGGCCGTGCTCTTCCCAAGGAATATAATCTGCTGGCCTTTATGGGCTATTCGACCGGGCATTGGGAGCACGACACCCTGGTGGTAGAGACCGCCGGGTTCAACGACAAGACCACCCTGGATGCAGCCGGGCATCCACATAGCGAAGCGCTGCACATCACGGAACGTTTTCACCGCCGCGACTTTGGACACATGGATGTCGAAATGACGTTCGACGATCCACTGATGTACACCAAACCATTTACCATTAAGATCCCGCACAATCTGATGGCCGACGCCGATATCTTTGAGGACTTCTGCGAGAACGAGAGGGACCGCGCTCACTTGGGGAAATAGAACGTTCGTACACGCGAACGTGAACGCAGCAAGTGGAGAACGCGCCCCACACTGTGTACACAGGCTTGACCTCTGTTGTCACAAATGACAACATGAGTTGACCGATACCGTGAAGCCGACACACGGTCTCGGATCCGGCGTCTTTGAAATCGCGCGCGCCTTCCGGGGGTGACGTTTTCCGCGTCATCTATGCCATCCAAGTCGCTGAGGATATTTGGGTCATACACGCGTTTCACAAGAAATCCAAGCAGGGCATCAAGAGCCCACACATGAGATCCACTTGGTGAAGGATCGCTTGAAGAGATTAAAGGAGGCACTCCGATGAAGACCGACAAGTTGCAACTAGTACGCGGCAGCGGCAATGTGTTTCGCGATCTGGGCCGCGAGAATGCGGAAGTTGAGCAGTTGAAGGCGCTCCTCGCGGCTGAGATCGTGAAGGCGCTCGAGCGGGACGAACTGACAGTCCGTGCAGCACATGCCCGAACGGGATTCGCCGCAGCCGAGTTCTCGCGCATACGGAATGCCGAAGTCAAGAGGTTCACAGCTGATCGACTTGTCTCAATTCTCAGTCGTCTCGGTTCGCGCGTCGAGGTAAGAATTCGCGTCCGCGTTGAACGGGTTCAAAGCGAGGCAAGGGCTTAGCTGACTTTTATGGCATCGCGGTTGCGCTCTCACGTTTGGGCGGAATAGGCAGGAGATTGCACCGCAGCGTGTATTCGGCATGTCCGCCGTCGTCGTTCCAGGCGTCAGTCTTGAGGATCTCCTCGTAACCAAGTCGCTGCGGATCTCTAATCCGAATCTTCTGCCCGTCGGCTAGCGTGTCTATGAACGGAGCGGTTTGCCTGAGGATCGACAGGATTTTCCACGAGTAGACAAGCGGCAGAGCGTCACCAGTCTTGCTCAGACACCAGAAGTGGTGAAAAGGGTCGACACCGAGTCTCAGTTGGACAGCCACCCGGGAACCTTGCGGAAGAGATTGATAGAGGAATGATGTGTGCTCGTAAACCAAGATGCCGATGTCCAAAACGGTGACCTGGTCGGTCTGCACGACGACCTCTGCTGCCGCGTCGTATAAACAATCGGCGAGGTTGTTGAGAGACACTTTCGCACCGGTAGCCCGAGCTACGGCTCCCGCCGGAAGCGAGAACTCCAGAGCGAATTCGACTGTCTGTCCGACCTCGAAATCTGGATATTGTCCATCCTGAATAGTCCACGCGGCCAGTCCGATGTCCCAGTGAGTGGGAGAATTTGGAGCATCCATAACCAGCGTCAGCGTTGGTTCGATTGCGCGCCCGGGCTCACGGTCACGGTTATATCGCGCGACGTGAATAACTGCCCGTCGTTGGCGGTCGCGCGCAAAACATAGATGCCGGGCGCGCCGAAACTCACCTTCGAAGTCAGGGCTACTGGCTGTCCGTACACAACCGCCGAGACATCCGGATCGAAGGTGACTCGACTGGGTCCGCGATATTGAATCCATTTGATCTGCACACCGCGTGGACGGCGAGGCTGCGAATCGCGGTCGGGGTTCGAAGGGGAACGCCGGTACGGTTTCGGAAGACCGTCGTCGGTGGCAGTAGCGGTCAGGGTCGCGGCGTCGGGCAGCGTAACAGTTGGAACATCGCCGATGCTGAGCGACGGAGGTTGGTTGTTCGGGTCGGGAACTCCGCCTCCCATATTTTCGATGATGACGTCCGCGCTCAACTCCCAAACCGGCTGAAGCCAACCCTTGGCTTGGTCGGTTCGCCCGTGCGACGTCAGAGTCCAGATCACCTTCCGTTCCTTGTCCCAATCTTTGGGCACCACCACCCGGAACAGAAACCGCTGGCGTCTGGGGTAGAAATGCGTAGGCTGCCCGCGATCGCCGGATGCGCCCTCGCCCGCGGCAGTCTCCTGACCAGCCTCGACAGTGTTGGCGGGGCCGACGGGGATGTCGAGCTCTTCCTCGTAATTCCGGTTGAGGTATCCGAAGACCATGCTGAAGGTTCCATCGGGATTGCGTTCCCAGCCCTCAAATACGGGCGCGACATTCTGACCCCGCGCATACTGGACCTGCGCGCGCGCCACGATCACCAAAACGAACACGGCAGACGCCGCCAAAAACCAACGCATCCGCTATTCCGTTTTCGCGAGAATCGTCTTCGCTTTTCGCTCTGCCACCTGCTGCTTGAATTCTTCGTCGGAGAGGTAGTAGTAGCTGATCCACGCGCCGCCCATTTCATCGACGGTGCGCTGCCCGTAGGTGATCAAGTTGTCGGGATCGGGGTTGAACTTGTTCGCGGGAGAATTGTCATACCAGGAGATCATGTGCAGGATGGTCCCGGCCGGCAGCAGCGGCTGTTCGTCTTCGGCGTAGAGATACACCAGATGCCAGGCAAACTGATACTTGCTGACGCAGCTCAGCATCTCCACCTTGTGTCCGCCCGGATAGATGGCCTCCATGCACGACGCCTTGCCGCGATTGTGCAGGTGCGGTTGGAAAGATAGCAGCCGCGCGGGCTTGGCCAGCGTATTGTAGCCATCGAACCGGACATTGTTCTCATTCGGTGGAATGTCGAGCTCTTTGGGGTCGCCAATCTTTTCGGTTGTTTCGATGTACTTGGGCGTATATCCTTTGGGATAAAACTTGAGGGCGAGCGCAACGTTGGCTGGAGTCTCTTTGCCCATCGGGTGCAGATGAAGATTGAAATTGATCTTCGTCCCCGCCTTCATCAAGCGGCCCGCACCTTCGGGAAATACGTCGGCGTTCTTTCCAAGTGCGTACTCATTGAGGAAGGCACCTTGGACGTTGTCGCCATCATCAGGATCATCGTCGTGCTTCATGGACGTAGTTACGTGATGGACGGCCCTGAAACCCTTGGTGGGTTTGACCTCGATAGCCTTGATATAGCGATCTTCGGTGAGGCCCGGGTCCACTAAAACGTCTATCCAACGGTCGGACGCTTCGGCGGGCACTAACTGATCCTTCGGCAGCGTTACGATCAGATCCGGCTGATCGAAGTGCCATTGATCGGAATCGTCGAACTTGCGCGGCCGGGGTATATCGGCGAGGTTTCCTTTGGGCGCGCCGCCGTCCACCCACTTGACGATGGTGGCGATCTCTTCGTCAGACAGCGACACATCGTTCTTGAAATGCTCGACGCCCACATTCTTGTCGATGTACCAGGGCGGCATCTCGCGCGCCAGCACTTTCTGCTTGATCGATTTCGCCCACGGCCGCGTTTCTTCATAAGTGAGCAGCGACATGGGAGCGAAGGTGTCCGGCCGATGGCAGCTCTGGCACCGGTTTTGAAGAATGGGCGCAACGTCTTTGGTAAAAGTGACTTGGCCCTGGGCCATGGCCGCAATCACGATAAAACCGGGAATACCGTAAACAGCTCGCATCTGGCCACCTCCTGCCGGAAACTCTTTGAGACTATTAGCTTAAAATCGTGGTGTCAAGCCCGTAAGCCACGAGTGTAAGCCAAGAACTAACCAAGGGAGAATTGCGCCAACCAAAAAAGGGGAGGCTGTTGGACTTTGCCAGAGCCACGTAGCTAATCGCATCAATTCGGTCGAAGGGCTTGCTCTCCTCCTAGATCACCTGCTGCTATTACCGATTCATAACGAGCATCCGTATGAGACCTTCTCCTGACGATGAAAAAGCTTCAAGTGCCTTGCCAACGACGGCGCCATCAAGTCGCTCGTGGTCTGTTCCTCGCATGGCGACTCCAGGCGTGCTCGACGCGACCAGCAGGTCGCCAACTCGTACGGGTCCCCCTTCATTGTTTATGCGTACAAAGACTTGCCCGGCGACCGCGACAGGAAAGTCGGTCGTTCCATCGGTCCGCGCTCCTATGATCGTTCCGCTGTGGTAGTCCCCGCCACCGCTGATTACTCCCACAACAGTTGGATCGTAAGGCGATCTCGCCGCCACCACTCCGTTGCCGTCTGGAGAAGCCGCTACTACACTTCCTGGGATCAAGCTGCTACGATCTGCGATGTCGAACATTTCAGCGTAGTCTCTGACTTGCTGACCGTTAATCAGTAGTAGCCCGTCGCCGGACGGACCCACTCCCATAGAGGCTATGGTCTTTTTTCCGGACGGGTCATAAAGCAAGAGCAGGCCACCGCCGTTTTGCACAGAGGTGCCAAAAGTCAAGATGCGTTTGTGGTCGCCATTGTAGGTGTTGTAGTAACCGCCGTTCGTTTCATTTGTGCCGAATTCATGCGCGACACCTCCGTTCGCAGTGTACAAGTTAAACTGACCGGCGCCATCAGCCCCTGTGCCGAGAAGTGAGGTGACACTCTTGCCCAATGTCCCGCCGAACGTCTTTAGCTGCGCGAAGCCGTCAACGTCCGCTCCAAGAACTGAGAGGAGATTCTTGCCGGATGCGTCGTAAAGCCACAGTGCCCCACCAGCGTTCTGATCCACGGCACCCGCCGCTACAACTCGCTTACTATCTACATTGAAGATATTGTAGTAACCACCTTTTACGCCATCGGTTGCGAATCGGTGCATAAGTATTCCCGTGTTGCCATTTATCTCCAACACACCGGACCCGCTGGCAGACGCGCCCAGAAACGATAGACTGTTCTTCCCGGACTCATCGTAGAGGTTCAAGATTCCCCCGGTTCTGCCTGCTCCCAGATCTACAACCTCGTTCCCCGCAGCGTCGTAGGCGTGGTAAGAAGCGCCATTTGCGAAAACGCGGAGCTCGTGTGCGATTCGACCGGCGCCCGATGACAGCGAAAAGGAACCGTTCCTGTTATTGTCAGAACCGATCTTTGCGACTGTTGTTCCGGCGTTCTCGATTGCGACTTGTTGAACTGTGGGTGCCGATATACCGTTGACGGTTGCTGCGGCCTTCAGAGTATCGACGTCTGCGACGAGTTGTTTTATAGTGTCAGAAACACTCTGCGCCAGCAGGGAGGTCGAGCAAGAAACGAGAATTATCACAAGGCGTTGCATAATCGGTCACCGATGTTGTACTTGGCAGATACGAATATTCTGCCAAGTGAGAAGGGTTCCTTCAGACAGCGCTGGGAGAGCGCACATCCCGAAAAGATCCTCTTTGAAGGAACGTCGCGGGACGTCAATATCCATCCGATTACCGCAACCCAGGACGTCTGAATCCTCGATCCTGGCCCCCGGTCCTAGCGAGCGTCGAAGATAGTAGCCCATCGTGCCGTCGCTCGCCCAACATCCACCACACACTTGGTATGCGTGGCCCGATGAACTGCTCTCCTTCGAATATGCCAGAATAATCTCTTGCCGTCGCTCACAGCGCGTCGGATAGTCGCCGTCGATTTTCGGATGGTCCAGAAGATCGAGCGCGTTCAAGATGTCATTGAGTGGTACTTTCATCTTCGCTAATGTTCGGGCTGCCCAACGATCGGCATCCACTTCAGCGTCTCTTGAGTACACGCCAGCCGACTTGATCGTGTTCCCGTTCAGGTGATGGGCAATCTCGTGAGCAACAACGAAATACTTAGGCCAATTCTCGCCCTGGGGTGTTCGCAGGCCGGAGAACCAAACCGGATCGTAAAGAATGTAGCCGTGGTAACCGTCGCCCTCATGGCAGCTCACAGATATGGCATTACGGTCGACGTCAGTGTCATCTACGCTCGGATTCTCGACAGCGTACATATCCGGGCCCGTATGAACNNCGCAAGGATCTCGTCTCGAATCTGATCCGCGCTCTCGTGCGGCAGGCTGGATGACCGTGGGCCGGCGGGCGATCTGAGTCTCTTTGCCGATAGCCCTTACTCGGTGGCGACAAGCGGCCGTGCGTTATATGGATTTGCCTGCACAACGCATTTTCGTCTCCGTGAATAGTCGGAACAACGGCAAACCAGAACACTACAGTAGCGAACGATCGATATCTCACGGCTGAAACACCACCCTGACCACATCGCTACGCGAAAAGGATTTGCGCCCGCACTTTACGGAGAAGGCGTCGATCTCCGTTCCCTTGCAGTGCTCCCTTCCTCCGAGCGGCAAAATAAGAAGGTCTCCACCTTCTTGTGACGCTCTTTGCTTTGGCGCTCTGTTTTGTTTTCTTTTCTGTACGCCGAAGGATAACGGGGGCGCACCGTCATTCATCGTCGAATTGTTGAATTCGATCCAATCGAGGGTACTTCGATCGAACATTAATTCTCTCTCACCGGTGCGAAATCGCGCTCTAAGTCTCAGTTTGTTCCCAGACAGTTCGATAATTGTACCGAACCATGATCCGCCAAGGTCCGTCTTTGCTCGCGTTGTAACCAGGTCAGCCAGTATTGGCGTTGATACGCAGAACATGTAAATCAGAAGGCCGAATTTCACTGGGCACCCCTCACGATATGTGTCATCAGAACCTGGCTGTCTGGCACTTCATACAGATGAAGGTTGCCTTCTTTTAAAGGCACGAAGACATACCAGGTCGACCTCCAGTGTAGTAGCAGTCTGCAATCGATAGTGCCATTGGCAATACAGCTCGGCCCTGTATCCTTGACGGTGGCAGCCAGTCCGGTGACGCTGAGTAACCCAATCTGGGGTAGGCGTGTAGTTTCAGTTCGCATGTCGCGGTCAGCGACCAACCTCCCTCGATGTATGCCGGCGACCATCATTGTGAAGAATAGTAGAAGTATCGCGGGACCGCTGACGGCCGAATGCAGGTGTCCGATCCGCTGCCCCACTATCAGGAGAAGCGCTCCACATGCGACGAAAGCTAGCAGGGGCCACGTCGACTCATAGATGACCTGGATCGCGAGTGCCGCCGCAACCTGCGTACTGATGTCAATTTCCAGGGGATTTAAACCAAATGTGTTGTAATACGAGGCGACGTATGACCACCCTGCAACAAAGGCCATCGCGGCGAAAATGGCCGCCACTTCTGTAATTTGCTTTAGGGCGGCGGCTGAGGAGGGATTATCGTTCCGTTGCCCCTGCTCGGACAACGCTTCTGAATCGTTGTTGGGCACAATTGGAATCAGTATACACTCGTCAGGCGGAAAGTCGGCTGTCGATTGGTCTGAAACTTAATTGCAGAGCTTGCTGACCTCGCCATAAACATCCAGTTGGCCACGGGTGTTTGTAGCATCCGCTGGATCCATCGTGCCCATAAAAACCCGCCCATTCGCGACGTTGGCACTGCGAACTTCGTGGCGTTTCCAGCGCGATCTCGAACAGGGCATTTTCGCATCTGGCCACCTCCTGCCGGAAACTCTTTGAGACTATTAGCTTAAAATCATGGTGTCAAGCCCTTCGAACGCAAGCACCTACTTGCCTTCAATATGCCCCACATCCTTCTCATTTTCCGCGCAGAAGGATTCCAGCAGATCGGTGTCTGGAAGCAGGCGTTGCTTTAGCTTGATGGTGAATGGTCTGGTATAGGTCTCGGGATCGTCAATCGTCAGCTGCACTTCCATATGGCCGAAGTCCAAGCGATGAAATCGCTCGGTGAGGTGCAGCGCCTCACTATGCGTGTGGCCACGCGCATCCAACCAGCCCCGGTCATTGAAGCCAATTGTGTCGACCAGCAGAGAATCACCGTCCCATTTGCCGATGGAATACCCCAGCCAAGACGGCTGAGGATCGTCGGGCAACTTTCGGCTGTCGCTATATACCTGGCGGAAGGTTGTGTCTCTTTCATAAAGCATGAACGTCACTCCCGGTGTTTGGACGATCTTGTAGGGAGCAGGCGCCATTTCCATCAACGGCATACCTTCCGGAAGACAGTGCTGCAGAGGAAATTCCTTGCTGAAGTTCGGCGCGCGCTGTCGGAACAACTCCGCGGCGGCGGGGCGAAGCGGCGCGTCTTCGGCTTTGAAATCGAAAAAGATGTTGATGAAATACTGCGAGAGAGGTTCTTCACCAGCACCGTTGGTGGCCCCGGGGATCAAGCGTTCCAACAGGTCGGGTGGGGCGCTCTCGGTCTGCCAGAGCCCAGAGAGGTTGGGTTTTCCATCGGCCCCGCGGGGTGCCCGCGCGGAAAGGTTCGGTTTACCGTGCGGAGTTCGCGGGATACCGGGAGTGGGATGGTTTAACCATTGGGCGCGCACGAATACCGGCGTTGTTAGCAGTGCGAGCAGCATCCAGATGTTGCGATGACGCATGGGTGTCTTGATATTGTACGTGCCGCCGCACCACTACTGTTTTCGGCGCGCGGTGTTCACTTAGGTGCAGCCGGCCATGACGTCGAGAAACTTCTGGTATCCAGCTTGGCCGACCACGAAGGGATTAGTCTCGCCTGGTTTGCGGGCCTTGAGCTGGTCGAGCTTGGTTTGGGATGGGGATCCATCAGAGGGTGGTTCTGAATCTCCACTTCCAGTTTGGCTTTCTTTGTTTCAGCCCTGTCGATCAACTGACGTAAGGCCATTCTCTTGGTTGCGGCTAGTCCGGTTCAGGTCAAACGCGAAGGCCACCCGCCAAACACCGTCNNTGGGCCAGCAACTCGTCCTGCACGTCTTCGTGCATGGCGCGAAATTCGGAGACCAAGTCATCATGCAAATCGACTTCCCGCTTCACCTCATTCTTTATGCACTACGATAACCATTCATTCAAGTGCATGTGGCGGGTAGACATCTGGATGGTCCGTGCCTGTAGCCGCGAGTCTCACGAACGTGCGGTAGGTCCCGTTGGGACCCGGAACCTGGTCTGTTCAACGAGTGGGGCCGTTCTCGATATACCGCTCCGATAACGGTGTTCCCTTCGCTTCGCCCAATGGCTTGTTCAATCTCTCGCGGCTCTCGGTCTGGTGGCTGCGCCTGGGCATCAGCGTCGAACGCATTCGGCCTGGTCATCCCCAACAGAACGGCCGGCATGAGCGCATGCATTTGACGTTGAAGAAAGAGGCCACGCGGCCCGCCGGCGCCAATTTGCTTCAACAGCAAGCCAAGTTCGATGTCTTCCTCGAGGAGTTCAACAACGAGCGTCCGCACGAAGCTCTGAACATGAAATGTCCGGCGGAAGTCTATACTTCTTCCTTGCCGCCCCTATCAAGGCATCTCGGAACCGCACTATCCGTTCCACGACAAGACCGCGGTCGTCACCAACTGCGGCCGGCTGTGCCTGTATCGCAAGAAGATCAATTTAAGCACTTGTCTGGCCGGTCAGGCAGTCGGCATCAAGGAAGTCAACGACGGCATCTGGCTCGTCAGCTTCATGGACTATGACTTGGGTTATATCGATCTGGAGGAGAAAACTCTGCAGCCCCTCAACAACCCCTTCGGGCCAAAAGTGTTACCTATGTCTTAGGTACATTCTGTTACCCATGTCTCCGGGCTGGACACAAAGAATTTGGCTCCTCAGGTAGGACGCTGCTGTGCGCCCAGAGTTGCTCCCAGGTCTTCAGCGATGTGCCTGGTGTGCCCTTCGCGGGTCGCGTAAATTACAAGGACGGGTTTCATAATAACTAAGTCCTTTTCGGTTCCGGCCGAGCGCTCCAAGGGCGAGGCTGCTTCTCTGGAAATCCCCATTTCTTGGACATCTGCGATTGATTTTGCAAGCCGGCTTCCAATCTCCAACTCGCATCGCATTGTCTTGGCTGCTAACTTGCTGAGCTGATGATGAGGAACGCCATGATCACTTTCAAGCGCATTCTGTTTCCGGTCGATTTTTCCAAGCAGGATCACGAGGCGGCTCCATTCGTCAAGGCGATGGTGGAGCGCTTCCATTCAGAGGTCATCCTGCTGCACGCGGCTGAGTTTGTGCCCCTGGGGTATGGGACTCCGGACGCGATCGTTCTTGAGCCCATGGTGGACCTTGAGAGTTTTGTGAACGTGCGGAGGGAACAGCTTGACCAACATCTATCGGCCGATCTTGCCGGTCCCTGCGTCCGACGGACAGTGGAGCTTGGGGACCCAGCGAAAGAGATCGCCGAATATGCTCGTGGCCAGCAAGTTGATCTCATTATGATGCCAACGCATGGATATGGGCCATTCCGCAGGTTCTTACTGGGCTCGGTGACCGCAAAAGTTCTGCATGACGCGGATTGTCCGGTTTGGACGGGCGTACACACTGATCAACTCTGGTCGCAGAATCACAATCGCTGGCGCCGGTTTCTGTGCGCCGTGGATGCTGATCCTAGGGATGCGCCGATACTCCGATGGGCGGTTCAGTTCTCTACCGAACAGAAAGCTGAGCTCCAAGTGGTGCATGCCTTACCTGCGGCCGAGCCCATTGCGCCCGGCCAGGAACCACCTTCGCTGCGTGGTTTTCTGTTGGATACCGCCGAAGCGCGCATTGCGAACTTGCAATCCGAAGCGGGCACCGAACTTGACATCTTGTTGCGATTCGGGAGGGTCGAGAACGTTATACGCGATGCTGCTCTGGCACACGAAGCAGACCTGATCATGATCGGGAGAGGTGTGATGCACGATGTGCTTGGCCGTCTGCGTAGCGCAGCATACGGGATCATCCGCGAAGCTCCTTGCCCAGTGATCAGCATTTGAAAAGCCTTCAACCTATCTCAGGTGCGCGGCAGGACAATCGCATGGACTTGGGATCGATGCGCCGAAAGCCGCGCAGGCGAAGCCCCCAGCGGTCGTCGTGGAGTTCATCGGCCTTGATCGGTCGCACGCTCGCGAACACGCCAACACATGAGGATAAACCCTGGGAGCCGGACGCCGACTGCTGATGGCTGGTCTTTGAAATGCAAAGAATATGGCTCGCATTGCGGGCCACTCGTTAAGGGTGAAATAAAATGCGAATCGTATGTTTGATGGCATTTCTCCTGGGATCGCTTTCTACTTCCGGCCAGGAAACCGCGACGAAGATCAAGAAAGTTCCGGTGGGACCTTACCTCACCTGGCTCCGGGAAGGAAATGTTTAAGGAATATTGTGCATCCTGTCATGGAGTGCATGCAAAAGGTAGTGGGCCGGCAGCCCCAGCTCTCAAGAAGCAGCCTACCGACCTAACCTTGCTGGCTCAAAAAATGGGAACAAATTCCCGACAAGGCAAGTGATGACCTCGATACTGGATGTGACTCAGAACGTGCACGGGTCGAAGGAAATGCCAGTCTGGGGGCCGATCTTATCATCAGTGGGTAACTCGCCCCCCGGCATTGTGACAATGCGCATCAATAACCTCACTAAGTACATCGAATCGCTGCAAGTAAAGTAAGGTCTCATTGCCATTTCCTTGCCTAACCACATAACAGCATCTCACCTCCCCGACGCGTGGTAGAGAAAACTTTCGTGAAGACCAAGTATCGGACACCCGGGAAAGAGCACGCTCGTTGCATCATTCGGCCATTGTCTTAGCCGGAGGAGACGGCGGCCGATTGCGCGGTCTCACGGGCCTGATCTGCGGCGACGACCGGCCTAAACTGGTTGTCCGCGCCTAGGCGGGTACACCTTGCTGGAGGACGCTAGGCACCGAGCTGAAAGGAGCATCCGGCCACAACAGATCCTGTTCGCTGTGACATGGCCGGTTCTACTCCACTTTCACAGCGTGCAGTCGCATAAAGTACGGTCCGGTCTGAGGGGATTTCCCCAGTTCCTTGTGTCAGATCCCCCAGCAAACATCCTGCATTGAAGAGCTAAGCGACGAATCCGGCTGCCACAACGTGGGATGGTAGAGCACGTTGTCCGGCAACCGATCTAGACCCAGCCTTTGAGACCGCTCCCCAAACAAACCCCAGGCTCTGCCGGAGTTCAGCCACGCTAAACGGCACGGGGATCGAATGAAAAGCGCCGGCGTCGGCCACCTCAGGCCAGTCAAAATGGTCTGCAAAACCATGACAGAGGATAGGGAACGCTTGTGGGAAGGTTTTCAAGACCGACCTCAGCGCCTGATCCCACCGAAGGCCCAGACTACTCGGGCTAAAGAGCACAGCCACTACATCGTCAGGAAAGTTCGGGCAATTCTGCAGGTTGTCAACCTCGTGGAACGCCAATCCAAACTCCGACCCCAAACAAGTGAGCACGAATCGCTCGATGGGGAGACTTCCGAGCAGTACCACAGTTCCGAGTGCCATTGGCGAAGGTCAGGCAATTTGGATGCCGATCCAAGAAGTAAAGTGATGTGGCGGTCGTGTTGATCGAACGATCGCCCGGCAACAAGCTTGCAGGTCTAAGTTGACATGGAACTCAAGGGAAAGAAGATCGCTCTCTTCGTGGACAGCCTATACGAAGACCTGGAGGTCTGGTATCCGCTGCTGCGCTTCCAAGAGGAGGACGCACAAGTTGTAATCGTAGCCGCTGAAGCCAACACGGTTTACGAGAGCAAGCATGGTTATCCGGTTAAGAGTCAACAGTCGTATCGCGATGTTTACGCGTCAGGCTTTGACGGCGTGATCATCCCGGGAGGTTATGCGCCCGATCACATCCGCCGGCATACGAAAGCCATTCAATTCGTGCATGACATGAACAGGGAAGGAAAGCTGGTAGCCGCCATCTGCCACGGCCCCTGGGTGCTGTGCTCGGCCGGTATCCTGACGGGCCGAAAAGCAACATGCTTCTTCGCGATCAAAGATGATCTGGTCAACGCCGGAGCCCATTATGAAGACGCTGAAGTGGTGGTCGATCGGAATATAGTGACCTCGCGTAGGCCCGACGATCTGCCGGCATTCTGCCGAGCTTGTATTCGTGCCCTCGCGGCTGTTGGCGCCAGGTGAATCGTGGATCATCCGTCGGTTCGATCTCAGCTTTGGTGCGCCTGCTTGGCGCTGTGGCGCTGAGCTATTGTTCACTTGCATCCCGCAGCAGCGGACGCTTGACCCGAATCTGGTTTTTCGAGATTGTGCTTCTTGATCTTGTATCGGAGTCTGTCGCGACTAATACGCAAAATGCGCGCCGCCTCAGTCTGATTGCCCCCAGCCGATTCCAGGGCACGCATGACGAGCAGACGTTCTTGTACTTCGAAGCTATCCGCCTCCAGAACAGGCGGTGGCGTCGCCGATAGTTCTTTGTGCCCTGGCGGCGCCTGCAGATACTCATGCAGGTCCGGCACGTCGATCAAATCGGTCATGGTCATCATGGCAGCATACCCGATGACATTTTCAAGCTCCCGCACATTTCCTGGCCATGAATGCTGAGCGAGTCGGACCCGCGCGCGCTGGGTCAATCCGCGGATCTCCTTCCCGTATTGAGCGGCGAAGCGCGCAACGAAATGGCGCTGAAGCAAGGGCAGGTCTTCTTTTCGCTCAGTCAACCGCGGCATCTGAATCTCCACCATCGAGAGCCGGTAGTATAGGTCCTCCCGAAAACGCCTCTCGGTGACGGCGGCGCGCAGATCGTGATTCGTGGCGGCAATGACGCGCACATCGACTTGATGCGCTTTCAACGCTCCCACACGTTGCACTTCGTGGTTCTGCAAGACCCGCAGGAGCTTCGCCTGGGTGCCTATTGGCATATCTCCAATCTCGTCCAGGAACAGCGTGCCGCCGTGCGCATGTTCGAACAGACCGGGCTTGTCCTGCGTGGCTCCAGTGAAGGAGCCTTTCACGTGGCCAAACAACTCGCTCTCAAACAGCGTCTCCACCACAGCCGAGCAGTTCAGCACAACATACCGGCCGGATGCTACCGGGCTGAGGTTGTGGATCGCGCGGGCGGCTAAATCTTTACCAGTCCCTGTCTCGCCTGTTATTAGCAAAGAGCGGTAGTGAGGAGCGACGCGCCGGATGCGTGAAAACATCTCCCACATCAGCGGGCTCCGACCTATGATTCCTTCAAAGTCCGAGCTAGCTCGCAATTCGTCTTCAAGCTGGAAGCAAAGTTGACGTTTCCGCGCTTCTTCCACCAGCTTGCCAATGCGCTCACGCAGCGTTACTAGCGGAACTGGCTTGTTGAGGTAATCGCTCGCGCCCTTCTGAATTGCTTCGACAGCAGATTCCGCGGCGTAGTGAGCCGTCATGAGGATGACATCTGTAGCAGGGTCGACTTCCATGATCCGCTCCAGCACGGCCATGCCGCTCATTGTCGGCATCACCAAATCGGTGAGCACGATGTGTGGGCGCCGGTCGCAAAAGAGGTCAAGCCCTTCTTCCGGGTCGGATGCCGTGAAAATCTCTAGGCCAGACTGCGCCAGGGCTTCCGAGAGTAGTTCCAGGCTGCTTGAGTTATCGTCAATGATGAGTAGTGAAACCGAGGCTTCAGCGGCAGCGGACATCAGGAACTTTTATCCTACTCCTTCACCCGGTTGTCGCGTTGGAACCTCTAACAGGCCTTTGTAATTCAGCATTGGAAGTCCGAGTGCAACCCTAAGTGAAGGGCCACGATATGGAAACGATCGATACGATGAAGAGCCGGCGCGCAGTGCGGGAATATTCTGATGCTCCGGTTGCACGCGAAACGATAGAACGGCTGGCGGGCGCTGCGATTCTTGCGCCCAGCGCCATGAATCTTCAGCCATGGGCTTTCGCCGCGATCTTGGACCGTGATGCAATTTCGGGTTATGCAAAACGGATCAAGGAATGGCTCCTTGCCAATTTTTCTCAAACTTCGCTACCTCCATCCCTCCGCACGCTAATCGAACCGGAAAGCTACAACGTGCTCCACAATGCTCCTGCCATAGTGCTGGTGTTAGCTAAGTCGATGGAACCACAGGCGTCCGAGGATTGCTGCCTTGCCGCGGAGAACCTAATGCTGGCGGCGCGCGACGAGGGGCTAGGGACCTGTTGGATCGGACTATCTCGGCCCTGGTTTAATCTGCCTTCCACCAAACGCGAACTAAGCTTGCCTGAACAATATGAAGTAGTCGCACCCATTATTTTGGGCCAACCCAGGGCGTGGCCCGAGTCGCACGGGCGAAATCCAGCCGAGATCCATTGGATCTGATCTTGGCCGACGCAGCCGAGAGCAATGCGCCGGCAGGTCAGCTTCGTTCGTAGCGGCCGATATATTCAGTTTCGGCTAAAGCATGTTTTCGGAGCGGCTTGTCCAACGTCGATCGTTTGGCGCCTGGGGACAATCCGAGCGTGGGCGTATCGAGCGCGAACAGCCGGAAAAAGTAACGGTGCGGACCGCCACCCTTAGGAGGACAAGGCCCTCCGTACCCGCGTCTTCGGAAATCGTTTGGTCCCGACTTGCCCAGCGAAGCGTGCTCGTTGCTTTCCGGGAGAGAGTGGATATACGGCGGAATGTCCCAGATGAACCAGTGGTTGAATGTCCCGCCCGGTGCGTCGGGATCGTCCATGATCAGGGCAAAACTCTTCGTTTCGGAAGGCTCGCCCGACCAGCGGAGAGGCGGCGAGATGTCGCTTCCGTCACATGTAAACCGGCTCGGTATCTCCGCTCCGTCGGCGAAGCCCTCGATTATCAGTTTGAATGACATACGCATCAACGCATTGCACGTCCTATGCCAGCACTCGTGAGCACTTGGTCTGAAGAATGCAGACACATTGGTGTGGAAGTGAAGTCTCAATCTCATTGGGAGCATTTCGCGCACGGCGCCGACATTGGTGTGCGCGGCATGGGTACGACGAAAGCAGAGGCTTTTGAGCAGGCGGCGGTCGCACTTACAGCCGTTCTGACCGACCCATCGCAGGTAGTCGCCAGGAGCGAAGTGAGAATCGAACGTGAAGCCGCCGACAGCGAGGCGCTCTTCGTTGAGTGGCTCAACGCGCTGGTCTACGAAATGGCGGTTCGCGGGATGATTTTCGGCCGTTTTGCAGTCCGGCTAGAAGCGAATCGCCTGCAAGGCTCGGCATGGGGCGAACCGGTCGACATCGCACGGCATGAGCCGGCCGTTGAGGTAAAAGGCGCTACTTATACGAGCCTATTTGTCGGCCAGAACGCCGACGGCGCTTGGGTAGCTCAATGCGTGGTTGATGTTTGAGGTTTAGCAGGTGGAAACAACACTTTTGCAGCGCATTTCCGAATCTGAATGGCGCATCGATCCTCAAGGGAAGATGCGCGTTCCGGGCGTTCTCTTTGCCAGCGAAGAACTGATCCGCGACATGGACGCGAAAGTCTATGAGCAGATCGTGAATGTCGCCTCGCTGCCCGGCATCCAAAAGGCTGCCTATGCGATGCCCGACGCACACTGGGGCTACGGATTTCCGATCGGGGGCGTCGCAGCGTTCGATCCCGATGAGGGTGGAGTGGTTTCCGCCGGCGGGGTTGGATTCGATATTTCCTGTGGCGTCCGCACGCTGCTGACAGGCTTGAAAGCGGACGACTTGCCGCCGATCAAACACGCGCTGGCAGATGCGCTCTACCGGCACATTCCTGCCGGAGTGGGGAGCAGAGGTCTGCTGAATCTGAGTGACCAGGAGCTAAACGAGATGATGGCGGGAGGCGCTCAATGGGCTCTGCGCCTCGGCTACGGAACGGCCCCCGATCTGGAACGCACCGAGGAACAAGGAACAATGGCCGGTGCCCAGCCGGATGCAGTTTCCGACTTCGCGAAGAATCGCCAGCGGCGGGAGATGGGCACACTGGGTTCGGGGAATCACTATCTGGAGGTCCAACAAGTAGTGGCGATCTTCGATCAGCCATCCGCCGAAGCCTTCGGAATCCACCCAGGAGACGTCGTGGTGAGCATCCATTGTGGCTCCCGTGGACTTGGTCACCAGATTGGAACGGAGTTTCTTCGCGATATGGTAGCCCAGGCTCCGGAATACGGAATCGAGCTTCCCGATCGCGAATTGGCGTGCGCGCCCATTCGATCGCCGATCGGCGAGAAGTATCTTGGCGCGATGCGGGCGGCCATCAATTGCGCTCTTGCGAATCGCCAGATCATAACGCAACTGGTTCGCCGGGCGTTCGCCGAAGTGGCTCCTCAGGCAGAACTCACGGTTCTGTACGACGTTTCACATAACACCTGCAAAGTCGAAGAGCACAAGGTGAATGGACACAGCAAGCAGGTGTTCATCCATCGGAAGGGCGCGACACGCGCGTTCGGGCCCAATCATCCCGCGGTTCCCGAAGCTCTTCGCGCCACCGGGCAACCGGTCCTCATAGGGGGCACGATGGGCACGGCGTCGTATATCTTGGTTGGCACTTTGGATGGCGAAGCCCGCTCATTCAGCTCCTCGTGTCACGGCGCGGGACGCCAGATGAGCCGTCACCAGGCGACAAAGCACTGGCGTGGGCGCCAGTTGATCGACGAGCTGGCGAGCCGCGGCATTTTGATTCGCTCGCCTTCGGCGCGCGGTGTAGCCGAGGAAGCTCCGGGAGCTTACAAAGATGTGACCGCAGTGGTCGAGGCGTCAGAGAAGGCTGGGCTTTCGCGCCGAGTTGCTCGGCTCGAACCCCTAATTTGCATTAAAGGGTAGGGCATCCGATGATCTTGTTTGCCTTTGAAGCATATCAGGCCATGGCGGCCGCGCTGGCTAAATCTGGGACGCTAGGGCGTTTCCGAGTCAGGCGTTTCGAGAACGGGGAGTTACATGTCGATCTCCAGACCCTGGTTCGCACTGAGAATTGTTTCGTGCTTGGCTCGATTTCCCCTCCCGATGAGCAATTGCTCTCAGCATTGCTGCTCGCGCACACGCTGAAGAAAGAAGGGGCGCGCCGGGTAACGGCACTTCTCCCCTACTTGGCGTACGCCAGAGACGATAAAGACAAGCCAGGTGAAAGCCTCGCAACGGCTTGGGCCGGCGCGCTCGCTCAAGCTTCCGGAGTCGACGAGGTGATTACCGTTGATGTGCATAGTGAAAGGGCCAAGCGGCTGTTTCCGATATCGGTACGTTCGCTCTCTCCCGCGACGGTGTTTGCAGAGGCGTTGAATCGATGTGGCTTGAGTGGAGCCACAATCGTCGCCCCGGATGAAGGAGCGATCGGCCGTTGCGAAGCCGTGCAGAAGGCTACTGGCATGGCTCGTGGCAAGATTCCCTATTTCGAGAAGCGGCGCACCACAACAGGAATCACACACGCCGGGCCCATCGGAGAAGTCGGTCGCAAGGCTGTGATCGTCGACGACATTCTGGACACCGGTGGCACACTACTGTCCGCCTGCGAAAAACTACGCGAATCCGGAGTGGATGAGATCACGGTTATGGTGACGCACGGGCTCTTCACAGGCGAACGATGGAAGCAGTTGCGGCGGCTCGGCGTGAAAAGGATCTTCTGCACGGACTCAGTTCCACTCACCGCTGGCGTTGCTGCAGACGACATTGTGAGACTCTCGATAACTCCCCTGCTTGCAGAAGAATTATGCGTAGCTGCCAAGTTCTGATCAGCTGCTCGCAGTGCAAATGCTAGTCCAAAGGGATGGAATTCGTTGGCTTGGGTCTGGGAGGCGCGTAGACGCCCGCGAAGCAAGTGCTGTAAGTGGATAGGGGATGCTTAAAGAAGTCTCCGACTTGCGTCATTTGGCCGCTAGCGTCATACAGACCGCAAGAGCAATCGTATGTACTGTAAAGGGACCAATAGATGAGGAATGGGGCGCCCCAGGCCAGCGCACCATCTATCATTGCGTGAAGCGTCTGGAGGGACGCCCGGGTGCCTGACGCTAGCGAGCCGAGACCCGGACCAAAAATCGAGCCTCTTGTGCGCAATGAGAGAGGAAGGAGCAGTCCTCTTGGTTTTGGCGAGCCGGCAACTGCTCAAAGCTCCCGATGCGCTCGAAGCCCTGTTGCGCGAGATCGAGGTGCCTCTGTTGCTGCTCGGCGCGGGTTTCGGGCGCGGGGACACCCAAGCGTCACCGTCCGCGCTGGGCCGAGCGGCGCAGTAAGGGCGGTGCGAGATTGCGCAGATAGCCGCCGCCATGGCGCGGTCCAATCGCGAAACCCCACAATTGTATATCCAAGCGCTGGCTTTCGCCCTAAGAAGCCCGTGGCGACGTCGGGCCGCTGTGTGGATGGAACATCGGATATATTATGTTGCCGGATGACGATCAACGCCAGTCGGCACCAGTCAACGGTACGTCTCTATTTCATCTTGGAAGGCAGCTTGATCGTCTTCCCGGCGACCATGAACACGCCTCTTCCCAGGTGATGGATCGTTCGCGGCTGCTTGCGTTCGGGGTCGATCCAGGCTTTGATGACTTCCAGGATGAAAAAGTTGTATTTCGGGGCCATCCTGGCGTCGACAATTCGGCATTCGAGGTTGGCGTAGCACTCGTTGATGAGCGGTGCGTCGACCTTGGAGGCCGCAGCCGTCGTGAGCCCAAACGTCTTGAATTTATCAATATCTCTGCCCGAAGTATTCCCACATCCCACAACCTTGCCGGCCAGTTCCACGGTGGGAAT
>PKZC01000302.1 GCA_003132905.1 Bryobacterales bacterium | reverse complement strand
CTCGCGATCGTCGGACTCTACGCCAAGAATCGGATCCTCTTCGGAACTTTCTCCGGTAGCACTTGGATGGGTATGAATATGGACGTTATCACGGCACATCAGCTGACCCCTGATGAAGCTCGATACTTCGTGAGCCGAGGTGTTATCTCGGGAGCGTCGCTGTTGGATNNGCCCGGGCGCACGGGCATCCCGGTACTCGACGATTGCATTACCTCTACCGGTGCAACCAACTTTAATTGCCTGGCTTTTCTTCAGGTTCAGCAAATCTACACACGGGATGGGTTGGCCTTGTTGAGAAATTATCCGGTGGTCTATCTGCGCTCGATGGAAGTGGCTTGGTTCAGCTATTTTCTGCCGCCCGGAGATTTTCCGTTCTTCGATCTCAATCGGCCCCGGATTCACAAGCTCGACCGTGTTTGGAACTTCGTGTTCTTTGGCCAATTCAAGGAAGCGAGCGACCGCAAGGAGCTGCGTCGATTGGCCGCGCACGGCGCACGCGCCTCACTGGTGCTTTTCACCGGCATATTCCTAATGATTGGCCTGCCGGCGCTTTGGTTGTGGGGCCTTTACTATGTAGTGAGTGGAGTGCGGAACAAGACGATGGATCGACCGCAGGCAATGCTCATCGGGTTCCTCTTGGCGAATATCGCTTACGTAACAGCCATCGCCAATTTATTGTCCAGCTTTGAAAACAATCGGTATCGTTTTCCGCTGGATGCCTTCTATGTAGTGCTGCTGGGGATTGCGCTCAGTAGTTCGCTCGGCTCGAAGATCCCGCACGATAAGGGGCGTTCGCCTTTCGTAAAACTGCTTCGGATGAGGCTCTCCACGGTATCGGCGTCTACCGCATCCAAGTCTGTGGCGAAGGCGAACGCTCGGCTGCGCTCGGGCATAGCCACCCGGTACCCTCTCGGAAACAAGCGCTCCAGCTGATCGGCGAGCAGCAGTCGCGACGGGCCCAGACCATCTGCGTACATCAGCGAGATCAACCATGTTTCACCGTCGTCGCGAAAGAGAGCGCCGGTGCCGAGTGGTTCCGGGGAGAGGTCGCGGAGATTTTGAAGCGCGCGCGCCTTCCAATCGATACCTTGAGCTTCCCATTCTCGTTGGGTCTCGTGAAGGATATAAGCGGTGGTGTCGTTGCCGAGCGGAACTGCCCACGCCAGTGCGACGCTTCCCGCTTGCAAGACTTCACACGGGCCGGGCCAACCGCCGGCCGTTTCGACGAACGATGAGGGAATGAAGACCGGCAGTACCGCTCCGATATCCCGAACGCCCTGAACGAGCGGTTGCATCCTCTCCTATCGACGCTCGCGAACGGATTCTTGAGCCGCCGGCATCGAAATGGAACTAAGGTACTGCCACCACCTGCATCGCACTGGTGGTCACCACGGTGCCGCTGCCGTCCAGCCGGTCGACCACGTAATACAGCAGCCGGTTCGGCAGGCTTGGGATCGTAATAGTGCACGCCATTCCGCTCGCGCAGCTTTCACGTGTCACACTTTCGTTGGTGAAGCTGTAAGGATCGGTGGACGCGCCGCTCGGAATCTCGGTGGAACAATCCTGCGCGTAGGCAGTGCATCGCAACAGATCGCCGCCATTTTCCAGATACCCGAAACGAGCCCGGATGTTAGTGGCAAATGGGACTCCCTGGTAACTGACGGTGACAGGCACGAAGCTGGTGCGATTCACGCTGTCAGCCGGAAAAGCTGGTGGAATGCGATACGCCAGCCACTCAGTTCGCACGCCATCCAGCCAATAGCCCGGGCAGAACAGGAACTGCGCGTCCGCCGTCGGCCTGCAATTGCTGTAGGCATACGTGGTGCCGGCATGGCCGTGCACGTATCCGAACTTACGCGTGGTCAAGCCGCTGAAATCGGTCCTGTCGATGCGAAACTGAATGCTCTGCCCGCTCCAGGGCGCGGGTTGATATAGACAAGGAATCGCTTGCGTGAACTGCGAGCTCGCACACGTCGATGCCAGGTCCGCTTGGGGCAAGCTCAGGTACAGATTGCCAGTGGACGAACCTTGCATGCATTCGTTCGACTGAAACGCGCGGCAAAGGCTCCAACTCGGCAGATCGCCCGTGTTACCGGTAGCTGGACTGCTGACGTCCCGTGCCAGATATCGTCCTGCGAACCCCACCAATCCCAACCGCTTGTAATCGCTCGGTCCGGCGGCGCAGCAATCGGCCGCCACCCGATAAGTCTGGCTGGTTCCGGAAACCAACGTCATCGACATGCTGCCCAGCGCCGCGCCTCCGTTCGATTCGAAGCCTCCGCCTTCTGAAGGATTGAAGTGCCGGTAATCGACGAAGAACGGAGGCGTCGCGCTGTTGGGCGCGTATGTGCCGCTGTTATAGGATTGCGTCAGTGCGTTGCTTGCCCCGTTGTTGCTTGCCGCAAACGCCGGCCATGAGGACGCCGACGGTTGTAAAGCGCGCCACAATAAATTTGGAACCGAGGTGCCGACGCTGCCGATATAGCTTCCGCCGAACCATGCCTGTTGGTAGGAGTAAGCGCCGGCACCTGTCGCAGGTGCAGAGGACCCGTGCGAAGAAAAACGCAGTGGATTGCTCTTGATCCAAGTATTACTTGGACTCGACGCGTCCAGCGCCACTGCGTTGGTGGCGTAAGTGGGCGCCATGTACAGCAGCCACGGGGTGGCGTGCGCGCTGCCGTTCAGATCGTCTTTGCCGGGAAAAAGAGGCGTCAGATAATTGTGCGCTGCCCATCGTAATAACCAAAGATCAATATTCGTGGCGCTGTTGTAAGTAACCGAGAGTAGCACCAGGTTTTCGTTCTGGCTGCCTGCGTTCGTGAGCAGCCAATCGCCGGGCTGCATGTCTTGCAGCTTGGACCAATTGGCATTCGCCGTCCCAAAACCTGGCGTGGTGCAGGGAAATTCAAGCTTCTCGGTATTGCTTCCGGGAAACGTGTACGACGTATTCGGATTCTGCTGGCAAGGCGGTGACGACACCTTCACCTGAATGCAATTCGCCGTTCCAGAGAACGCCGTGTAGGGCGCGAGCAAATTGGATGGGCAGGTATAAGCTTCGCTGGCGCTCACGCTCGTGCTTTGCTGCGGCCCGCCTGAGCAGCCGCTGCAATCCCAAAGCGCGGTCCCTCCTGAACCGGCACGATTCACCTCGGCCACGTTCATCTTGAAGGAATCTGGAAACACCAGATTCGTAGCGCCCGTATCCTCGTGCGGATCGATCACGGCGAATCGCCACGTCCCCATCGTGAGGACTGGCGCATCATGCAGCCCGCACCACCGGCAATCGCCTTCGCTCCAGCTATTCCGAATGTTCCGCAACACTCCGGTCGCGGTATCGAAGGATGCCATGATTCCGATATGGTTCTGAACGTTCTCCATTCCTGCCGAAAAATAGCCGGCGTCGAAGGCCGCCACCGCTGGATTGCTCATCCAACCAAGATCGAACCCGATATGGGCGGGCCCGATGGTTTGTCCCAGGTAGTTCAGGCCGGTTTGATAGCCGCTCACCATTTGCGACCGGATGTCGTGCGCACTATTTGCCGGTGTCAAATTCGTCCACTCGAAACAATCGTCCGCGATCCCGGTATTCGGACTATAGTCTCCATAAGTGGGGTACGGATGAAACGCGACATACCCGGCGCAACCAGTGAAACTCTCGTTATAGGTCAGCTTCCAGACGCGATTGCTGACGTCGATCGTATACGCCGACGTCCCATCCTCGTTGTCGAAGAAGTAGCCGCTCAAGCCGGTTGGACCGAAAGGCACACTATCGCCGTTGGTATCGAGCCGCGCGCTGCCTGCCGTCTTCGATCCCATAGCCAACAGCCGTGTTTCTGCCCGTACCGACCCATCGCCGTTGAACGGGATCCAGATCAACAACGCTTCGCCACCAGCGCTATCCACCACGTTGGTCAGGTATCCAGTTAAAGGCGGGGTAAGTGTGGAAGACCCATCGGCCGTCTTCGTGACGGACACCGACGCCTGGCTCATCATGCCAGTATCGCCATTGCAGCAAGCGCTCGGCATGGTTGCGTAGGCGTAATTCACGCCAACGCTCACACTGATATTCGATCCGCTATTTGACTTAGTAACCACCACGCCGAAGTTGGCAGCTACATACGGCACGCCGGTCAACGTCCCGGCATTTTCCTGCAAGGTCAAGGCCGAAGAACTGTTGATACTCGCAACATGAAAGTAGCTCCCATTGATCAGGATCGGAGTGCCGCTCACCCAATCCGTATCGAAGTAATTCTGCGTTCCTGTGGGACTTTCGAGCGTTACCGCGTGTCCCGAGACGTTGACGTTTCCAGCCGGAGGAACCACCAGATGATGCTGCGGCGTAAATCCCCATGACAAGAACAGTGGATTCACGGCCAGCTGTGGATATGTCCCCAGTTTTACCGGCGCACTGGTTGGACAAACTGCCGTCGTCACTGGCATTCCCGAAAGCGTCTGCCCGCCATCCATCGAAAGCTGCAAGGTAAGAGTGGTTCCGCTGACCGCCGCATTTCCACAATAGACATCGAAGGAGAGATCATCCAAGGTGCACTTCGGATACCAGCCGGCGAACGTAGTTCCCGCCGGACAGGTGAAGTTCCCTAGTGGAACAAAGGCCTTGTCCGACGCACCGCCCGAGCCCACCGAGAAACTCCCGCCGTTGGAACTGATATTGCCAAGGCTAGCCCACTTGCCGGTTCCGCTAGCATCCAAAGGAACACCGAGAACGCTACTATTTTGAGCGGCCAAATTCAATGTCGCCGAACTCATCATTCCGGGCGCTGTCACTCGCCAGAATTCAACACCGGTAACTGGATCCACATAGGATTGCTGTTGATTCGTCCAATTGATCAGCGGATAATCCGTGTTTCCAAACTTGCCGGTATTAAATGGAATTGGATCGGGCGCTGTGTTTCCCCACGCAATCGATCGAGTTACAAATGTGGCCGCCACTTCCGAGTCTGACCCGCAAGTAACTCCCACCCAGTATGTAGCGGACGCAGCCAATGCGTCGCTCCCCTTGCGCGTGCCCAAGACCAAGACATGCACATTCGCGTTGACAATGGACCCGCTTCGGGCATCCGTGCTCGTGTTGTCGGTCAAATCCGCAACATTTGAGCTGAACACAACGCCTCGGGACGCCCGATACGTGCAGAATCCCGGCTGGTCGGTCTGCACGGTGATCTTGGCTTGCATCTGCGTCGGCTCGATGGACACAATCGAGGTATTTGCCAGGCAAGGCAGCGTTGCGAACATCCACCACAATAGTCGTCGCATAGCTTTAAAACGACGACAGCGCCGCCCGACGCCAGACATTCGAACTCGTACACAAGTAGAAGAACGATCCGTCGGTAGCCCACGATCCCATGGCGCACGCCGTACTGGATGTCCCTGGCGTCGAGGTTCGCAACCCGATCACCGACGTATCCGCGCTCAATTGCGTCTTGCCCGAAATCTCCGTGCTTGTGATCCCCACGCCGGCCGTCACACTCTTCGAGCTAAGGAAAGCCCGCTGGTCGGCACCGCCGTTCGAGTTCCATGCTCCACTGGTCGCCGACCACGTAAACAGAGGAATAGCATCGGCTGGAAATGCCGTCACACCGCTCACCGCCACGCAACCGCTGCTGCAACTGGCCGTCACGTTATGCCCAACCGTCAACGCGCCAGCGCTTGAAATGTAGATGAGCGCCAGGCCGCTACCAGCCGATATCGTTGCCGTCGCCCCGCTGCCGAATGAATACACCAGCCCGCCGAACCGTACCGTGCAAGGCGTCAAGGTGGTGCAGCCCGCTCCTATCGCGAGGGTGGTGACGTTGGTGGCAGTCACCCCGAAGTCGCCTAACTGGCTCGCCATTGATGCCGCGGGTGGCCCTTGTTCTAGCGTCCATGAGTTTGACGACGTGCAACCGTACACGTTCATGCCCGCGCTGGCATCCAACCGGTAATACAGTTCACCTTGGCCGCACGACGATGGTAGCCCGGTGCCCGATTTGAAGGGCTTGGTGGAGCTAGCGGCGGAAAAATCCACGTCCCGGCTTTGCAGCCGTAAATCCAGCTGGGTTAGCTGGCCGTAAAGCGTCCCACCGCACATCGCCAGCAGAGCGATTCGAAAAATCCACATTATTCCCGGCTCCTTTTGCGCCAAGTCTCCCACGCCCCCGCACGGCTAGGTCGCCCGGGTGAGCTCTGGATAAAGGCGAAAGCTATCGCTCTATTCCGTTTGCCGAGACCGCGAAAATTCTTGCGAGAAATGTGACTACCGAAACAGCACTAACTCTCGATACCTTGAAATCATCCTCCCCCGCCCCCATCGCAACGGCAGGTTTCATCCTGTTTTGCATTTACGCGCTCTCGGGTTTCGCCAACGATTGGTCCCTGCGCGTGTTCGGCGTCAAGGCGTACCTATCCACCATCACTCTGGTTCTGCTGCCGCTGGCGTGGATATTTTCGGGCCAGGCCTTGCGCGGTTTGCGTTCCGCCGCGGGCGTCTGTTGGGCGGCATTCCTCTGCTGGATGATTCTGGCTACTCCCCTAAGCGTCTGGACCGGCGGAAGCGCCGCGATGCTCGGAAACTACGTTCCGCGCGCGTACCTGGAATTCTTTTATACCTGTTCTTTCGTCACGTCCCTCGCCCGCTGCCGCCAATGGATGTACGTGCAAATCGCCAGCGGCGCTGCTTTGTTGCTCAGTTGCATCACGCTGGGAAACATGGACGGCAATGCGGGCGAAATGCGCTTCCGGATTCCGGACAGCTTGTTTTATGCCAATTCTAACGACCTGGCCCTGGCGTTATTGCTCGGAATCAGCGCCTTCTTGTTTCTATTCCATCGACCGGGACGCCCGGCTCGGCTGGCCGGAATGGCGGGCGTCATGCTTTGCACCTTTTACGCTTTGCGCACCCGATCGCGAGGCTGCGTGATTGCCGCTTCCGCGATGCTAATCCTGATCTTCTCGTTGAGCCGGACCCGCTGGAAGGTGGCGGCTCTCGGACTGGCAACCCTTGGAGTGGCCCTGGCAGCCGGACCCTCCAGCGCTCTGCACCGCCTGTCCCTACTTGTGATCGATCCCGATTCAACGGCCGAAGCCACGCAGGACGTGTCGAGCGTCGCGTCCCAGCAGCAACGCGAAGAGCTCTTCAAAACCAGCCTCCGGTATACCCTGAGCCATCCGTTGTTTGGAGTTGGACCAGACCAGTTCGCGACCGCGGTTAGCCAGGACGCCGCTCGCGCCAACCAGCACCTCCCCTGGCTTGGTACCCACAATACCTACACGCAGGTTTCGAGCGAATGCGGCATCCCCGCCCTGATCTTCTACGCCGCCGTGATCGGGCTCTGTTTGCGCTCTAATTTTCGGCTCTATCGCCAAACTCGCGACTACCCCGCGTACCGCGAGATTGCTAGCCTCAGCCGCTGCCTGCTCGCCGGCACTTTGGTCTATGCCGTGAGCGCCTTTTTCTTCCATATGGCCTACAGCGCCTATCTGCCGGAGTTAGCTGGGTTCAGCACCGCGCTCCGGCTAACGGCTGGTCCGGTAACCCACACAAAACAGCGGGCCTAGCCTTCGCAAGCCCCATTGCAATTGGCCTATACTATACTGGGTCTAGATCCCGACTTCGGCTTCCAGAGCCACAACCGACCGTAGGAAGCAATCGCTGAACGGTCTTTGATTTAGGAGCTTTACATGTTCGATTTATTTCGTAGCCGCGCCAAGGCCGTGCGCATCGTGTTGGGCGCGATGTTAGGCGTGGTATCGCTTTCGATGCTGGTGTATCTGATTCCAGGCACCGGCATCAGCGCCGCCGATTCCAACTCCGACCAAGTGGTGGCTGAGATCGGCAAGTCGGCGGTTACCGTCGCTGAGGTGCAGCAACAGTTGAAGAACCGACTGCAGAGTCGGAGTCTGCCTCCTGAGTTCGCCTCGACCTTTATCCCCCAGTTGGTAGATCAAGCCATCGCCGAACGCGCCGTGGCTTATGAAGCGGAGCAGCTCGGCTTTCGAGTTTCAGATCGTGATCTGGCAGACACCCTGCGCTCCTTTCCTTTTGCGACCCTGCCTCCAGATCAATACCAGCAGTATGTAGAGCAGCAATTCGGCACCACGGTTCCGGACTTTGAAGACAACGTCCGCGTAAAGGCCTATGAAGACGAGATTCAAAACATCGTCCTCGAAGGCGCCATCATCACCCCAGCGGAAGCGGAGGCCGAATATCGCAGGCGCAACGTAAAGATCAAGATGGATTACATCGGCTTTTCTCCCGCCAAAGTCATGGCTGATATGAAGCCTACTGCCGAAGAGATCAACGCTTATTTCACGAGGAACAAAGGTTTTTTCAATGTTCCCGAGACGCGCAATCTGCAACTCATCGTGGCCGATCAAGCTAAGGTGGCCGACACCATCCAGCTTTCAGACGCGCAGGTGCAGGAATATTACAATGCACATAAAGACGAATACCGGACGCCCGAGCGTGTACATGCGCGGCACATTCTGCTGAGCATCGCCAACAAGCCCAAAGACGAGGTTCCTAAAATCCAGGCGCAAGCCGAAGCGCTGCTCAAGCAAATTAAGGCTGGCGGCGATTTCGCCGAGCTCGCCAAGAAGAACTCGCAGGATCCGGGTTCGGCTCAAAAAGGTGGAGATCTGGGCTGGGTATCGCGCGGCCAAACAGTCAAGAATTTCGAAGATGCGGCATTCACTCTGAAGCCCAACGAAATCAGCAACGTCGTCACCACCGAGTACGGCTTTCACATCATTCAAGTGCTCGAGAAACAGCCCGCACACCTGCAAACAGTGGACGAGGTGAAGTCGGCGATTGTCGCCACGTTAAAGAATCAGACCGTTTTCGACAAGATGCAGGAACTCGCCGACAAAGCGCACGCCGCGCTGGTAAAGGCTCCGCAGAACGGGCAGCAAATCGCGAGCCAGTTGAATCTGGATTTCGTGAATGTGCCAGGCTATGCTCCCGGCAGTCCCATTGCCCAACTTGNNAACTTGGCAACGATCCTCAGGTGGGGGCCGCAATTCAAGCCATGAAGCCGGGCGAGGTAAGCGATGTGGTGCAAGCCGGTAACAAGCTGGCTGTGATCGTGGTCACTGGTGTTCGGCCTTCCCATCCCGCGGAACTGGCTGAAGTAGAAAGCCAAGTGCGCCAAAATTATCTTCAGAATGAGTCAACTCGGATGGTTGGAGAAAAAGCAGCGAAGGCGGCTGAGTTGCTCAAGCAAAATGGCGGCGATCTCAATGCCGCGGCAAAGGCCGTTGGCGGTGAAGTGAAGAGCACCGATTTCTTCACCACCTCGGGCGCGGCCGAAGGTCTCGGCTCTGGCATCATCTTTGCCAATTACTTCAGTAAACCGGTAGGTACAGTCTTTGGTCCGCTGACGGCCAACAATCAATCCATCGTTGGCAAAGTCTCCGGCCGGCAGGATGCCGATATGTCGAAGTTCCCGCAGGAGCGCGACAGCATTGTTACGGCGCTCAAAAGCCAGAAGGCCGCCGATCGTCAAAACCTTTTCCAGGACAGCGTTCTCACCGATCTGATTCGGCGCGGAAAAGTGAAAAAGCACCAATCGGTCATCGACCGGCTGGTTGCCCAGTACCGTACCTAGCCCGCCCATTTTGCATGATTCACGCCCTGCTGGACTTTTTGCGGACGCTTACCACGCCCGATCGGTTGATTCATCTTCTATCGACCGTTCTTTCCGGCTGGCTGGGTTACGCGACGCTCACCGCGATCGTGTTTGCTGAAACCGGACTTCTGGTTGGGTTCGTGCTCCCGGGGGATTCTCTGCTCTTCACCATCGGCGTGGTGGCCGGCGCCGGGCAATTGAACATGACGGTGATCATCGTGTTATTGATCGTCGCCTGTCTGGCTGGCGATTGGTGCGGTTATCTGTTGGGCCGCCGCGCCGGGCCCGCCATCTTCAACCGGCCCGATTCGCGTTTCTTCAAACAGGAGCACCTGCAACGAACTAACGCGTTCTATGCCAAACACGGTGGCAAAACCATCATCTACGCGAAGTTCGTGCCCGTCATCCGCACGTTTGCGCCATTTGTCGCCGGCGTCGCCAACATGCGCTATCGCAGCTTCATTTCGTTTGATATTTTCGGCGCGGTGGGATGGGTGGTGTCCATGACCGTGCTCGGCTCCCTGCTGGGCAGGATACCTCTGGTGCAGCGCAATTTCGAAAAGTTCGTGCTGCTGGTTATCTTTGTTTCGCTCTTGCCGGTGATCTTGCACGCCGTGCAGGGAATGCGCCAACGCAGGCCGGCGCTACAGCCGGGTGACTAGGCGTTCAATCGCGGCACGCACGGCCGGGTCACGTTGCGCTTCCACCTCGTCGCCTTTGGCGACTCCCAGCGCCTGATTGAAAATCTCCTGCTTTAAACGGCTCTGCACCCAGGTTCGTTCCTGGCTCCATTCCGCTACCGACGGCTGAATGCTGCGCTGTCCTGCGTACACCTGAAATTCTTCGAGCAACGCCGGACTCACTTCGAAGCCGTCACCGAGAGGCTTGGCCGTCCCGTTGTTCTTCTGCAGGTATTCGGTGGCGAAGGCCGTCATGATTCCGCTGGCATCCAAAGCCACTCGCAATCGCGTGAGCGGTTCCAGACCAATGGCGACGTCCGGCTGAATACCGCCGCCGCCAACCACGCTGCGTCCCGCATCTGTTCGAAACTGTTCCGATTGCTTTGCGATCTCCAGGTGTCCGCTCGGCAGCGGTTTCTGAATAGACCGGCCGCTGGGTGTGTAGTAGAAAGCCGTTGTCAGCGCGAGGGCGGTGTTACCCGTTAATGTAAATACGTTTTGCACCANNCTTTGCCGAAGCTTGGCTCTCCGATGACCACGGCGCGATCGTGATCCTGTAGAGCCCCGGTGAGAATTTCCGAGGCGCTGGCCGATTTTGCGTTCACCAGCACCGCCAAGGGGAAGACATAGGGCACGGCGGTTTTCGGGACATCCACCGCCTGCTCTTCGATGCTTCTGCCTTTCACGCTCAGGATTTTTTGCCCGGGCTTCAGAAAATAGGAAGCGGCTTCCAGCGCGGCTTGCACCACGCCGCCCGGATTATCGCGCAAATCGAGCACCAGTCCCTTCAATTTTTCTCCGCCCAGTTTCTCGATGGCGTCCTTCAATTGGCGCGCGGTCTGCGGATCGAAACCGTTCACCCGGATGTATCCGATTCCTGGCTGTAATAGAAACGCACGGTCCACACTGGGCGAATCCAGCAGTTCCGGATCCAGCACAAATTCGAGCGGACGCGCGTTCCCTGGCCGTCGCACAATTAACTGCGCCCGATGCTGATGGCTCTCGCCCAGGTAGCCGACAATTTGATCGAACTCCAACCGCGCCAATTCCACGCCGTTCACAGCCACGATCTCATCACCCGGTTCCAAACCCGCTTTCGACGACGGCGTTCCAGGCAACGCCTGCAAAACGATTACGCGCCCAGGAAGCACCGACACCACCGTCCCGAACCCTTTGCGCTCGGAATTTTCCATCTGCTTGAGCTGCTCGTTCTGTTCCGGATCGAAGAAGATGGAATGCGGATCGAGCGTACGCAGCATCCCCGGAATCGCGCCTTGATACACGGATTGCTGCGTGTTCACCGGGTCGGCCGCATTGGTCTCCACGATGGCAATCACTTCCGTGAAGCGCTTCAGCGCGCTTTCCAGGTCTTCGGTGGAAGGCGGCGTGGCGAACAAAAAAAGAGCGGGTAAAAGCATCTACTTCTTTACTTCGTATATCGCAGGCGCTGCTTGGCGGCGTGCCGTTCCAAGGCCAGCTCAATCAGCCGGTCGATCAGCTTGGGCATCGGCAACCCGGAGTACTCCCACATCTTAGGGTACATGCTTATGGAGGTGAATCCGGGAATGGTATTGATCTCGTTAATGTAGAGCTGATTGGTGGCGGTTTCGAGCAGAAAATCCACGCGCGCCATGCCTTCACACTCCACAGCCTGATAGCATTCTACGGCCAGCCGTTGCATCTCCGCCGTTTGTTCAGGAGACAAGTCGGCTGGGATCACGGTCTGCGCCTGGTCCAAAAGATACTTATCTTCGTAATCGTAGAAATCCCGTGACGGCAAGATTTCGCAAGGCACGGCCGCGACGGGATTGTCGTTGCCAAGCACCGCGCATTCGAACTCGCGACCTGTGATGCCCCGCTCGACAATAACCTTGCGATCGTAGGCGCGCGCCAATTCCAGCGCCGCCTTCAATTCTTCGCAATTTCTGGCCTTCGAGATGCCCACCGACGATCCAAGATTGGCCGGCTTCACGAAAACTGGAAAACCGAGTTCCCCGCACGCCGCGTCGCTGGAGCCCGACACGACGCGATATTCCACCACCGGCAGGCCGCGCTCTTTCGCCACCCGCTTCATCATCTCTTTGTCCATCGAAATGGACGACGCCAGCACGCCCGCGCCTACGTAAGGCAGATCCGCCAGCTCCAGCAATCCCTGCACGGTTCCGTCTTCGCCAAAGGTGCCATGCAGCACCGGGAACACCACATCCACTCCGGGGTTTCCGCCAGGTTCGGGAAGAATGGGCCGCGGGCTCCACTTCCCTTGCTTCGAAATCACGTAATGCAGAACCTTATACTTCTCAGTGTCGATCGCCTCGATGATGGACTTTGCGGACCGGTGCGAAATCTCATGCTCGCCCGTCCGTCCCCCGTAAATCACACCCACATTCGTTTTCATCCCGTTACAGAATCCTTTTTCCCATTGCTGACATCACCAGTTGCACCGCTAAAATCGCAGTCCGGTTCGCGTCATCGATCACCGGGTTTACCTCCACCACTTCGAGCGATGTCATGCGCCCCGTGTCGCCTAACATTTCCATGGCAAGATGAGCTTCGCGATAGGTGATTCCACCCTCCACCGGAGTTCCCACTCCCGGCGCCTCCCGAGGATCCACCGCATCCATATCGAGTGAAACGTGAATGCCCGCCATCCCATCGCCGGCGATGCGGATGGCCTCTTCAAATACCGACCGCATTCCGCGCTCGTCGATATCGCGCATNNGTAAAAGCATGAACCCCGGAGCGCTGCACAATGTCGCGCTCCTTCCCATCCACCGACCGAATCCCCACCAACGCCACGTTCGCGGGGTCTATCTTGGGCGAATATCCAAAGATATTCGTTAGCTCTTCAGGACCCTGGCCGATGCAGCAAGCCAGCGGCATGCCGTGTACGTTACCGCTCGGGCTGCTTTCCGGCGTGTTCATATCCGTATGCGCATCAATCCAAATCAAACCAAGTTTCTGGCCTCGCCGGTGAAAATGCTGGGACGCACCCGACACCGTGCCCACCGCGATGGAATGATCGCCGCCCAGCACCAGTGGAAACTTCCCCGCTGCCAGCGCCTCGCCTACCATCCCGGCCACCAACGTACAGGTTTCGGCAATCTGCGGCAAGTACTTCGCCCGCGAATCCACTTCACCCTGGCTTTCGCGCTGGATCACGGGCACATTGCCCAGATCCTCTACTTCATAACCCAGTTCCGCAAGCCGTCCATTGAGATTGGCCACGCGAACTGCCGATGGCCCCATATCCACGCCGCGCCGTCCAGACCCCAGGTCGAGTGGCGCGCCGATGATCGCGATTTGCTTCGGACGCATGCTGGTGAATGATTAAGGCCGCGTGCGATACAGCATTCGTGGAAACGCGATCGTCTCGCGAATGTGTTCCAGCCCGCACATCCACGCCACAAACCGCTCGATGCCCATCCCGAAGCC
>PKZC01000462.1 GCA_003132905.1 Bryobacterales bacterium | reverse complement strand
GGACGGCTTGATGCGGAAGGCCTTCGAGCGGCCTGAAAAGGGCCTTTGACGGTTACTCGTAAGCTGAAAATTACGATCGCCGATGGCAGAAGCTGGGCGGCCTGTTCCAGCCCAAGCCGTTCGTCCAGGCGGTGCCCACGGGCAATTCGCGGTGTCACCTATGAAGGTCAGGTCTGGCGTTGAGCACCAGCTTTCCGCGCGTTAATGGACAAAAACACCGAATCCGGCGCTTCACCCCCGGGCGGACATAACACCACTGCCGGCGGGCGGCCCGAACATCACCGAAATGCGCCGGCAGCCGCAGCGGGGTGTCGTCCATCACATATGACCGTCGTCCCGGGCGGTAAAGTCCAACGATTGCGGCGGCCCGACATCACATAAGACCGTCACGCGCACCTCATAAGATTGTTCTTTCCGCCTATCTGCATCACATAAGATTGTAATATTTTGGCGGCCGAGGGGAGCTGCGCGCTAGAGTTGAGTCGCTCCATCGAGGTGGCATGAGGCGACACCGCCCGTCTTGGTTGTAAACGGGGCGCGCAAACCGCTTGTGCACTGGCGGCTTAAAGACAACACGAGAAGCGGACTGGCAGTCGTGCTGGCCCGCTTCTCGTGTTGCTATGTTACAGATAATATGTTATCTATAAAGATGAATTTGAAGCATAACAGATAATTATATGGCCCTTAAACTCACGTCGCCTTTTGATGTCAAACAAGGTTTGCGGAGCCGAGCGCGTCAGCGCCGGCTCGACGGAAACCTTTCTCAAGAGGGTCTCTCGAAGCGTTCTGGCGTGAGCCTCGGTAGCCTCAAACGGTTCGAACGGTCCGGCGACATCTCGCTGGAGTCGCTGCTGGCCTTGGCTTTCGCGTTGGATGCGGAAACGGAGTTCGAGGGGCTGTTTCCCAAGCAGCAATACAGATCGATCGAGGACGTGATCGCCAAACCTGCGCGCAAACGAGGCCGGACCATATGAGCGGGTATAAGGACTTTCCCCACGTCGGCAAGCTCAAGGTCGCGCTGGATATTGCCGGTGAAGCCGTGTCGGTCGGGACCCTCGCCCGCAGCGCCGACGACGGGCACATCTACTTCGAGTACGACAAGGATTTCATTGACCGGAAGCTCGAACTCTCGCCCATCCATCTTGACCTGAGGCGCGGCGCACGGACCCCCAAGGACGATGCCCCGTTCGGCGGTCTGTTCGGACTGTTCGACGACAGCCTGCCTGACGGCTGGGGGCGGCGCCTTCTCGATCGCCGTCTTAAGGATCGCAACATCAACTCAGACGATCTGACCGCGCTTGATCGTCTGTCCTTCGTCGGCACCACGGGCATGGGTGCGCTGACCTACGAGCCGGCTGAGATGTTCGAACCACGACCAGGCCGGCTGGATCTCGATGCGCTGTCCGAGGAGGCTGAACGGGTGCAGGAGGAGTTCGCCGAAGCCGAGGTCGACAAGTTGCAGGACCTGCAGGGCTCTTCCGGCGGCGCGCGTCCGAAGATCATGATTGGCCGAAACGCCGTCACCGGTGTTCTCGTCGAAGACTTCGGCAGGGGTCTTCCTGCCGGCTTCGAGCCGTGGATCGCCAAGTTCAGATCGAAGGCGAACGACCCTGTGCATATCGGCGCCGAGGAGTACGCCTACTCGCTCATGGCGAAGGCCTGTGACGTAGAAATGTCGGAGACGGCGCTGCTAAAGGGCGACAAAGGCAACTACTTCGCGGTTAGGCGATTCGACCGGACGATGGAAGGCCGCATCCACGTCCACACGGCGTGCGGACTGCTTCACGCGAGCCATCGGTATTCGTCGATCGACTACACGAAGTTACTCAAGCTCACCATGTTGCTCACGCGCGACAAGACGCACGTCGACCAGATGTTCCGGCGCATGATCTTCAACGTGCTTGCGCGCAACCGCGATGACCACACCAAGAACCACGCGTTCCTGATGTCGTCGAACGGAGTTTGGACGCCGACGCCGGCGTACGATCTGACGTTGTCCACCGGCATGAACGGCGAGCATGCCTTGGAAATCGGTGGCCAAGGCGCAAACCCAAGTTGGCCGCATGTGGCTGAGGAGGGGAAGCGGGCGTCGATTTCTAAGGGTGATGCGGAAGCGATCTTCCAAGAGGTAAAGGCGGCCGTCGAGAGGTGGCCGACTTATGCCGAAATGGCTGGGCTGCCGGAAAAGCGGATCGAGGAAGTCGACTATCTCCTGAACGCGCGCGGTACGAAGCCGAAAGAAGAAGTCGAGGCGTCCGCTGCACCGCCGTCTCCATGAGGATGACGTTGGTTCCGGACCGCTCGTGACTGTCTTATGTGATGCGCCACAGAAATTGGCGGCTGGCGCGTACCGCACTCGGCAAAATTCGTGACGCTCTTATGTGATGTTTGACGCTCTTATGTGATGCGCCACACGGGGGCAGCGAAGCCGATCGGCCAGCCGGCCCAGCGGAAAATTCCGGCCCCGGGTGCACACCAGGGTTTCGAGATCCAGCTGGCACCGAAAGCCGCAGTCGCGGCGGCGTTTCATGCCCCCGCGACCGTCGTCCAAACAGCGCATATGCACGCTCCAGGACAGGTTTAGAGCCTACCCAGGGTTGCCACCGGCATGGGAACAAAAAGAGAACAAAGACTCGCTTTGCCAATAGGCCGGCGCTAGGTTTGAGGTCAGCCCGAGAGGAATTCACATGTCCGAACCTGCCC
>PKZC01000257.1 GCA_003132905.1 Bryobacterales bacterium | reverse complement strand
AACCGTAACCGGACAGCAGTGGCAGTGGGCCAATCATAAGAAGATCAACCAATTCGATTTTTCGCCTTTGTAATAGTCGTGTAATAACCCGCTAGTAGCATGTCAGCAAGAGCCGTGATGCGGCCCATGCGTCACCGAAATGAGTATAATACATCCATCCATCCGGAAAATGTCTAATGACTTTCAAGTTGTCGAACGATATGAGCGTCCAGCAATCCAGAACCAACTAACCGTAAAAGGAGACAATACATGGCGGATTTGAATCAATTGCCCCAGCCCAACACGGCGTGCTTACCTGGTGGCGTCACTGATCAGCACGGCAAAGATGCGTTTATTGTTCGTTTTGGTACTGCGACCCAAGAGGCCACCGGAAGCGTGTCTCATAGCGCGAGCACCGACCTCGCCAAATTCTCAGACGGCCTCGGCACCTACACCAAGGGCTTGAAGCAGATCTCTCCTGGAATTGTCGATCCGGCTACGTTCGATCAGTTCTTGAAGGCATGTGGCCTAAAGCCCGGTGGACCGCTCGGCGATTTTGAACAGCCAGGTATCCAACTAGGCGGCACGCGTAAGCTCAATGGCCCGCTTGGTGCTTTCGCGCTGCAGTTAGTCGGAAAGGATTCGCGTGGATTTGGCGATCCTGTCGTTCCGACGCCGCCTGCACTGGACTCTGTCGAATACGCGATCGAACTTGTCGAACTCTACTGGGCTTCGCTTCTGCGTGACGTTCCCTTTACCGAATATGCGGCCAATGCAACGGCTCAGGCGGCCGCTATGGAGTTGAGTGCTATGGTCGCTGCCCATCCAGGGAAGTATTCCGGGCCCCTTAACGCTGGGAAAGTCACACCCGATCTCTTGTTCCGCGGCGGTTTCAACGCTCACCCGGGTTACTTTCAAGGAGTTACCGTTGGTCCGTACACGTCTCAATTCTGTTTAATTCCGACGTTTTTGGGACGCGTGCCACTCGACCAGAAAATTAAGACTCTGGCCGCCGGCCAGGACTTCATGACTACACTCGGGGAGTGGGAGAATATCCAGAACGGTGTGGCGCCAAGCGAAGTAGCCGTATTCGACGACCATCATCGCTATATTCACACGGGCCGGGACCCTGCGTCGTACACGCAAGCTGATGAGCTATATCAGGCTTACCTGATCGCCTATTTGGTGTGCTCAACCCTGGGAATCAGAGCGAACCTGCAGAGTCCGTACGTTACTACGTTTAAGAACGAGCAGGCGTTTGGTACATTCGGCGGACCGGATATTACCGCAACTCTGGGCGCTGCGGCCAGAGCCGCGATCAACGCAGTTTGGTACCAGAAGTGGCTCGTCCACCTTCGCCATCGGCCCGAGTCCGGAGGCGGAATCGTCCATCTGTTGAAAAACAATCTGCTGAACGCCGCGGACAAAGCCAAGCTGGGTAATTTCGACATCGTCCTCAACTCGGCGGCGCTCAATCTGAGCAACATTCGCAACGGCAGCTACTTGCTCTCGCAGGCGTTTCCTGAGGGATCGCCAACCCACCCAGCGTATCCGACCGGGCATGGAACTGTGGCCGGTGCTTGTATCACCGTTCTAAAGTTCTTCATGAACGGTGGTGACACAATTACCAATCCCGTTGTTCCGTCCTGTGATGGCTTGTACCTTGAGCCGTATGTTGGTCCCGGCCAACTCACCGTAAATGGCGAACTGCACAAGCTTGCGTACAATATCTCGTTCGGACACGGCATTCATGCCGGAATTCACTGGCGTAGCGATACGGACCGCTCGCTCCTCCTTGGAGAGGCGGTAGCGATATCCTTCCTCGAGGATCAAATGTGGACGTACGAGGAAAATTTCGACATCACCATCACCAAGATGGATGGTACGCCGCACCAGTTCAAGAATCATTAGTCAAAAACTAAGAGCCGTCATTACAAGAGCGCTCTTGATGAACGCGCTTGCGTCCGCCGAACACTTTGGCATATCGCTGAAGAAACGCCGTCGTTGGCGTCGCGGCGATTCCTGGCGAGAACAGACCTTCCATCCAACAATCCGGAAGCCGGGCCTGAGATACGGCGTTTCCGCCATCCGGGTTGAACTCCCGTAGATTCTGACAAGCGGGCCAGGAGACCGCTTGTGCATGAGTCGCAAGAAAGTCAAGCAGACGCCGAAGCCCGTGTTGCGCCTTCCAGATCTCGATTTCGCCAAGAGTACCGTCTTGAACACGCTTCGGTCTTCGGAATCAAAGCGCTCGTATCGATTCGCCATCGACGACTTCGTCGCCTGGTACTGCTCTGAACCGCGACTGGCGTTCAACAAGAGCGTTGTTCCCCGGTATCGGCTTCAACTTGAGGCCCGGCGATTGTCATTTCTACCATTAACCTGCGGCTTGTGGCCGTTCGGCGACTTGCGTACGAAGCGGCCGACACGGGACTGCTCAGTCCGGAGTTGGCAGCCGGCATTCGGCGGGTCAAAGGTGCAAAACGAATCGGCGTGCGGTTGGGCAATTGGCTTAGTGCCGATCAAGTGAAGTTGCTGATGACCGCGCCGAATGCCGACGCGATGCGCGGCAAACGAGATCATGCGATCATCGCGATTCTGGTTGGATGCGGCCTCCGACGGTCCGAAGTGGCTGAACTGAAGTTTGGAGACATCCAGCAGCGCGATGAATGTTGGGTCATTCTCGACCCATAGGGCAAAGGCGTCACATTCGGACCGTTGCCGTTCCCGGCCGGGTGAAGAAGGTCGTCGATTGCTGCAAAGGTGAACGAAGGCCATTTGTGCAGCACGACCTTCGACGCACATGCGCGCGTTTGTGCCATGTCGCCGGTGGCGAGTTGGAGCAGTTCCAGTTCCTGCTCGGACGGGAACGGGACTCTTCGGGCGCTAGAATCGCCCAACTTCCGGATCGCGGCTGATCCAGACGCGACACGCTCGTTGAGCGGCCCTGTCCACCTAAAGCTCAGCTGCGCACGAACGTTGTCGCGCCAACGGCCATGATCGGAAAATCGATCGGTTTCACGGGGCCGAGGAAACGCCTCTTGAGTCCGGCCAGAATCGGTTTTACGAGCGGGTATATAATCTGTTCCGGTAGAGGAGATGACATGCCAACTATCCGATTTCTGAATTTCCTCAGCGCGGCGCTCATGGTGATCGCCATCTACGTCTTTGCGACGCCTCCTCGCATGGACGCACAGCAGAGCGCGACAGTCAAAATCACAACCCACGACATCGGCGGCGTGGTCTCCAGCAGCAAAGGNNCTGGGTGATCGCAGAAACGACCGACCTGCCAACGCGCTACATCAAGGAAGTAGTCACCGACGATCGCGGCCGATACCTGATACCCGATCTGCCGAGAGCTAAATACAGCGTTTGGGCGCGCGGCTACGGATTGTTGGACTCACCTAAGATCCAGACCGAGCCGGGCAAACTCGTGGATCTCAAACCTTCCATCGCGCCGGACGCCAAAACCGCGGCGCAATTGTATCCCGCCAGCTATTGGTACGCGATGCTCAAGGTGCCCGAGAAGAACGAATTCCCTGGGACGGGTCCGTCTGGCAACGGCATTTCACCGAATATCAAGAACCAGGGCCAGTGGATTCACCTGGTGAAGACCGACAGTTGTGAGTCGTGCCATCAGCTCGGCAGCGCATATACTCGCACGATTCCGTCGATGTTCAGCAGCCTTGATTCACCCGCGCAAGCCTGGATGCGCCGCGTGCAATCCGGACAAGCCGGGAACGCGATGGTGGGCGGTTTGAATCAGTTAGGCCCCCAGCGGGCGACGGTGGAATTTGGCGATTGGACCAACCGCATCGCGCACGGCGAGATTCCCGCGCAAGCTCCGCCACGGCCCCAGGGCATGGAGCGAAACGTGGTCATCACTCAGTGGGACTGGGCCGATCCGAAAGCGTACTTGCACGATGAAATCTCGACCGACAAGCGCAACCCGAACGTCAACGCCAACGGGCTGATCTACGGATCGCCGGAAGAAAGCCGCGATTATCTTCCCGTGCTCGATCCGGTAAATAACACCACCGCTCAGGTGAAAACTCCCTATCGCGACGCCAACACGCCAGGCCAACCCGCGCCGCTTGCGGCGTCGCCAATTTGGGGTGATGAGGCGATCTGGGATAGCCATACCACGGTCCACAACCCGATGTTCGATCAGCGTGGTCGTTTGTGGTACACCAGCCGCATCCGCGGGGTCGATAATCCTGCGTTCTGCAAGGCCGGGTCCAGCCAGCCTTCGGCCACACTGACGCCGCTCGACCGGTCCGGCAGACAACTGGCAGTGTATGATCCGGCGACGAAACAAACCGCGATGATCGACACCTGCTTCGGTACGCACCACCTGCTGTTCGCCGAGGACGCCAACAACACACTGTGGACCAGCAGCGGCGGTGGCGGGGGAGTGGTGGGTTGGCTCAACACCAAGATATGGGACGAAACACACGACGCGCAGAAGTCGCAAGGCTGGACGGCTCTGGTTCTCGATACCAACGGTAACGGTAAGCGCGACGCCTACGTGGAGGCGGAACAGCGCGTGGCAACGGCGCCCAGCGGCGAGAGCCTGGGCACATCCTCGGCGTTCAACGCCACCACCGACCCGACGAAGGATACACGCATCAATGCCGCGTTCTACGGTCTCGGGATCGGCGCCGACGGAATGATCTGGGGCAGCGTGCTGGGATTTCCAGGCGGAATCGTTCGCTTGAATCCCGGGTCGAATCCGCCGGAAACAGCTCTGGCCGAGTATTACGAGGTGCCTTGGAACAATCCGAAGGCGAAGGTGTGGGGGTTTTCGCCGCGCGGCATGGATATCGATCGCAACAATGTGGTCTGGGTGGCGCTAGGAAGCGGGCACCTGGCGAGCTTCGACCGGCGCAAGTGCCAAGGTCCGCTTAACGGACCGACCGCTACTGGTCAGCATTGTCCGGAAGGCTGGACTCTATATCCCACGCCCGGACCGAACTTCAAGAACGTGAAGGACTCGGGCAGCGCCGATTCGCATTACTACGATTGGGTGGATCAGTTCGATACTTTGGGACTTGGCAAGAATACTCCCATCGTCACAGGCAATGGATCGGACTCGCTAGAGGCCTTGGTGAACGGAAAGTTCGTCGTGTTGCGCGTCCCTTATCCGATGGGCTTTTTCGCAAAAGGCATGGACGGCCGCATCGACGATCCAAAGGCTGGCTGGAAAGGGAAAGGAGTCTGGACCACCTGGGGCACGCGCACTCCGTTCCACAGCGAGACCGGAAAAGGCACCTACAGCAAGGTCGTTCATTTCCAAATCCGGCCCGATCCACTCGCGAATTAGAGCGCTAAAGATTGCAGCGACTTGACCTGCGACGTTCTTCGCGAGAGAGCAAAAACGACTCGATCGACTGGTCACGTCCTGGTTTCTCGGCAATCCGAAAGTTGGTCCCGGAGAACGGCGTTCACATCAACTGCCGCGCGCCGCACTCGGCGAAGCAGTTCCGGAAGGGGACTTTGAGGTCCTTCGGTGCGTTGCCAGTGTTTTCCGAGTAACGCGCTGATTATGCCCCCACTGATGACATCGCCTTCAGTTGAACACTCGCGGCAGTACGATCAAAAGCGAGCGAACAAAGACGCTGGAATACACGTATCAACGGAAGAGAACTTTCCCTGGACTGTGATTCGTGATCAGAAGGATTTTCAAATGGGTCGCCATAGGAGTCGCCTGTCTGGTCGTTGTGATGTTCTCGTTTGCCCTGTTGTACAGAAAATATCTGCAACATAAGGTTGCCGAAGAACGGGCCATTACTTCGCCGACAGGCATCAACAGCCTCGAGCCCGTGCGTATCGGGGGCATCGATGAGTGGGTCGAAGTGCGGGGCCAGAACGTGAACAACCCGATTCTTTTGGTCATCCATGGTGGACCTGGCATCGCTTTCATTCCTTTGGCGCGTTCGTTTCAAGGGCCCTGGGAGAACCGCTTCACCGTGGTCGAATGGGATCAACGTGGAGCCGGGAAGACCTACGCCTCAAACGACAAAGACCTGCAGCGCAGAACCATGCACGTGCCACAAATGGAACAGGACACGCTGGACGTGGTGAACTATCTTCGTCACAGGTTCCAAAGGAGAAAGATCTTTGTTGTGGGGCACTCGTGGGGGAGCCTGCTGGGTTTATGGTTGGCGCACGAACACCCAGAGCTTATTTACGCTTATGTGGGCGTTGGGCAAGTAGTGAACCCCAAGCAGAACGACGAGGTCGGGTACCGGGACGCGTTGCAGGAAGCGCTCAGCACCCACAACCAACAAGCCATCCGAGAGTTGGAGGGCAATGCGCCCTCTCCTAATGTGGATTTGAGAAAAGGGCAGACCACGGAGAATTGGCAAGCGTCGCTTCTCGGGCCGCCGTCGAACGGAGCGGCATTTATGGATATTAGGAGGGTTCTGTCAAACCTTGTATCAGCTCCCGAATATTCTCTTGCGGACGATTTCAGTTTTCCTCGTGGCCAGCTTTTTTCGCTTGAGATACTGATCCCTCAAGCGAGGGAGGTTGACCTCACTCAACTCGGGTCCGACTTTCGCGCACCGATCTTCTTTTTCGAGGGAAGACACGACCCGTACGCCCGGCCCTCCCTGATTTGGTCCTACTATCAAACGATCAAGGCTCCGCATAAAGAATTTGTCTGGTTTGAGAGCTCTGGCCATTTCCCATTCTTTGAAGAGAAGCAGAAATTTACCGATGAATTGTTCCAGCGAGTCTTACCTCTCGCCATGGATCGCCAGGACGGCAACTAGTACATCGTACAGATA
>PKZC01000409.1:20148-20274 GCA_003132905.1 Bryobacterales bacterium | reverse complement strand
GCGCGCGGATATCGCGGCCGGGGAAAACCTCTTCCAGGTGCTTGAAGAAGGCTGGATCCATCGACATTAGATCTTCGAATCGGCCGTGCTTGGGGCACTCCTTAACCATCAGGATTTTGCCGTCGC
>PKZC01000409.1:0-20104 GCA_003132905.1 Bryobacterales bacterium | reverse complement strand
GTCGGACCAAGCCGGCGTGAAGGACGGATTCTGGTTGATTTGGTTGAGTTTGTCAAAGACAACCCAGGCGGCACCGGCCGCGACGGTCACGGCTTTTTCGACGTATTTGATTGGCTTGTGCATAGCGCGATTGGTGACTCCGAGTATAAGGCGCTCCGGATTAAGGAGGCTACACCATTGCGTTGAACAGGCTGTTTTTCCGTCCGGGTGGGGATATCGCTCATCGAATGGGACTGTGGAAAAGCCGCCGTCCCATTGAAAATGAAAGGTTTAGTCATGCCGGCAACTTCTACTGCCGCGCGGGCATCGAACAATTGAGAGGTCGAGGTAAAACCATGAAGTTCCGACAAAGCTTAATGACGGCAATAATGGCGGTGGGTGTAGGCTCGGCGGCAACGATTCCGAATGCCACGGAGGCTCAAATCGTGGTCACTCTAAGCCCCGCTTCCGGACACGGTGAAGTGGAACCTGTAGAAGCGAGCGACATCAAAGTTGAGCTCGCCGGCGCTTCGACGCCTGTAATCGGATTGAAGCGTTTGGCGGGGAATCTCGCCGACACGCAACTTTTCGTCCTGCTTGACGATTCCACGCGTTCCTCCAGCCTCGGCACCCAATTGCCGGAATTGAAGACGTTTATCGAATCCTTGCCTGCCACCACTCAGATCGCAGTGGGCTACATGCGGAACGGGAGTTTTGGCATGGTTCAAACATTTACCGCGGACCGTCAGAAAGCTGCCGGCGCCCTGCGTTTGCCGATGGGCATTCCGGGTGGCAATGCCAGCCCTTACTTCGCACTCACGGACCTTGCAAAACACTGGCCATCGAAGGAATCGGTTGACCGTCGGGCTGTGCTCATGTTGACGGATGGTGTGGATCGTTATTACGGGAACTCAATGGTGGACGATCCCTATGTCGACGAAGCTACTCATGACGCGCTGAAGAACGGCGTTATGGTCTATTCCATTTATCTTCGCGGGGCCGGGGTTTATGGCCGGGACGGTTGGTCGACGAACTTCGCCCAATCCCGTCTGATGGACGTTAGCGACGAAACTGGCGGCCATGCTTACTTCGAGGATTTTACGGATCCGGTTTCGATTGCACCGTTCCTCAAAGATTTTCAGGAGCGGCTGAGCAATCAATATCAGTTGACGATCCAGGCGCTCAATGGCAAGGGTATTCAACCTGTAAAGGTGCGAACCGAGCTACCGGGCGTGAAGATCCAAGGCCCAACGCGCGTCTATGTTCCCTAGAAAGGCGCGATCAGCAAATCCGTGGTTTTAAAATCGCCGCCTGTGGCGAGCACTGGTTCGCCGCGCAGTGCGGCTAGCGCGTAGACCGCACAATCGCCGAAGTTGAGCTGCGCCTTGTGACCCATGCCTTTTCCGAAGCGTCCAAACGCGGCGATGGCTGCCTTTGCTTGGGGTAGGTCGAAGGGAACAATCTCGCAGCCGATTTCCTCGATCAAACGGTCGAGACGTGACGTGGATTCTTCACCCAGGCGTGCTCGTAGGACGATACCTGCCTCTAGCAGCGAAACCGAACTCAACCTTCGAGTTGTCGCTTTGTCTACGGCGACCCGCAATGCCGGTTCAGAGGGTTCGCTCAACGTGATTGCGACGAGAGCGGAGGTGTCGATCACCATTCTCTGCTCGCCATTTGCCTAGCGGGGGATGCCAAATTCATCGTATCCAAGGATTTCGTCATCGGTGCGGGAATCCAAGATCGGCAATGCGGCGATCTCCTTTTGGATAGCTTCCACCTTCTTCCAATCGATGGGGTGGGGTTTGGCGCGTAGTTGGTCTTGCAAGGAGCGGATTACCGCTTCCGTCAGACTGACACCTAACTTTTTGCTGACCTTCTCAGCGAGTTCATGAGCGACGGGATTCTTGATATAGAGGGTGCTCATGAACTGATTATACGCCATCGGGCAATCCCGAGGTATATACCGGGCTCACAGAATATTAACCGCCCGCGCCGCCAGCAGCGCCACCGTCGCCAGCGAAATCAAGGCCTGCACCATCATCATTAATTTGGCCCAGCGCGATAGAACTGGGACATCCGTCGGCGAAAAAGCGGTGCTGGTATTGAACGCCAGGAAAAGATAATCCACGAACCCGGGACGCCAATTCTTATCGCTCTCCCAGGGCGTGATCATCTGCGGAAACAGAAATGCGCCTTCTTCGTGCGAATCTTTGAGATCGCGCTGATTCGGGCCGCCCCCATCCAGGCGCCAATACCAGGAGGCGAACACCAGTACATTGGCTACCCACAGCGCCGCGGCGGCCCGCAAAAGCATCGCTGGAGGATCGATATGTAGAGGCAATCGGCGGATCAGCAAGGCCAGCGACCACACCATGGACGCGGTAACGGCGCTCAGCACGACGTGGCTCAGTACGCGATTGAGCACCTGCTTACCGATCCGGTGAGCCACCACGGTTGGTATCAGTAACACCGTTACCACCACGAGCAACAGCCATTCCTGGCCGAAGCGAAGCGGCGCCGGAATCACGAAATGTAGGCCCCCAGTGGCCAAAAGCGCGAGGACGGCCGGCCAACGGGGCTCAGCGGTTCTTGGCTCGCCGGCTCTCCGGGGCCGGACGCTGCTCGACGGCATATTGACCTGCGGCATATGGGACAATGTACCAAGTCACCTCCCCATGAAGGTTGTGGTTCAGAGTTCGTCGCTATTGTTTACGTTGCTCTCGATCATCTTCAACGTGCCGATTACTCGCGTCAAACGCGCTCCTGCGGACCGGGATGGGACTCGCCGGGAGGCACGCAGGCAACCGGCTGGTGTCGCGCTCGAAGAAAAATAGCCATGGCCATCTCGCCCCGGTTCGCAGCGGCTTCCGCCGGCGATCCCGAACTTCCACACGATTCTCCCAGTTGCTTTTACTCGTTTGATCTGGACGGAAACGTCCTCGAAATGAATGCTGCCATGGCGGGAATCCTGGGCTACACGCGCGAAGCAGCGGCGCGCATGAATCTGGGCCAGCTGCTCGAACCGGAATCATGGAAGGACTCCCGCGAACAGATTCTCGTGCAACTCGGAGGGGGCGGCCCGCAATGGGTGAATCTCACTGCGCTCGCGCGGGATGGCCGGCGTGTGCATCTGGCCGTGGTGAGGCGACTGCTGTTTGAACGAGGACGTCCAGTGGCGATACAAGATGCGGGACGCGTTTTGTCCGACGGAGGAGATTCCGCATCGCCGGTGCAGGCCGATACAGGCGCGCGGAAAACGAGCGAGCCGAACGGGTTCGCCGAGCAACTAAAGCAGCTGCACCGGCTGAGCACTAACAGCTATCTCAATCTAGAACAGGCTCTTCAAGATCATCTGGAAACCGGTTGCCGGCTTTTCCACCTCCCGGTCGGTATGCTGCTTCAAGTGGAAGACGACAGCGGCGTGATTCAAGCTTCGCACGGCCGAGCGGAGCGGAAAGACAGCATCCTGATCCCGTTGTGGCAGACGCGGGCCTATGCCGTCACCAGCCGCCTTCGTACGTTGACGGCTTCCGAACCAGGTCTTGGCGGCAGCCCCAGTGCGGAATTCGAAACTTACATTGGAACACCGGTCTGGCTGGGCTCCGAGTTGTTTGCCACTCTCAGCTTTTCGGGACCTTTCGGCGACGCTTCGCGAATCTTTTCGCACTCCGACCGCGAGTTAATCGAATTAATGGCACGCAGCATCGGACGCGTGGTGCTGGAACACCGCATCCAATCGGAACGCGACCGGCTGCAAAGTCTGGAAAAGAATCGCAACCGCGTCCTCGAAATGGTGGCCGAGAACGAAAGCATCGCAATCATCCTGGAAGAGGTGGTGCACCTGGTGGAGGCACAATGCCCCGGCGCGCTCTGCTCTTTGTTGCTGCTCAAGGATGAGATGCTCACGTGGGTGGCCGCGCCGGGATTTCCGCCCGAAGCACTGCGGCTCTTGAAACCGTTCCGCGTGCTACGCGATACGGCTGGATTGGCAGCCGCCGAGGTGGCGCGCGGGACAGTGTTCTGGGACGACGTCCGCAGCTGCCCGTTTTGGGCGGACCGGTCGCGCCTGGCCAGGCAGCTCGGGATCGAATCGTGCAGGTCGACGCCGATTTTGTCCGTCGATGGCATACTGATGGGAATGCTCGCGCTGCATTACAAAAGCGGCCAGGCGAGGGACGACAGCGATGGTGAGTTATTAGAAGCCGCCAGCCGTCTGGCAGCCCGGGCCCTCGAACAGCGCGGATTCACCGAGCGGCTGGAATTCCAAGCGCGGCACGATTCTCTGACGGGCCTGCCAAACCGGTCGTATTTCATGGAACTGCTGGAAGCCGCTCTGCGGGACGCCAGCGAGCGCTCCGGCAGCCTGGCCGTTCTGTTCATCGATCTCGACCGCTTCAAGCAGATCAACGACATCCTTGGGCACGCCATGGGCGACCGGCTGTTGAAAGAAGTAGGCCAGCGTCTGAAGCGCTTGCTGACCGAAGACGATCTGGCGGGGCGCATGGGCGGTGACGAGTTCACCATTGTGCTGACGCGCCAGCCCGACGAGCAAACTGCGGTGCTGGCATCGCAGGAATTTCTAAACGCTTTTCGAGCCCCGCATCAGATTGAAGACAACGAACTGTTCGTCACCGCCAGCATCGGCGTCTCCCTGTACCCCCGCCACGGCCAGAGCGTTGCCGAATTGCTGCGGCATGCCGACTTGGCGATGTACCACGCCAAAAATAGCGGTAAGAACGATGTGGTGGTGTTCCGCGCCAAGGATCACACCGTAAGCCTGGAGCGCCTGCGCCTGGAAAACGCACTGCGCCGCGCGCTGGAACACCAGGAGTTTGAGCTGCTTTATCAACCAGTGGTCAGCATGAACGGAAAGGTGGAAGGGCTGGAGGCTCTGCTCACCTGGCGGCATCCGATCTACGGAAGCATTTCGCCGAAGCAATTCATTCCTATCGCGGAGGAAACCGGACTCATCATCGATATCGGATCGTGGGTCATTCAACGGGCTTGTCTTGAAGCCGCAAGCTGGCACAAGGCCGGCCATCGCGCGGCGCGGATTTCCGTCAACGTGTCGGCGCTGCAGTTTGAGCGGCGCGATTTCCTGGAAACCGTGGCCGCCGCGCTGGCGCTGAGCAAGCTGCCTCCCGACCGTTTGGAATTGGAAATTACCGAGAGCTACATCATGAAGGATCTTCCGCAAGCGGCGGCCCGCCTGACACAGATCCGGAATCTGGGCGTCAGCATCGCGATCGACGATTTTGGCACCGGGTATTCGTCGTTGAGCTACCTGAATAAGCTGCCGGTGGATTCGCTCAAGATCGATCAATCGTTCTTGCGGAACCTGCATGAGCCCGAAGGATCGCTGGCGGTAATCCAAAGCATCGTCCGCATGGCGCACAGCATGAATCTCACGGTTGTGGCCGAGGGAGTGGAAACGCGCGCCGAACTGGACCTGGTGCGTGTGCTCGGATGCGACAAGGTGCAAGGTCATGTGTACGGACCGGCGCGCCGTCGCGAGGAGATGGAAGCGCTGCTGTCGGGCAACGATTTGTTGCGTCCGGTGGATTCGTAGCCAACTACGCGCCTGGTGATTGCTCGGGAACGCTCAGCGAAAGCAGGCCGGCTAAGTCCCGGAATTGCTCCGTCCAGTGAGCGTCATTCTTTTCGTGCATGTGCGGGTAGACCTTTTGCAGCACTTCATAACAGCGGTTCTGTACCGACCACAGCACCAGAGGAAACGGCAACGCACGAGCGGCGATCAGGTTCTCGCGAAATCTGGCGAGCTCAGTCAGATTTTTGGGATCTTCAAAAAATAGGCCCGCGCCTGCTTCAAGATTGCGTCGCAGCACAATTTCCAGGCCGCTCTGATCCAACGGTATCCCGGCGATGCGCATCTCTTCGAGCAAAGTCTCGATGGCCGTCTGATCGAGTTGGGACGCGGCCAGCGCCTGGCGCAAAAGACCATTCAAGGCCACTTCGGCGGCCGCTTTGAGTTCCCGTGGAATCGGAATGCCACAGTCGTTCATGAACCGCAGCAACTGCGCTTCGTCCTCATAGATCTCCCGAGCTACCGTGAAGGAATGCTCTACGGTGGATTCCAGCACCTCATTCAAAACCTTGCGCTGCTCATCGCGAAAGAGATTCTTGAGTGAATAGAGGTGGCCTGCGAAACCCTGGTCCAAGCCGTGAATAGTAGCCGCCAGATCGGAACGGTTGAAGGCGTCGCGGATGGATTTCGTGATATCGCGATACGCCTCGTCGGAGACGTGCAAAGCCACGCCGCCGTGCAGATTGTGATCTCCGAAGTGCAACACCCCAAACATCAGCATTTCGGATTCCTGCGTGATTTCTGACGTGAGCCGGGCCTTGCCGAAGGCCAGCCGCATTTTCCCCGAACGCTTCAAACGGTAATCTTTGTTGTCTACCGAATAGGCATAAATACGGGTGTTGTCGGGATAGCTTTCAAACAGCGAACTCATGGCATAGTGGGCGCCCACCTTAAGCAGATCCACGCTGGCCGGCTTGACGAACTTTCCATAAATCGCCGCGCCATCGCCATGTTCCGGGAGGTTGCTCTTGGCGAGCGCCAATTTCTCTAGGAAGCGCGGTTCGAGACCTGGGCCGAACAGCTCTTCGGCCAGTTGCACCACGCGACCCGCATATTGAATCACTTGCACCGTCTCGATTCCGGAAAGATCGTCGAAGAACCAACCGCAACTGGTATACATCAGCATGGCGTGCCGCTGCATCTCTAGCAGTTTCCAGACGTTCACGCGATCGCCGCTCTTCAACGACTTGCGCCGGAAGTTGGCGGCGGCGAAGCGCTCGCGGCTTTCCGGCGACCGGTCCAGGATGACGTGAATATAGTTGTTCCGCGCCGCCCAGGGATCTTTGAAGAAAGGCCGCGCCATCTTTTCATAACCAGGCGTTATCTCATCCCGCAGCCAATCGAGCGCTGCCCGTAATGGAGCCCGCCACTCCTGGTTCCATTCCCCACGGCCTCCGGAATTGCAGCCGCAGTTGCTGTTCCACCGCCCGACGCCGTGCACGCAGCTCCAGGCGGTATTCTCGAGAACCTCGGCTTCGTGCTCGGCGGGATGCTTCTCCAGAAATTCCCCGTAGTTGGTGATTTTCGCTAACCCGCTGGTCTCGACGTGATCGAGCGCATAGGCCAGCGCCATGTCGCCGAAGGCGTGGTGATGCCCGTAGGTTTCACCGTCGGTGGCGATGTGCGCTAGTTGCGGGCCCTCCCGTTGATCCGAGAGCGCATCCAGAATCCGCTGAGCAAACCGGCCGCCGTCGTTCAGCAGACGCTCGAAGGCCACCGCCTGCGAAACCGGTCCGTCATAAAAGAACAGTTGGATGGAACGCCCCGAGGGCAGTGTCTGCCGGTAGGCGCGCGCCGGGTCGATCCGCTGGCCGGTGACGTCGACGCTATCCATGGTCTTGGCCTGCGAGGGAGCGAGGATCGTGAACTGAATACCCTCGCGCGCCATATAGTCCAAGGTTTCCAGATCGACGGCGGTTTCTGGAAGCCACATGCCTTCCGGATCGCGGCCGAATCGAAAACGGAAATCCTCTAGACCCCAGATCACCTGCGTCAGCTTGTCGCGCGCGTTGGCGAGCGGCATGATCATGTGGTTGTAACATTGCGCCAGCGCCGAGCCGTGCCCCGAAAAACGCTGCGCGCTCATTTTGTCGGCGTCCAGGATTCCCTGATAGGTCTCCGGCGCTTTGTCCTTCATCCAGGACAATAACGTCGGGCCGAAGTTAAAGCTGATGCCCGAGTAGTTGTTTACGATTTTCGCGATGCGCCCTTCCGCGTTCAGAATCCGCGCGGCGCTGTTGGGTGCATAGCATTCCGCTGTGACGCGCTCATTCCAGTCGTGGTAAGGCGTGGCGGAATCCTGCAGCTCGATTCCTTCCAGCCACGGATTCTCGCGCGGCGGCTGGTAGAAGTGGCCATGAATGCAAAGATATCTATTTTCGTTCACGTTCTAGTCGGCCCTAAATGAAAAACGCTGCGCCCTAATGGGCCGGCCGAACTCTCCTCCACTTGTGAGCCGTTGTTCCCGGCGACATCCCCTCGGGATCTATCTAAGGGTGGGCCGGCTTCACGACTACAGCGGTGCCATAACAGAGCACCTCGGTTACTCCTTGCATGATCTCGGTTGCATCGTAGCGAACTCCGATTACGGCATTGGCGCCCAATTGCGCCGCGTGTTGCGCCATGCGCTGGTAGGCATGGGCGCGGGTCTCTTCACACAGATTGGTAAAGAGCGTGATATCGCCTCCCACCATGGTCTGCAGGCTGGCGCCTAAAGTTCCAAAAATCGAACGGGAGCGCACGATGATCCCGCGTACGATGCCGATCGTACGGTCGACCGTGTAGCCATCCAGCGTGAAAGCTGTAGTGACCATGGAATCGAGCACAGCTGATGAATCGTCGTCCATCGCGGTAAGGCTAGTATTTTAGCATTGGAGCCGAACGGAGCGCTCCTGCCGATTGTGCCTGCCGATTGTGCGAGTCGTTGAACGGACCCGGTGGCTCCAGTGCCGGCGTTAGGTTCCGTTCGCGCCGATAGATCCGATTGCTCCGGTAGACCTTGTCGCCCCAATAGCCAGCACGCCCCAGACCGATGGGTTCGGATTGGGCTGCTCCCTCGGCATCGCCGATAGCGTAGGCACTCGGCGCGGCATGGGTAGGTGCCGGCGGACCCGTGGACCCTAGACCTCGCGTGCTATCGCCCGTTTGTCCGGCTGGGGTTCCCTACTAGTTTTCCCGCTGTTCACCCTAGGCCGAACTCCGCAGTCTGCCGATGAAACTAGGTAGGTGACAAAAAGATCGACGGCGGCGATGGTCGCGGCGGTTGAAAAGATTTAATGAAGCCTATGGAACGGATTATGCAGTCGACCACAATTGCAGCCACGTCCAAATTGTGGGATTGTTCGTGCCCGGTGATATATTGAGAGTCACTCCTTAGTACATGCCCTTTGAGATTCAACCGGTTAAGGAATTTCTTGTCCGGCCCGCTTTACCCACGGGCATCGCGCGCATGAGCGATCTTGCGTACAACGTCTTGTGGAGTTGGGACCACACGGTGCGCTCTCTGTTCCGGCGGTTAGACTCGGTCTTGTGGAAGAATTGCGGCTACAACCCGGTTCTGATGCTGGGACGGGTTCCGCAAGCCACTCTGGAACGCGCGGCTGCCGATGCTCGATTTCTAGCGGCCTATCGCAGAGCCTGCGAACGCTATTCAAGCTATCTGGAACGCACCGAGCCCACCGACGATCGGCTCATCGCCTATTTTTCGATGGAGTATGGCCTGGTGGAGTGCATGCCGATTTATGGCGGCGGGCTGGGCGTCCTTTCCGGGGACCACTTGAAAGCTGCCAGTGATGGCGCGGTTCCCCTGGTCGGCGTCGGCCTGTTGTACCAGAAAGGCTATCTGCAGCAATCGCTCAATCCGGACGGTTGGCAGCAGGAGCGCAATCCGGTCAACGATTTTTACACGCTGCCGGTGCGTCCGGTGCGGGATGAAGACGGAAAAGACGTCCTCGTATCGGTGAAGCTGCCTACCGGCCCGGTTTTCATTAAGATCTGGAACATCGACGTCGGACGCGTGAAGCTCTATCTGCTGGACACCAACATTCCAGAGAACGAGAACGCTGAAGATCGTGAAATCACCGCGCAGCTTTATGGCGGCGACAATCTTACCCGCATCCGGCAGGAAATTGTTTTAGGGATAGGCGGCCTTCGAGCGCTGGACCGGCTCAAGTTGAAGCCCACGGTGTGGCACATGAACGAAGGCCACTCCGCGTTTCTGGCCATCGAGCGCATGCGGCGTTTTATCAAAGAGTACAAACTCAGCTTTGAGGAAGCGTACGAAGCGTGCCGCTCTAACAGCGTTTTCACCACGCACACGCCAGTGCCGGCCGGCATCGATCTTTTCGATTCCGGATTACTGCATCAGTATTTCAGCGAGTATTGCTTGGAGAGCGGCATTCCGTTCGAAAAATTCCTGGCTTTAGGCCGGTTCCGGCCCGAGAATCACCACGAACCATTCTCGATGGCGATCTCGGCCATCCAGACCTCGGCATTCCGCAACGCCGTGAGCAGCCTGCACCGCCAGGTGTCGCAGGAAATGTGGCAAGAGCTGTGGCCCAAGCTGCCGGTGTGGGAAGTTCCAATCACCTCGGTAACCAACGGCGTGCATTTGCTGACGTGGCTCAATGGCGATCTTGCGCAACTCTACGATCAGCACCTGCAGCCCGATTGGCGGGAGCGAAATTCGGATCCACGCATTTGGGACTTGGTGGAAGACATTCCGCCGCAGGAGCTGTGGGAGGCGCATCGACGCCGCAAACGGTACCTGGTTTCGTTCGTGCGCGAGCGGGTGATAAACGCTGCGGTGGGACGCAAGGCTCCAGCCGCCGAGCAGCGGCGTTTAGCCGAGGTGTTAGACCCGGATACGCTCACCATCGGTTTCGCCCGCCGCTTTGCCACTTACAAGCGAGCTACTCTGCTGTTCCGCGATATCGAGCGGCTAAAGCGGCTGCTCACCAATCCGGAACGGCCGGTACAGATTGTGATCGCCGGAAAGGCGCACCCCCGCGACCTGCCGGGCAAGACGCTGATTCGCGAAATCGTGCAGCTTTCCCGCGCGCCCGAGATCGCCAAGCACATTGTTTTCGTGGAGGATTACAGCATCGAGGTTGCGCGTGAGATGGTGCAGGGCGTGGACCTGTGGCTGAACACTCCCCGGCGCGGCGAAGAAGCGTGCGGCACCAGCGGCATGAAAGCCGGCATCAACGGCGTGCTGAATCTCAGCATTTTGGATGGCTGGTTCGATGAAGGCTATGAGATCTCCGGAGGCTGGGCCATCGGCGACCGGGAAGCCTATTCCGAGGATCAGGACGAGATCCACGCCCGCGCCATCTATTCCATGCTCGAAAACGAAATTGTGCCGATGTACTATCAGGATCGCGAGGGCGGCGTGCCGGTAGAGTGGATGCGCCGCGTGAAGCAGTCCCTGATGCATCTCAGCCACCAGTTCAACGCTGGACGATTGGTGGGTGAATATCTCTCGCAGTTGTACGAGCCCGCACATCAGGCCTACTTGGAGGTTTCGCACGATTGCTTCCAGCCGGCTCGCGATCGCGCGGGTTGGAACCAGCGCGTCCGCGAAGTGTGGAACGAAGTGGTGTTTGTGGAGGTTGGCTCGGGACCCGATCTGTCGGTGCTGACAGGGTCGCCCATTCCCGTGCGAGCAGTGGTGAATCTGGCTGGACTCTCGCCTCTAGATGTACGTGTCGAGGCGGTGGTCGGCCGTATCGGTGTTCACGGATACCTGGAAGAAACCCAGGTAATGACGCTTCCAGCGGTGGAGCAAGCCGGTAACGAATTTGTGTTCTTAAAAGAGTTCGTGCCGCATCAAACGGGCAGGCTTGGGTATTCTTTACGAATTAGTCCGAATCACTACGACGATCCCCTCACCCGGCCTTGTAACTCATTGCTGAAATGGAGCTCTGATTGACCCGGTTACCTAAAACCCTTAGTACTTACTCACCCGGCTTGCCGCATGACTGTGAGATTTCAGTAGCTTCTGGCATTGATTCGTGGTACATAGTTATTTAGGCGCAAGCGGGACAATGTCTTTCCAGCTTTAGCCGGTTCCCGCAGCTATCCTCCGCATTGATCCTCAAGCTAACCAGCAGTGGACCTGTGCCGAACACCTCCACAGGTAACGTTGCGAGAGCGCGAGATCCAGGAGTCAATTTAATACATGGACGACGACCGTAAGTACCGACAACGGGGCTACATGGATACCAATGGTGCTTCCAGGGACCGCCAGCTGCCCGACCGCCCCCGGCCCTCGGGTCCCCGGCCGTCCATCGACGTTACTGGCCCACGGCTCCCCCGTCTGCTCCAAAACGTAGTGGCGGCCCGCTGTTTCAGCTGTTCGACGGCTCTTGGGCCCGATGTCGATTGGAAGGGTAAATGTCCGAAGTGCGGAACCGCGCTGCACTGCTGCAAACAGTGCGCACACTTCGAACCCTCCACTCGCTTCCAGTGCCTGAAGCCCGTGCCGTTGCGTATCCCGATCAAGGATCAAGCCAACGAATGCGAGCTCTTCAAGCCCCGCGTGACGGTGGCGAGAGACGCCGCACCTCAGAACCACCATCCGGTGGCCGCTCCCCAGCAAGTTCCGCGAACCCCCCACGATGCCCGCGCCGCCTTCGATAATCTTTTCAAAAAGCCCGACTGATCCTCGCGAGAATGTCCGCTCTCGGCACGGCCGTTGAGTAACCTCGGTCCCTTTTTTCGATACTCTAGCATAGGAGCAATTCTTTACTGATGGTGTGTTTTACCAGGGCTATTTTTGTGCCCCTGCTGTTCGCGTGTCTGTTTGGATGCGCGGCGCCTGGCGATAAAGCCAACAAAACAAATCGAGTTCTGCCTCCCACGCCGGTCACGGTGGCGCAAGCCCAGATGCGGGACATCCCCATTCAGGTCCGCCAGATTGGGTCAGTGGAGCCGGTGGCGGTAATCGCAGTCAAGGCGCAGATCAGCGGCGAACTCAATCAGGTGTTTTTTAAGGAAGGTCAGGAAGTGAAGAAGGGCCAGGAACTTTTTGAGATAGATCCGCGCCCTTACAAACAAGCCTTGGATCAGGCCCAGGCTGCTCTTCAAAAGGATATCGCTTTGGTCTCCCAAGCCGACGCCAACCTGGCGCGCGACCGGGCGCAGGCAGCCAACGCCCAGGCCCAGGCCAAACGCTATGCGGGCTTGGCCGCGGACGGCGTGATTTCAAAAGACCAGAACGACACCTATCAGACCACGTCCCAGATGCAGGACGAAGCCGTTCACGCCGACCAAGCCGCGCTCAACAGCGCCAAAGCTTCGGTTGTCTCCGACCAGGCAGCTATTGAAACCGCCCAGCTCAATCTTTCGTATTGCAATATCCGATCGCCCATCGACGGACGCGCCGGCAGTCTATTACTGCAAGCGGGCAACCTGGTAAAGGCGAACGATACCACGGCCTTGGTGAACATCAATCAATTACAGCCTGTTTACGTTACCTTCAGCGCACCCGAGCAACTGCTTCCCGAAATCCGCCTCTACAGCGCCGGGCATACGCTCTCCGTCACGGGCACGGGAGTTGCCGATGGCTCTAACCGGCCGGTCAGCGCTACGGGGCAACTCACCTTCATCGACAATACGGTGGACAGTACTACCGGCACCATCAAGCTGAAAGCCAGTTTTCCGAATACAGATCACGCTTTCTGGCCGGGCCAGTTCATTAATGTAGTTATGACCCTGCGGACCGTCGACCGCGCCACCGTGGTTCCATCGGAGGCGATTCAATCTGGACAAAAGGGCCAGTTTGCTTTCGTCGTCAAACCGGACCAAACCGTGGAAACGCGTCAGGTTACGGTGGGCCAGACGATCGACAACCAGATTGTGGTGCAAAGCGGAATCTCGCCGGGTGAAACGGTGGTAACGGACGGCCAACTCCGGCTGTTCCCAGGCGCGCATGTCCGGGTTGTTCCCGCGGCGACAGCGGGCGCAGGGGCGTCATGAATCTTTCGCACTTCTTTATTCAGCGGCCAATTTTTACGACGCTGACGGCATTCGGTATTCTGCTTTTTGGCATCGTAGGGTATCGGGCACTGCCAGTGGCCGCCCTGCCCAGCGTCGATTACCCCACCATCCAGGTGCAAGCAGCGTTGCCGGGAGCGAGTCCCGACACTATGGCCGCATCGGTGGCCACTCCGCTCGAACGGCAGTTTTCGACCATTGCTGGGATCGACTCGATGAATTCATCGAGTTCGCTCGGTAGCACCAACATCACCATCCAATTTACTTTGGATCGCAACATCGACGCGGCCGCGCAGGATATTCAGTCCGCCATCGCCAAGGCCGGTGGTTTGCTTCCGCCCACCATGCCTAGGCCGCCGACCTTTAATAAGGTGAATCCGTCCGATCAGCCGGTCATCTTTCTCGGCCTGAGTTCGTCTACGCTGCCCATCTACACAGTGGATGAGTACGCCGAGACGGTGATGGCGCAACGCATCTCCACCATAAGCGGCGTCTCGCAAGTGCAGGTATTCGGTGGCCAGAAATACGCGGTCCGTATCCAATTGGATCCGGACAGTCTGGCAACCCGCGGCATCGGCATCGACGACGTGCAAAGCGCCATCCAGGCCAACAACAGCAACCTACCCACTGGAAAACTGTACGGCTCCAAGCAGGCCTTCACTATCGAATCCACGGGTCAACTGACGAACGCGGCGCAATACCGGCACATGATTGTCACTTATCGGAACGGCAACCCGGTACGGCTGGAGGAACTGGGCAAAGTTCTGGACGACGTGGAGAACGACAAGGTACGGGCCTGGGTGAACGACGACCGCACCATCCTGCTCGCCGTGCAGCGCCAGCCAGGCACCAACACGGTTGAGGTGGTAGACAGCATCCGGCGTCTTTTGCCGATCTTCCGTTCGGAAATCCCCCCGTCGGTGAATCTGGAAGTGGTCCACGACAATTCCACCTCCATTCGCGACTCCATCCAGGACGTCAAGTTTACTCTCACGCTGACCATCTGCCTGGTCGTTCTGGTGATTTTCCTTTTCCTGCGGAACATCTCGGCAACCTTGATTCCGGGCGTAGCCGTGCCGCTCTCGATCATCGGCACGTTCGCCATCATGTACCTGCTCGGCTATAGCCTGAATAATCTTTCTCTGATGGCCCTCACGCTCTCTGTCGGCTTTGTGGTGGACGACGCGATTGTGATGCTGGAAAACATCGTGCGCCACATGGAGCTGGGCGAAGGAAGAATGGAAGCGGCGTTTCGCGGGTCGCGCGAGATTGGATTCACCATNNCACCATTGCGGTTGCGATTCTGGTGTCCGGCTTCGTTTCGCTGACGCTCACGCCCATGCTGGCCAGCCGTTTTCTGACGCTGCATCACGATCGCCGGCACAATTTCCTGTACAACGGGCTGGAGCGCTTTTTCCAGGGGCTAACCCACGCCTACGAACGTTCGTTGCTGGTTGTACTGCGCCACCGTTTTGCGACACTCATGGTTTTGTTCGCTCTTCTGGGTGGCACTGGCTGGCTGTTTTTCGACATGCCCAAGGGTTTCCTCCCGAGCACCGACAGTGGCGTTTTGAATGGCATCGCAGTGGCAGGACAAGATATTTCGTTTGACTCGATGGTGAACCACGTCTGGTCTGTGAAACGAATTCTGGAACACGATCCGAATGTGCGCGGCGCATTTGCGAACGTCAGCGGCGGTAATCAAGGGCAGCTCTACATGATGCTCAAGCCACGCGATCAGCGCGCGCTCTCGGCCGATCAGGTGCTCCAGGAACTGCAGCCTAAGATTTTGTCCATCCCCGGGATTCAGGCGTTTCTGCAAAATCCACCGCCTATTAATATTGGCAGTAATAACACCCAAAGTCCGTACCAATTAACACTGCAGGGCGCCGATCAGCACGAGATTTACCGCTGGGTTCCGATCCTGCTCGACAAGATCCGCACCTTGCGCGGTTTTATAAACGTGACCAGCGATCTGCAGATCGAAAGCCCGCAGGTGACGCTGGATATCAATCGCGACCGGGCGGAGACGCTGGGTGTAACCGCGGATCAAATCCAGAATGCTCTTTTCACCGCTTATGGAACGCGGCAGGTGTCCACAATTTACACGCCATCCAACGAATATCAGGTGATTCTCGAAGTAGAGCCGCAATATCAGCGCAACCCGGATGCTCTCTCGAAGCTCTATATCCATTCCGCCAAAGGAACGCTGGTTCCCCTGGACACCGTGGTGTCGGTGCGCCGCACGGTGGGTCCGCTTTCTGTGAATCATTTCGGGCAACTGCCGGCCGCCACCATTTCATTCAATTTGCAGCCCGGATTCGCACTGGGCGACGCGGCAGCGGCCATTGACGATGTGATCCGGGAGCTTCGGATCCCGCCCACAATCGCGCCTCTCTATCAAGGAACGGTGCAGGCCTTCCAGCAGTCTTTTCGTGGATTATCGATCCTGCTCATCGTCGCCATTCTTGTGATCTACATGGTGCTGGGGATGCTGTATGAGAGCTTCATTCATCCCATCACGATTCTNNAAGAACGCGATCATGATGATCGACTTCGCCATCGAAGCGCAACGCGTGGAAGGCCGGTCGCCATTCGACGCCATCGTCCAAGGTTCCATCCTTCGCTTCCGCCCCATCATGATGACTACCTTGGCAGCGCTATTCGGAACGTTTCCGATCGCCCTGGGCGTGGGCGCCGGCGCCGATGCGCGCCAGCCACTCGGTCTGGCGGTAGTTGGCGGACTGCTATTCTCCCAATTCATTACGCTCTACATTACGCCGGTGGTCTATCTCTATCTGGAAGCCGTGGCCCGCCGGTTTGGAAACATCCGCATTTGGACTCGCCGCTCCCAGCCGGCCCGGATTGCCGATCCCGTAACTAACTAATTCCCACCCAGGACGCTCCAAACCCCGCGCGTGTCCTTCCACAGATATATCGTGATACGATATAAGTGATGAAGGATTTGTCCCACGAAGAGTACCGGGCTCTGGCCGAGTTCCGCTACCAAATCCGGCAATTCCTCGGTTTCAGCGAGGAGCAAGTTCGGGAGGCCGGAATGGAGCCTCAGCAGCACCAGCTGCTCTTGGCCGTCAAAGGTCTGCCCGACGGAATTACGGCAACCATCGGTGAACTGGCCGAGCGGCTGCAATTGAAGCATCACAGCACTGTGGAGCTAGTGAATCGGCTGGCGAAACTGGGATATGTTTCGCGGGAGGCTGGTAAGCGCGATCGCCGGCAAGTGATCGTTCATCTGACGAAATCCGGCGCCAACGTTCTGCGGAGGCTATCGATCGCCCATCACGAAGAACTGGAGATCGCCGGACCCCGGTTGGCGAAGTCTCTACGCGCGATTGCGCGCCAGCACGGCCAGAGGAGAACTGCTGCATGAAGCACAAACATTCGCGTGCGCAGGAATTGGGCGATTTCACTACGGACTGGCGGGTGATTCCGATTTCGTTGCTAGCCGTCGCCATCGGCTTGATCAGCACCGTGGTAGCGTGGGCGCTGCTGCGGCTGATCGGCATTTTCACCAACCTGTTCTACTATCATCGCTGGAACACCGCGCTCACCTCGCCGGCCGGGAACACGCTGGGCGTGTGGGCGATTCTGGTGCCGATTGGTGGGTCGCTCATCATCGGCTTAATGGCCCGTTATGGCTCTGAAAGAATCCGGGGGCACGGCATTCCCGAGGCCCTGGAATCCATTTTGATTAATGGCAGCCGCGTGGAGCCGAGGCTGGCGATTCTGAAGCCAATATCGTCCGCGATTTCCATCGGCAGCGGCGGGCCTTTTGGCGCTGAAGGGCCCATCATCATGACGGGCGGCGCAATTGGATCGTTGATCGCGCAGTTCTTCAAGTTGACCAGTGTCGAGCGCAAGACGCTACTGGTGGCAGGCGCGGCCGCGGGAATGTCGGCGACCTTCGCCTCACCCATCGCCGCGGTTCTGCTGGCGGTAGAGCTGATGTTGTTTGAATGGAAGCCTCGTAGTTTGGTTCCCGTGGCACTGGCCAGCGCAACCGCTGGAGCCGCCCGCCGATATATTCTGGGCGTCGGTCCGCTGTTTCCGGTTCCGGCCCATCCGGTGTTTATCGGTCCGTGGGGATTGCTGGGCTGTGTGGTCTGCGGGCTGCTGGCGGGCGCACTTTCGGCCTTGCTCACCGGCGCTGTGTACGCCGCCGAAGATGCGTTCTTGAAACTGCCCATTCATTGGATGTGGTGGCCGGCCATTGGTGGATTGGTGGTGGGCGTCGGCGGATTGATTTTTCCCCAAGCGCTGGGAGTAGGTTATGACACCATCGGCGCTCTGCTGAAGGGGGACGTTGCTCGCAACGTAATTCTTGGCGTCTTGCTGGTGAAATCCGTCATATGGGCCGTCTCGCTTGGGTCTGGAACATCGGGGGGCGTACTGGCGCCATTATTGATGATGGGCGGAGCGCTGGGCGGTATCGAGGCCATGTTCCTTCCCAACGAAGGCGCGGGTTTCTGGCCACTGATTGGTATGGGCGCCATATTAGGCGGCACCATGCGCTCGCCGCTCACCGGTATCATCTTCGCCCTGGAACTGACGCACGATATCACCGTGCTATTGCCGCTGTTGGTGGCCAGTGTCATCGCGCACGCCTTTACCGTCTTGGTTCTCAAGCGATCGATTCTCACCGAAAAAGTCGCCCGGCGCGGTTATCATCTCAGCCGCGAGTACTCCGTGGATCCGCTCGAGATTCTTTTCGCGCGAGACGCCATGCGGACCAACCTGGTGGCCTTTCCTTCGGCCAGTACTTTGGAAGAGGTGCGCGCCATTTTGAGCGGCAATCATCGGCCTCGGGGCCAGCATCTTTATCCTGTAGTGGATGAGGACCAGCAGCTGCGAGGCGTGATTACCAGGAACGACCTGCAGAAGTGGCTGGAGCAGCCGCATCCGGCCCACGAAACGCTTGCAGACGTTGTTACGCAACCAGTGGTAGCGCATCCGGACGAACCGTTGCGCGTGGTGGTCTACCGCATGGCCGAAACGGGATTCACGCGATTCCCGGTGGTAGACCGGGGCGACGAACGCAAACTCGTGGGCATGATCGGACTGCAGGATCTATTGTCGGCGCGCACACGCAATCTTTCCGAAGAGCGTGATCGCGAACGCGTGCTGCACCTCCGCCTGCCGGGTTTTCGCAATAGCGATCGGCCCACGGTGCACAAAACGCGCTAGCTGATTTGAACCATTTCAACGGCGGAGGCCCCGGACGTCACTACGGAAAGCAGACGCCCGGCAATGGCCTGGGCTCGCTCGACGAACAGGACGCCCTGGTCGCCACAAACTTCGGCGGCTGTCTCCCGCCATAACTCGAGCCAGCGTTCGAAATGCAGAGCGGTTAAACGCGGCAAGCGCAAATGCGCCGCCATGGGATTGCCTTTGTAGGAAGCGGAGCCGAGCATGACGGAGCACCAAAACGTTCGCATGGTAGCCAGGTGTAAGTCCCATCCGTCGCCGATTGCGTCCGCAAATATTGGTCCGAGCATGTCGTCCTCTCGGACTTTGGCGTAGAAGCTATCCACCAGCCGTCCGATGTCGCTCTCGTTCATCAGTCTTCCTCCTGCCCGGCGTACCTGGCGAGCGCTGCTTCATCGGCGATCAACACGCGCCGGCGCTTGCCGTTCTTGGCACCGGCTGCATATCCGATCAGTCCGTCTCGCTCCAGCCGCGTAAAGGTCCGCGAAACCACTTCCCGCACCGAACCAACGCGCCGCGCCAGCTCTTCATTCGACACCGTGACATCCACTTCCATACCAGCTTCGGTTCGGAAGCCATGACCGCGGGCTTGCGCCAACAAGAAGCGAGCCAGCCGCTGGCCCACTTGCTGCAGCGATAATGCATCCACCAACTCGGCGTGCCCGCGCAAACGCTGGGCCATCAGCTTCAGAGCCGTGAGGCCCACGTCGGGATGCAGCAGCATGAAGCGGCGGACATCGCTCTTCTCGAGAAACAGGACCGAAGTGGGTTCCTCGGCGACAGCGGTTGCAGGGTATGGTCCGTCGTCAAATACCGGCACTTCGGCCAGCGTGGCGCCTTCGCCCTCCATATGGATGGTCTGCTCGCGACCCTGCGCGTTTACGCGATAAGCTCGAATTCGGCCAGAAGCAATCACAAATAGTCCCGCAGCCTTCTCCCCGGCCAGAAACAGCAGTTCCCCTTTGGCCAGTTCACGCTTTCGCGCCAGCGCGGCCAGTTCTATCAATTCTTCAGGCTGGAGATTTCCAAATAATACAGTGCGTCTGAGAGCGGCTACTTTATCCACTGCTACTAGCAGTATCATGCCGCCAGCCTGCCGCGCGCCGTGACTTTAGTCACCATGGCTTCACCATTAGGGCCATGTCTAAGAGAAAGAGCCTCGGGGATCACCCAAAAGCGGCCAATGAGGATCACTTGAAAAGCGGCCAACGGAGCTAAGCCCAGGACATTGACCATGACGTGAGGTATACCCTCCGTCGAGTGAATGTCTTGACCGAAGAAAAGAAACAGCAAGTC
>PKZC01000364.1 GCA_003132905.1 Bryobacterales bacterium | reverse complement strand
TCGTTCATCTGCGGATCGTAATAAGCATTTACGGTGGGCGGCGTCATCCCCCACTCTGTGCGATCCACGGGCTTTCCGATTTTCGCCAGCTCGCGCTTGGACTCGAACAGCGTGGCGCGGTCCACATTGCCAAAATAGTCGTCGCGCGAGATTTGGATGGAGCTGTAATCGCGCCATTTGTCCGGATATCCGATCTTATTGACGATCCCGTGTAGTTTCTCAAGCGCGCGCTGTTTGGTTTCGTCGCCCATCCACGGCAGTTGCTTGATCTCGCTCTCCATCGCCGATTCAATNNCTTGGTGGACGGCGCAAAGGTTTTCGCAACAAATTCCTGGCCTAGCGCTTCACCGATATCGCCATCCACGCGCCGCACGCAACGCTTCCAGCGCGGAGGCATCTGCTCTAGCCCGCGCAGATATTTGCTGTAAAAATCGAAATTCGCGTTGTCGAAAGCCGCGGGCAAAAACGGCGCTTTGGAATGCACTAGATGCCAGCGTAGATACGTCTTCCAGTCATCCAGCTTGTGGGCTTGAAGCAGCGCCTGGATCTCCTTGAAATAGCCCGGTTCGCTTACGTTGATCACGGAAGTATCCGGGGCATGGCTGGTTTCAAAGTAATCGGCCCAGTGAAACGCTGGAGTGAGCGCCTGCAACTGCGCGGGAGTCATTTTATGGAACAGCTTGTAGGGATCCCGCTTCTCCACGCGAGTGAGGGACGCCTTCGCCAGTGCCGTCTCAATTTCCATTACAATTTGCGCGTGAGCTTTCGCCAGCGCCGGCTTTTCATTGAGCAGCTCGAACATATGTTGCACGTGCTCTCCATACTTCTGGCGAGTCTCGACGGACTTTGCGTCGGTCTTGGTGTAATAATCGCGGTCGGGAAGGCCCAGACCACCAGCGTTGGTAAATGCGATCACGCGGCTGGAGTCCTCAAAATCCTGATTGGATCCAAATCCAAACAACATGCCGTCGCCGGCGATTTCCAGATGCTGCCGCCCCAGGTACGCGGGCAAATCACGTAGCGAATGTAGGCCTGCGATCGCCTCTAGTTGCGGTCTAAGCGGAGCGATCCCAGCCTTGTCGATGGCGGATTGATCCATGCAAGCGGCAAAGTAGTCGCCAATCTCGGTCTCTACTACATTCCGGTCGGCGCTTGGCTTGGACGCTTCAACCAGAATGCCCCACAGAAACCGCTCGTTGTCCTCATTGAGTTTGGAATAAACGTCCCAGCGAGCCTGATCGGGCGGGATCGGATTCTTCTTGATCCAAGCGCCGCATGCATAGTGATAAAAGTCGGTGCACGGGTCGACGGACCGGTCCATCGAAGACGCATCCAGACTGGGACTGTAAGGCAAGGCGAACAAGGGCGACTCGTTCGTTTGTCCCAAAACAACGCCTGCGCCGCAAGCAATCAGGAACAAGAAGAGCGTGGATCTCACAGTGATATAGTAAAACACGAAGAGATTCAGCTCCGTCCAGCCCAGCCTGGGAGGGTTCCACGTGACAAACCATTTCCGCACATATTTGATTTCTACCGCTGCTTTGAGTTCTACCGCTGCGTTCGCCGCATTCTTTGGCTTATCCGCATTCGCTTTCGCGCAATCTGATGCAGTTGCGCCGGCCGTAGAACAGTCGGTTTCCAAAAAGCCGGCCGCCGCCTGGAATGATGCCAAGAGCGACAATCCAGGCCAAGTACCGCGTCTGCCTGACGGCAAACCGGATCTCACTGGCGTATGGGATATCCCCTATTCACCCGACATGTCGCGAGGCATCGGGCCACTACCCTTCACGGCGTGGGGAGAAGCGGATTTCAAGGCGTACGACCCCAGCAAATTCGACTACACAGCGCACTGCCTGCCGGCTGGTCTGACACGCCAAATGAATACGCCCATGCCGCTCGAAATTTTCCAGATGCCCAAGCGCGTGGCCCTTCTCTTCGAGGCGTGGAATACGTTTATTGTTGTTCCCACCGATGGTCGCGACCATCCCAAAGACCCGGACCCCACGTGGATGGGCAATTCCGTTGGGCATTGGGATGGCGACACGCTGGTGGTGGATAGCATCGGCTTCAACGATAAAACGCGCCTCGACACCATCGGCCATCCGCACAGCGATCAACTGCACGTGATCCAGCGCTTCAGCCGAGCCGATCCGACGCATCTGGCTTACGAGGTGACCGTGGACGATCCGAAAGCGTACACCAAACCGTTTACCAATAAGCGCGTCTTCACGCTGAAACCCAAGTGGGAGCTGATGGAGTATTCGTGCGAAGAGAACAACAAAGAGATCACGGAGCATCTGGTGAAATGAAAACACAACTTTTTTGTGTCTTAGTGGCGAGCATGGCATTGTCCTTTGGCAGCTTGCCCGCCTTCGCGCATCATTCATTCGCGGCCGAGTTTGACGTCAAGCAACCGGTGACGCTGAAGGGGACCGTAACCAAAGTGGAATGGACGAACCCGCACGTCTGGATCTATTTGGACGTCAAAGACGAACAGGGCAACGTCCAGCACTGGCAGTGTGAAAACGGCGCGCCGAACACGCTGGCCCGGATGGGATGGACTCGCAATTCATTGAAGGCCGGCGACGAGGTGACGGTGGAAGGCTTCCGCGCCAAGAACGACGACAAAACAGCCAACGCGCGTCAAGTAATCCTGCCCGACGGCCGCAAGGTATTTAGCGGTTCGGCCGAAGACGGCGGCCCCAGCAAAGCCAAAGAAAACGCTCAATAGCAAAATTAATCATCCTAATGGAACCCATAATGGATCTGGCCCACTTGGGCCACTTGGAAATGCTGACGCCCAAGCCGGAAGAAAGCCTGGCTTTCTTCGTGAATGTGCTGGGCATGACTGAAAGCGGGCGTCAAGGCGATTCCGTTTATCTGCGCGGCTGGGATGACTACGAGCGCCACACCTTGAAGCTCACCGCGTCAAATCTGCCCGGCATGGGTCATGTAGCTTTTCGCGCACGCAGTCCGCAAGCGCTCGAACGGCGCGTGGCGGCGGTGAAAGAGTCCGGGTATGGAATCGGGTGGAACGACGGAGATCTGGCGCATGGACCGGCGTTCGTCTGCCAGGATCCCGATGGCCACAAAATAGAGCTCTATTATGAGACCCAGTGGTATGAAGCGCCGCCCGAACTGAAACCCGCTCTCAAGAACCAGGCTCAGCGCTTCCCGGCTCGCGGGATCAACGTGCGCCGACTGGATCATTTCAATGGGCTGGCCGTGGACATCGAAGCCAATCGCGCCTTTTTTGAAAAGTACCTGGGCTTCCGGCTCACCGAGCAGATTGTGCTGGACGATGGCTCAGAAGCCGCCATGTGGATGACGTGCACCAATAAGAGCTACGATTTTGCGTACACGCGCGACCACACCGGAACCAAGGGCCGCTTTCATCACGTGACCTACGCGGTGGATAGCCGCGAGGATGTGCTGCGCGCCGCCGACATTTTCCTCGAGAACGGCGTCTACATCGAAACCGGACCACACAAGCACGCTATCCAGCAGACGTTTTTCCTGTACGTTTATGAGCCCGGCGGCAATCGCGTGGAAGTGGCGAACGCGGGCGCGCGGTTGATCCTGGCGCCCGATTGGAAGCCCATCCGCTGGTCGGAAGCCGAGCGCAAGAAGGGGCAGGCCTGGGGCCTGAAGACCATCGAATCGTTCCACACTTACGGCACGCCGCCGGTGGAAGCCAGCCACTAGAACGTCAGCGAAATCGCGGCTTCTATCTGGTTTCGCTCGGTGTTCGTGGTGATATTCTCAAAGATCGGATTCACCCACCGGGTGTAGCGGAATTCCGGCACAACTTTTATTCCGAACTCATCCATTAGCTGAATTCCAGCGCCCGCAACCATTCCGATCGCGGAACTATGCTTAGGGACCGTGGCCGTGGTCGTGCAGCAGGTAAGGTTCCCGGAATCATCGGTGCTGTCGATGGAGGTGCGGATATCGTTCGCCAGACGCCATGATCCCCCTACCTCAAGAAACCAACGCGGGCTGCGCGGACGTTTTCCCGTGCCGTAATAACGCAGCAGAAGCGGAACGTCGATCAATCGGGCGCGCGTGTCCTCATGCGTGCTGGTACTGCTGGTGACGGGAAAGCTGGTGCCGTTCAAGACACTCGTGGTTGTCGTTGAGACCGTGGTGTCGAGCTGATAGCCGATGCGCCGAAGCAGCGCGCTCAGATCGACATAGAAATGGCCGGCCACACGCGCCTGCACTGTGAGCCCATATCCAAGCCGCTCGGATGCACCCGTGGTTTGATATTGCGTGCTGATCTCGGACGTGTTGTTCACCGTGCTGGAAGCTCCCGGGACGAGGGCCAGTCCCATGCCCGATAAAGTGATGCCACCCGAAAAACGCCGTTCCGATGGCGGAGCTGGAGCCGACGAGGATGAGGACGTCCCGGAGCTGGGGGCGGGCGGTGGAGGCGGGGTTTGTTGCGCATCCGGTTGCGGTTGCTGAGCGTCGGCGCAAGATCCACAGAGAACAACCCACATGCTGACAGTGACAAGCTTCTTCAGACAATCCTCCCAAAAATGTTCTAGCCAACCGGCTCGCTTTCGATCCTATTAATTGTATACGGATGCGGATGCAATTCGGTACGGGCGCGCGATTCACAGGTGACGCCAAAGCGTCACTCATATCGCAACGGCTCACTCGCATGTCAAGGCGTCACTCGTATCTTAAAGCCTCGGTCGGATTGAGCTGCGAAGCACGATTGGCGGGCAGCATTCCAAAAATCACTCCCACCGCTACCGAGACTCCGAAGGCCACCAGGATTGATGTAGGCGAGATGGGAAGGTGGATAGCCGCCGTAAAAAACGGCACCCGCAGCGCGTTCGTGAAAAACCGGAAGCTCAGAGGAATTGCGATCCCCACCAGGATGCCGATGAGCCCCCCGGCCATGCTGATGACAATCGATTCCGTGAGGAACTGCTCCAGCACGGCGTGCCGCGACGCACCTACTGCCATGCGCAGGCCAATCTCGCGCGTGCGTTCCGTCACTGTTACCAGCATGATGTTCATGATGCCGATTCCCGAGATAACCAGCGCAATGGTCGACACCAGAACAAGCACAATGGTCATCACCAGCGCGATGCGCTGCGCCGCATCCAGAATGGCGGACAAATTATCCACGTCATAGCGTGCGCCGGCGCGATGCCTGCTCTCCAGCACCTGTTTGATCGCCGCCGTCAGAGGTCGCACGTCTGAAGACAGCCGCGCTTGGATATACATCGGATCGATCCGCTCCACGGGAACAAAGAGCTTCATCACCGTGATCGGCATCACCACGGTTTCGTTCGTGATTTCCGAGATCCCAAAAGTCCCCGTGCGCTCCTTGAACGTCCCAACCACGGTGAACTGCAGATCGTACAGCTTGATCACCTGGCCCACGGCGTCTTGCACATTGCCATAGAGCCGAATAGCCAGTTTTTCGGTGAGCATCACCACGTGCTGGCGGCTTTGCACATCGCCGACATCGATGAAATGCCCCGAGAGCAGCGCCATATTGCGAACCTCGGGATAGTATTCATCGGTGCCGATTACGGAAACATCCTGTTCTTTTCCATTGATCAGCAACCGACCGGAGTTGGACATGACGCCAGTAGCCGCGACGATGCGCGACCCCAGTTGTTGCCGCACTGCTTCTACGTCGGACATCTTGATGAAGTCCGCGTCTACCTTGGTGGATGAGTTCGTGCCGGCCGAATATTGCGCGTAGATCAGGTTCGATCCCACGCCGCGGATCAGGTCCAGGATGTAATCGCGGCTGGCGATCGAAATGGTAACAACCAAAATGACCGAGGCATTCCCGATGATCAGTCCGAGCGCCGTCAGGAAGCTGCGAAACTTGTTGGCCCGTAGCGCCTGCACGCTGAAGCGGAGCGCTTCCCCAAAATACATCAGACGCCGGATGCTTCCTGAAGCAGCTTTTCGGCCTGCTGGCGCGAGGGATCGTCGGGAGTCAGATTGCTCCTCAGATACTGGTGCAACAGAGCCTTGGTTTGCTCCAGATTGCGCTTCTGTTCAATGTAGGTTTGTGCCCGAGCGAAGCTGACTTCGGGTGCGTCCGGCGCCAGTTCCTTGGCGTGGTTGAAGGCAGCTTCACTTTCTGAAATTCGTCCGCGCTTGGCCAGATACCGCGCTAAATCCAGCACGCGTCGCACTTTGCGCGGCGCCAAATCGATCGCCCGGCGAAGCTGTTCTTCGGCGGTGTCGAACTGCTTCCGCCGATCCGCCAACTGCGCTTGAGCAAAGTGGCCTTCGGCCGGATTCTGTTCGGCAATTCGTTTGGCAATCGCTTCCGCTTTGTCGAAGCCGCCGCCCAGAAAGCCCGGCGCTTCCAAGTAGTAATCAAACAGATCGCTCAACGCTTCCTCATTCTTCGGATCCAGGGCTACCGCTTTTTCAAAGTATCCTCGCGCTTTCGAAGCGTAGCTCGGAGCGAAGAACGGGGAAGCTGTCTCGGCACGCCGTCCAAAGCTGCGTCCCAGCCACAGTGCATAATCCGCGTTGGCCTGATCCAGGGCGAAGGCTCGTTCAAACGCCTCGCTTGCTTTTTTATACTCACCCAGCATGAAGTGGTCTTTACCGGCTAAGCAGTAGGCAACGGCACTTGCCAGACCACTTTCGCGGATCATCGTTAACGATGTCTGGTACTCGGTCCGGTGATAAAGGTCCTCCGCTTTCGACAAAGGATCTTGGCCGAACGCCGCCGATCCTACAAGAAGAAGCACAACAAATACACGCCCGCTCATGGTTCCCCGAATTTGCTCTATTATAACTGGGGCGTCACGACTTCGCCAACGCTCCTGGTCAGATTCTCTTCGCTGCTCGTGTTAGATGCGACCGCCCCGGGGTTGGATACAAGGTTGAAAGTCCTGCCACGTGGATATGCATCGTAGTATGCTGAAAAGTGAAAGTTGAATTCCTGGGGAGGAAAAACGTATGCTCGCTCAGTCCCGCGGGTACATATTAGGCAGTTTCTGTTTCATGCTCTTCGCCGGCGCCGCGTGGGCGCAGATTGCGGCGATCGAGGGAGATGTGAAAGGTCCGGATGGCCAAATGGTCAAAGGGGCCGTGATTCTTATTGAACGCCAGGACATGAAGGGCACCTACAAAGGCGCCAAGACTGACAAGAAAGGCCACTACATCTACAACGGCCTTCCCTTCCCGGGCACTTACACGATCAGCGTCTCCGTTGACGGGCAGAAGCGCGACGAGACCACGGGAGTAAAGACCCAACTGGGCGATCCCGTCACTGTGTCGTTCGATCTGAAGCAGAGCGCCGAACAGCAGAAATCAACACAGGCAGCCGTCGCGTCTGGCACCGCCACGCCGGAACAAGAACGTGGCATGAGCAAGGAACAGAAGGAAGCGCTCGACAAGCAGTCCAAAGAGAACGCGGCCATCATGGCCAAGAACAAGGCTCTGAACGACATCTTCAACGCGGGGAAGGACGCGCTGACCGCCAAGAACTATGACGCCGCCGTGGAGTCTTTTCAAAAGGGCGTTGAGATGGATCCCAATCAGAACGTGATCTGGGCCAACTTGGCGGATGCATATGTAGGACTGGCGGCAACCAAAACGGGCGCAGACCAGCAGGCGCCCCTGGACAAGGCGCTCGAAGCCTACTCCAAAGCGATCGCGCTGAAGCCCGACAATCCGGCTTACCACAACAATTACGCCCTGACTCTGGCCAAGGCCAAGAAGTTTGATGAAGCCCAGAATGAGTTGAACAAGGCCGCGCAGCTGGATCCGACCAACGCCGGACGCTATTACTATAATCTGGGCGCCGTGTTCGTAAACAACGGGCAGGCGGCGGCAGCCGAAGTGGCTTTCAAGAAGTCGATCGAAGCCAATCCCGATTACGCTGACGCACAATTTCAATATGCAACGGCTCTGTCGGCCAAACTGGTTACCGGATCGGATGGCAAAATAGTGGCGCCGGATGGCATGAAGGACGCGCTGGAGAAGTATCTTCAACTCGACCCGATGGGTCAGTTCTCGGACGCAGCCAAGGGCATGCTGCAGATGATCGGCGCAACCATTCAGACGAATTACCAAAACCCAGACGCAAAGAAAGGCACAACCAAGAAAAAGTAAAAGAACTGGCGGTCAAGACGAGCGTCCCCGGAACGGCCTCGTATCGGCAGCGCTGACAAGACGCAACCATGCTCGACACGACCTACCTGCTGTGGTACAGCTCGATTGTTGTGCAGTTCCTGTTTTGCTTGTATTTGGTATGGACGCGGTTGGCTAAAAGCTACCCCGTATTTACGATCTATCTGGCCGTTTCCGTGCTTTCCTCTCTGTGTGGGATCTATTTCATGAGAGGCGCCAATGGCCCGCGTCTGCCTCTTGCCTATACGTATTACTGGCTCTGTGCCGAGCCCGTCATTCTGCTAGCCCAAATTGCGGTGACGCTGGAAGTGCATTCTGGCATGTGGAGGGGTCACGAAGCGGTGGTTCGGCAAACGCGTCCCCTACTTCTTTTTGCGCTCTTAACGGCATTGGTCTCAGCGGGGATTCCTGTCAAGGCGGAGTTGGCGCGTGCGGGCACTTCGCACTTAATCGCCGTGATGCACTTCGGCTTCCTCGTTACCCGCTACGTTTCGAGTGTCCTGGCGATTTTTCTCATTCTCTCTGCTGCGTTGTACTTAATCGCAGTTCACAACGGCGTAACGAGCAGTGTATTTCGGCACGAAGGTATGCTGACGCTATACTTCGGCATTTATGCCATTGCCACATTCCTTATTGGCATGGGGTGGAGCCGCGCTATGTTCGTGAACAGCTATTTGGCTTCAGCCCTCACGCTTTGTTTTGTTTTATGGTTTAGCGTCTTTAGGCCGCTCCCGCTACCGAGCGAATAATAGTATTGCGGCAGGAAGCCCAACGGAAGAAACGCCCTGCCGCGTTACATTTATTTACTTGAGGGGGCAATCCGGGGGGCAGGTGGGAAGCGGCATGTCCATCGTTATGTTGTGCTTGGACGGCATGGCCTGAATGGCGAAGATTCCGGCGGCGGCGAGTGCGAGCCAGAGTGACATTGTCAGCTTTTTCATGTTGATTCTCCTTGAGTTAAGTGGTCCCGCAGCCCCGCAATAAGGCCCGCGGTCGGTGAATTGCGACGAATTCGCGTTCAACGATATCAGACGCGTACCCCAAGGAGTGATAGAACTAAAGTCACGGTACTTACTAACAGTAACGGTACCTCGCTTTAAGGTAATCAGTTCTGTTGGCGTTTTTATCTAATTGGTCCTAATTATAGGAGCATTCGGCGCTAAATACACAAGCAGGAGCCCGCCCCAGCGTATCTTATTTCCCCGGAACCTGCTGCTCGCCTGATTCGTCCACCTAATCAACTAAGCAGCTACGTCTCCGTGCGGTACCCTTTCCCCAACAAACCAGCCGCACGGAGACCCCTACGCCGTCTCGATTCCTAAAAGAATTCTTCGAACTGATGGCGTCACAAGCCTCCGTCACGAGCGTCTAACGCGCGGGGGAAGTTTATGAAGCTCAGGGGAAGTTTATGAAGCTTAGTCATTTGCTAGCTGCGTCGCTGCTGGTTTCCAGCGTGCTTTTTGGGCAACGTACCGACACTGGCGTGTCGTCCAAGGGAGAGGATAGAATCGTTCGCGAGGTACGCCACGAACTGATTATGCTGCCTTACTACAGCGTGTTCGATAATCTCGCTTACAAAGTGAATGGCTACACGGTTACATTAGAAGGACAAGTAACAAATCCGGTGATCAAAACAGATGCCGAGAAGGCGGTCAAGAAAATTGAGGGCGTACAAAACGTAGTCAATAACATTGAGGTTTTGCCGCTATCGCCGATGGACGATCAGATCCGTAGGGCTGTCTACCGGGCGATCTACGGCCAGCCGGGCCTTGAAATGTATAGCCTGCGCGCGGTTCCTACCATTCACATCCTGGTGAAAAACGGGCACGTTACTTTAGCCGGCGCGGTAGGCAATGCCGGAGATAAAGAGCGCGCCGGAATCGCCGCGAACGGAGTACCGGGCGTGTTTTCTGTTACCAATGATCTGCTAGTAAATCCCTAGCCGGCTTTCGAGACAATAGCGGGCGATTGAGATAAGTAAGAAAAGGCGCCATCACTCGAAACCGCTCCACCAGCGCGGCGTAGAGCTGCGGCGTTGTCGCCTGAGTGGCATCGAGCGTTACGTCTAAGATCCAATCTTTTCTCTTGATGAACCCGGCCGCCGGATGCGCTGGGTCGAAGCCTTTGGGCGACCGGCTCAGTGCGTCTCCCTGCAAATCGCCTGCCAGTTTGCGCAGTGCCCTACCGGCCAGAATCCGGCTGAGTTCCTGGTGCGTTTCCGCGATGTGGTTGCGCACTAACAGCGTCACGTCGCGATCGGGATGCCAAATGCCCGCGGCGATTTCCAGCACCTCGTGCGAGATGCTGAAATAGAAACCTCCGGTTCCCAGCCGCTCGCCGCCGCGACGCGCAAATGAGGCCGCGATGTGCGTCTTGTAGGGAGTCTTGTCCAAGCTGAAACGGGTATCGCGATAGATCCGAAAGATCGCGCTCTTGGGTTCGGTGACATACTCAGGTGCAAATTTCGCTAGTTCGACGTTGAGGGCGCTCACCAGTTCCAGCATCGGCGTTTTCACGTGCTGCTCGAAAAGATGCTTACGCGGCTGAAACCACTCGCGCCGGTTGTTGCGTTTCAGACTGCGAAAGAACCGGACCATCTCCGGCGGAAAACCAGCAAAGGCAGATCTCAAGAAACGCTCCTTTATAATTTGACAAGATGAGCGTGCCCAGAGAGAACATCGATCAGCTTGCCCGCATTCCCAATGTATCTGTCTCGGAGGGGACGCTGCTGAGTGGCCAAACTCGCTTCGGAATCGGAGGGCCAGCCGCGGTGTTCGTCGTGGCGGAGTCGGAACCTGCCTTTGCCGAAGCCTTGCAACTGGCACAGCTCAGTAGAGCCGCGTACGTCGTGATCGGTAGCGGAACCAACCTGATCGTTTCCGACCAGGGCTTCGACGGAATCGTGTTGCGATTCGCCGCACGAACGATTGATCGTGATGGCGCAACGGTGCGTGCCGAAGCTGGAGCCGAGCTACAGGCTCTGGTGGATTACTGTATCGATCACGGACTGCGCGGCCTGGAAACCATGACCGGAATTCCGGGATCGGTGGGTGCGGCCGTCTATGGAAATGCGGGCGCTTACGGCCATTCCATCGACGAGCGGGTGCAAGCGGTCCGGTTTCTGGATGGCCCGGCCGTACGATCGTTCACTGCCGCCGAATGCCAGTTTCATTATCGGGAGAGCGCCTTCAAGCAGCATAAAGACTGGATCATTCTGAGCGTTGAGCTCAACATGACTCCGGCCGCAACCGACGATCTGCGCCGGAGCGCCGATGAAATCTTCCAAGTTCGTCTCGCAAAATATCCGCCCACCATGAAGTGCGCGGGCAGCATTTTCAAGAACCTGATTTTGTCCGAACTGCCCGAGTCCGTTCGCCGTCAGATTCCCAACCGGGTGGTGCGCGAAGGAAAAGCGCCGTCGGCCTATTTCCTGGAAGAGGTGGGCGCCAAGGGCATGCGAAGCGGCGGAATTCACGTGGCGGATTACCACGCCAATCTTATTTACAATGCCGGCGGCGGCACGGCGGCGGAACTCTGCGAATTGATCGTGGAACTGAAATCGCGCGTCCGGAAGCAATTCGGCCTGCAGCTTGAAGAAGAGGTGCAGTACGTCGGATTTGGGTGCGCGACGTAGAAGT
>PKZC01000314.1:4076-63756 GCA_003132905.1 Bryobacterales bacterium | reverse complement strand
ACGTTCGTATGCCGTTCGCCGTCAATCTCAACCGCGCCGGATTTTATCTTCCGCTCCGCATCGGTACGCGAATCGGCCAGGCCCGCGGCCAATAAAATCTTTGGCAGGCTGTTGCCGATATCATTGGTCAATCGAAACGTCTCGATATCATCCGGCTGCTGGCCCTCTCGCACTTCCCGCTGAAAATCCGCCTGCGCCTGTTCGGCCGCTTGCGTCGAATGAAAATCCGCCACGATTTGCTGCGCCAGCCGCATCTTCACCTGCATCGGCTCCTCAGCCTTCATGGCCACGATCTCGGTCAAGCTCTTGTCGGTGAGCAATTCCCAATAGCGCCACATCAGCGTATCGCTGATGCCCATCACTTTGCGGAACATCACCTTCGGCGGCTCCGTGATGCCGATGTAGTTGCCTTTGGACTTCGACATCTTCTCCACGCCGTCGGTCCCTTCGAGCAGCGGAACGGTAGCCACAATCTGCGGCGGCTGCCCCGAATCGCGTTGCAATTCCCGCCCGACCAGCAAGTTGAACCGCTGATCGGTGCCGCCCATCTCCACGTCGCATTCCAACATCACCGAATCGTAGCCTTGCGCCAGCGGATACAGGAGTTCATGCACGAAAATCGGCGTCCCGTCCCGGAAGCGCTTAGTGAATTCGTCCCGCTCCATGATGCGCGCCACGGTGTATTTCGAGCACAATCGGACAATGTCGGCGAATTTCATCGGCTCCAGCCATTCGCTGTTGAACCTCACTTCGGTCTTCGCCGGATCCAAGATCTTGAACACCTGGGTTTTGTAAGTCTCGGCGTTCTTGTCGATCTCTTCGCGCGTCATCGGAGGCCGCATCGTATTGCGTCCGGTGGGATCTCCGATCAGCCCGGTGTTATCGCCAATCAAAAAAATCACCCGATGCCCCAGATCCTGAAAGTGCTTCATCTTGCGCAAAAGCACCGTATGCCCGAGATGCAGATCCGGCGCCGTGGGATCGAAACCCGCTTTCACGCGCAACGGACGACCGGCCTTCTCGGCTTGGATCAAGCGCTCGCGCAGGTCCTCTTCGCGGATCAGGTCCGCCAGCCCCTTCTTCAAATATGTCAACTGTTCTTCGATGGACACTTTCTTTATTAAAGCAGGGCCAGAGCTTCGGCAATCGTTTTCGCCGCAAAACCAGGCCCCTCCATCGGGATGAAATGCGAATACTCGGCCGCGCACGTATCCGTTCCGCGCGCGAAGCTCGCAGCCAAATCGGGCGACGTTGGTGACGACCCCATAAAGTTTGACGGATCGCCTTTACGTCCGGCGCGAACCACGTGTACCGGGATCTGAATGGTCGCAATCTCAGGATAGATGTTGGTTTCTACCGCCGTGCTGCCGTCGTAGATAGATGCTTCTACCGTAGGCGGGCAGGCCAGAATGAAGCCAGCATTATGGATTGAGGCTGCGGTATGGATTGAGGCTGCGGTATCCGGTTGGAGCCCGTAATCGCAATAGTCGCCAAGCACTGCGCGATCCCAGGATTCGAACGGCGGCCGGTTTTCGAAGCGCTCGAACATCTCGCGTGCCGACGTCCACTGATTTCGTCGTTTGGTCACGAACTCGGTCTTCTTCCAAGGTCCAACATATTGATCTTTCGCGCGGATCACCGGATCGAGCAGCAGCAGCGATGAGAACGCTGCGGGCCGAAGGGCCGCGCCCAGTGTCACCGAATGGCCGCCCATGGAATGTCCCACGCCAAGTGCGCCCGTTAGGCCCAGGCGGTCGGCCAGCGCTGCTATATCCGTGCCGAAGCTTCGCCAAGGATACGGAGGAGCGGGCTTACTGCTGCGCCCATGCCCCCGTGCGTCAAATGCGCAGCAATGACGCCCCGGCAGGCGCGCAATCACCTGATCCCAGATGCGCGCGTGAAACCCCGTAGCGTGACAAAAGAAAACGGGCGGTCCCTCGCCGGGCCACTCCCAGAGGACGATTTCGATATTGTTGACGAGCACTTGGGACTGCACCGGTGTGCGCGTCATTCGTACTTCAGTTTAACCGCGGCGCTGGCCAAGCAGCTATTAACTATGAGTCGGCTGCGAAGTTTGCTCGGCCGCGGCCTTTTCCACATGCGTGAGAACCATTTCGATGGTTTCGAAAAGCTCGTGCGCGTGAACTGGCTTCGCGATATAGCCGTCCATACCGGCCTGCAGGCATCGCTGCCGGTCGCCCACCATGGCATGTGCGGTCATGGCAATGATCGGAATATGCGCGCGCGTGGCCTGTTCCAACCGCCGGATCGCCGCCGTACATTCAAACCCATCCATTACAGGCATCTGCGCGTCCATCAGGACCAGGTCAAAGTTCTGCTTCTCTAAAGTGCCCAACGCCTGAGCGCCGTCGGCGGCCACCACCACGGTGTGGCCCTGATTTTCAAGTAAGCGCGAGGCCAGCTTCTGATTTACGAGATTGTCCTCTGCCAGCAGGATGCGTAGTGGCAGCCGGCCTTCGCGCAGTGAATGTCTCGTGATCACCTTCGCCGGCTGGGCTATGTGGTCGTGCAACGCCAGCACCTGCAGCAAAGCGTCCAGCAGATCCGCCTGGAGCACCGGCTTAATCAGATAAGCCGCAATACCCAGCTCCTTGCAGCGCAAGCCATCGCCGCGCTGGCCGCCTGAGGTTAGCATGATGGTCACCAGATTCGACAGCTCGGGCGATTGCTGAATCTGCTCCACCAGCATGAATCCGTCCATATCGGGCATGTGACAATCCGCAACGAGCAGAACGAAGGGCACCCCGGACGCCTTCGCCTCCCGCAACAGATTGAGAGCTGCCATGGCATTCGATACAGCCGTCGGTCGCATGCGCCAGTAGCTGAGCGTTTTTTCCAGGATTTGCCGATTCGTCGCGTTATCGTCCACCACCAGCACGCGCAGGTTATCCAGAATCGCGGGGTCAATCACGCTGGGCCGAATAGTCGCGTCCCGCGCTATCCCAAATGGCGCCGTGAAGTGGAACGTAGATCCCTTGCCCACTTCGCTTTCCAGCCAGATGCGGCCGCCCATCATCTCAATTAAACGCATGGAAATGGACAGGCCCAGTCCCGTACCGCCATACCGCCGGGTTGTGGATGTATCGGCCTGGGTGAATGGCTCGAAGATGAGTTTCTGTTTCTCCTTCGGGATGCCGATACCGGTGTCGGTAATGGAGAAGTGCAAATTCAGGTTGTCTGGGCCGTTCGGTTCCGCTTCTACCCGCAGCACCACCTCGCCGCAATCGGTGAACTTGACCGCATTTCCCGCCAGATTCAGTACTATCTGCCGTAAACGCACCGGATCGCCGACCACGAATTCCGGCAGTTCGGGTTCCACGAAGCAGGCCAGTTCCAAGTCCTTCTGGTGCGCCCCGACGCTGAGCGATTTCATGGCATGGCCCAGATGATCCCGCAAATTGAACTCAATCGGATCCAGCGCCAGCCGGCCTACTTCAATTTTCGAAAAATCCAGGATTTCGTTGATCACGCTCAACAGCGAATCCGCCGAGTATTTGACGGCGTTTAAGTACTCGCGCTGCGTGAGATCCAGTTCCGTCTCGAGCGTCAGCTCCGTCATTCCGATGATCCCGTTCATCGGCGTCCGGATCTCATGGCTCATGTTGGCCAGGAATTCCGACTTGGCTCGATTGGCAGCGTCGGCTGCCGCCAAGGCCTGCTCCAGGCGCAGCAGCATCTCCTTCTCCTGCGTGATATCGATCATTGCGCCGCTGATCAATTTGGGCTGGCCCTCTTCCGCCGTCACTCCGGATTGACAGCGCATCCAACGCACCGCGCCCTCCGGAGTTACAACCCGGAACTCGGAGCTGAACGATCCGTTTTCGGCGATCGCTTTTTGCGCCGTGCCCTTCAGCGCCTCGCGATCGTCGGGGTGGATCATCTCTCGCCATTGATCCAGGTGCATGTGTAATGGCTTACCCGATAAACCCACCAGTGCCGCGAATCCCTCTGAAAACGACAGCTTCTCGGTAACAAGGTCGGTCTGCCAGATTCCGAAAGCGGCGGCCTTTTCCGCCATGGCGATGCGCTCGGCGTTCTCCCGCAATTTCTCCTCGGCGCGCAGCCGTTCGATGGCATTGCCGGCCAGGTGTGCGCCTGCTTCCACCACACGCAAATCGCGATCGCGCGGCTTGGCGGGCTGCTTGTGGTACATCGCGAAGGTTCCCAGCACCTTTTGCTTGGAATCCCGGATCGGCACGCTCCAGCAGGCTCTCAGCCCGAAGCTCATCACGAAGTCTTTCGCCGGGCCAAAGCGATGATCGTTTGCGATGTCTTCAATAATGGTGGTTTCGTTTCGAAACGCGGCCGACCCGCAAGCACCCACTTCGGGGCCGATTTCCAACCCATTGACGCCTTGCATATACGCAGGCGGCAGCCCTCCACCCGACCCTTCCCAGAGGCGCTTTCCCTCCTCGTCCAGCAAAAGCACGGTGCAGTAGCAATCCGGAGCCATGCGTTCAATCGCGGCGGTGAGAGCGTTCAATACTTCCCGGAGCGAGTAGCCTTTGGCGATCATCTCAAGGACGCGCCGTTCCTCTTCAATCACGCGGGACGAACGTTCCAGCTTTTCCTGATCGCGCTGGCTTTCGGTAAGGCGGCGGTTCTGCCAGTAAGCGAGCGCGCAGGCGGCAAATGCTAGACAAAGCGCTCCGATGGCCAGTACGGACAACATCGTTATTCTATCGGTAAGAAACCCGAGATTTCTTAGGATTTTCGGGCTATTATTTTGCCCTTGATCGGCCTAACCGCCTATGTTCATAGCAGTTAGGCCCGCCTCGGTCTCGCGCGCGTGGCGCAATACCTTAGAAAATGTATTTCAACGCGAATTGGATTACTCGCGGGTTAACGCTGGTGGATGTAATCTGGCCGAACGACCCCGATGCCCGGTCGGGAAGGCTGAAAATGGCTCCCTGGCCTGCATTCGGGTTGGTGAATTGGGGATGATTGAAGGCGTTGAAAAATTCCGCCCGGAACTGCACGGTTTGCCGCTCCGTAATGCGCGTGGTTTTTAAAGCCGACATATCCCAGTTGAATTGGCCCGGCCCCAGCAAGATGCCGGATCCAGAGTCGCCGTATCCAGTGCCGTCGCCAATCACTGGCGCGGGGCCAAATGCCAATGGATTGAAGTAACCCGGGCCGCCGCTATTGCCGCCCAGCCTCTGTTCAACACCACCGGGCGTAGGAATGTTTGCGTAAGTCATACCCGGCGCAATTTGAGCTCTGGCGAATCCGGCCTGATTGGCGCTGCCGGCGGTACCGTAAATGGTGCCGGCACTGGAATCCGCGACGGTGATGGGCGTACCGTCCTGCAGAAGCGTCACCCCGGATATGTTCCATCCTTCCAGCAGCCTGCCCGCGATGCCACTATGCGTTCCAAAGGGCAAGTCGTAGCTATAGTTCACTACAAAGCGCTGCGGGCGGCTGAACACCGCGGGCCCCCATTGCTGGGCAAGGTTGCTGGCGTTGTTGCTGTTCGCGACGCTGTCGTAGAGATCCGTCAGGTCCTTGCTCCAGGTATAGGCGGCCTGCATCGTGAATCCGTGCGAGAACTGCTTTCTAACGGTGGCTTGAAAGCTGTTGTAGTTGGAGGTGCCGTCGAAGCCCGTGCCCCGTACGCCCACTGCCTGATAGCCCAGATAGGGCACACGGAAGGCGATGTTCTCGACGGTGTTGGTTGTGATTCCATTGATCGGATCGCTCGGGCTAGCCAGCAATGGCGTGTTGTTATTGTGATATTCGTCCAGCAAGTTGATACCGCTTGATCCCACATAACCCACTTCCAGCACCCAGTGTTGTAAGAACTCATACTGAAGGCCCAGGTTGTACTGGCGGACCAGTGGCGTATGCAGAACTTCATCCAGGAACGGCACGTTCAGGTTGGACGACTGACCGGTGGCGAAGTTCGCCCAACGCGACGAGAAGGTGCCGAGTACGGGAGTGGAAGGGAACGGGTTCGCCAGCGTTTGTGTGTTCGGAACGCCAAAGTCCACGGTGGCCGAGTAGGGGTTGCCCTGTTCCACGGCGTAGATGATCCGGTCTGCGCCCACGCGATCATAGAAAATTCCGGCGCCGCCCCGAACCACCAGTTTATTGGTGGCTTGATAAGCAAATCCGATGCGGGGACCGAAATTGCTTAGCGGAGCGTGCTCTCTTTCGGGAGTGTTGCTGTTGTTGACCAGCACTCCGGAGGGCGGTTGCCCATAGAACGAGGCGAAGTTGTTAGGCACCACCCATTGGCTCACTCCGGGGCCGGACGTGGTGGGCCCGGTAGGCGGTATCGGCACCGCCTGGATGCGGCTCACCCAGGTTTGAGTAAGGTTCCCGTACTTGTCGCTCAGAGCGCCATCAAATTCCCAGCGCACGCCAAGGTTGAGTGTGAGATGGGAGCTGACCTTCCAATCGTCTTGAACGAAGGCGTTCATGCTGGGAGATGCAAAGCCGTGCACGATGCCTTCCGGAGCGCTGCGGGAGCAGTACAGACACGACAAGAGATTGCCCGCTTGGCCTACCAGCAAATCGTTGAACGTACCGGTCAGCAGGAGCCCGCGCACGCCAGACCAGATGATCGGCCAACGGGTGTCCTGAAATTCATAGCCGGCGCGAATGGTGTGTTTGCCGCGCGACCAGGAGATTTGATCCGACGCTTCCAATTGGTTGGTCACGCTGAAGGTGGGGCCGAAAACGCCGAGCATCGTGTAACCGCCCGCGATCGAAATGATCCCTGGGGGTTTTTCCACGCCAGGGGTCATCGGCGTGATGCCGAGCGCCGAGTTGTCGCTCCCCGGGGGTGTCGCCGCATTTCCGGTGCTCAGGTTGCGCTGGAACGAGATGCGCGCCTCATTAACGATGGTATTCGTCACCAGCGTGGTCAGCTTCAGAACCGCGTCTGTGTTTGAGAAACCCAGCAAGCTCGGCGCACCGGGCAATTCGCCGCCTAATGTCAGGTCCTGCGGATTGTTGGTGAAAAAATACCGGCCGGCGAGGGTGTTCTTGGGGGTGATCAGATAATCGAAGTTGGCCACCTCTTGATCTTCGTTGTAAATCGCGGGGTCGCTAAAGCTTGTTGATGCGTAGCCTGAAGTTCCCGAGCCGGGAAGATAGTAATTACCATTGGGAAGTTTCAGATTGAGAATGTTGAGCATCACCGGGCTGATGTTCGATCCATCACAGGCCACGTTGGGACCGCCGAATGTTCCGAAGTTAGGATTTCCAGGGTGATTTGCAGCGCAGTTCGCCGCACCGAGCGCAGCGGCGAAGCCAGGCGCGCTGCGGTCGCCCGCCGGAATCGGGGGCAGAAATGCACTGGTGAATCCCGACGACGATACGCCATTTTTCTGGCGAGTCCCCTGATAGCTGACGAAGAAGAACAGCTTGTTCTTAATCACCGGTCCGCCTAAGACTCCGCCAAACTGATTCTGATTCAGCACCTGTTTCGGGCAAGAGCCGCTGACGTACGCGGGACAGGAATCGCGGTTGTAGAAAAAATCGTTGGCGTTGAAAATGGTGTCGCGCAGGAACTCGAACGCTGTCCCATGAAATTGATTGCTGCCTGACTTGGTGACTACGTTTACGTTCGCGCCCGGGTTTCGCCCGTAGCTGGCGTCATAAGTCGAAGTCTGAACTTTGAACTCCTGGATCGCATCCGGGCTGGGCACCCCGATTCCGGTGTACAAGCTTGAATCGTTGGCGCTGCCCGAATTGGCAAAGTTGTTCACGTTTACGCCGTCCATTTGAAAACTGTTCTGGCCTGGATCGTTGCCATTCACGCTCATGTCCTGAGTGCCTTTGCCGAACGCGGTTGCATTGTTGGCGCCTGTATTGGTTCCGGCCGACAGGGCGAGAATCTGGGTGTAGTTGCGGCTGCTCAACGGAAGCGTCGTCACGGTGGTGGAACCTACTGTCGTTCCCAGCGTGGAACTGGCGGTCTGCAGCAGCTCGGCGGTTGCCTCCACCGTCACCTGGTCCGATTGAGCGCCCACTTCGAGCGTGCGATCCAGCACCGGCGTCTCGGTCACGTTGACGCTCACTGAGGACACTTCGGACGTTTTGAATCCCGACGCGCTGAATCGGACGCTGTAGTTGCCAGGAGGTATCAGCGAGAATTTGTAAACGCCGTCGTTGCCGGTGGTGGCCGTGCGGGTCTGGTTGGTCTCAAGGCTTACCAAGAGAACCGATACTCCCGGAACAACCGCGCCCGTGGGGTCGATCACCGTTCCGGTGAGAGCGCCTGTCCCGGCGGATTGGGACAGAAGCGGCACGGCGAACGCTATGCAAAGTACCAACGCAAGGCACAAGGACGACAGCTTCTTGGATGTCATGAGATCCCCTTTTCTGGCGGCTAGCCTGGATCGTTTGCGGACGCAAGATCCCTGACTCTCCGCTCTTATCACCGGATTGTTATGATAGAATTACGCCATCGCAGGTCAAGGATCGATCAAATTTTCCGTGCTGGATTGTCCAGGATCGATCAAATTTTCGGGAGGCTCTCATCGTGCTGGGAGTGGACGAGCCGATTGCTTTAGGTCCGTTTCGAGTGAACTTAGCCACCACGCGTGTAATCCGTGATGGAGTGCCGATAGGGTTGCGGCCGCAGGCCTTCCGCGCTCTGAAAGTCCTGATCCAGAACCCTGGGCGGCTGGTGGATTACAAGCAGATGATCCATGAGGCATGGGACGGCAATCAGGTTTCCAGGCACACGGTGGCGGTCACCATCGGCGAGATCAAACATCTGCTCGGCGAGTACGGGCGCTGGATCAACTGTCAACCCAAGTTCGGATACCGGCTGGAAATTCCGCAATCGGAGGACCTCATCCGCCGGGGCTGGCACTATTGGAACCAATACACCCAGCGCGGCTATGATAATGCGCTACGCTGTTTTCAAGAGGCCGCCGGGCAGGATAGCGCCGATTTCCGCGCGTGGGAAGGCATCTCCAGCACCTATCTCATGCTCGCGAGCTTCGTGATGCAGGCTCCGGTTCGTCTGGCGCAGCCTTTTTGGGAAGTTCACGAACGGGCCGTCGCTCTGTGCGGATCCAGCTGGGATTTGAGACTCGATCGCGCCTACGCGCGGTTCGTTTTTGACCACGACTTCGGCGAAGCGGAACGGGAAATGATTGTGCTGGAGCGGGAGCGTCCAAATTGCGCGCACGTTTACATCCGTCTCGCCATGGTTTACCTCGCCAGTGGACGCATCGAAGAGGCTCGAGCTTTAATGCTGCCCGCGCTGGCGGCCGACGCGTTGCTGGCGCCGTTGTCATTCATCGGATCGCTGCTGCGCCTCTATAGCCGCGAATATGACGCCGCAGTGGAATGGGCCGCCAGCAATTTGGATCTGCATCCCAGCTCGCACGTCGGCCCGGCCCACCTGGCCGAAGCGTTGGAGTTTGCCGGGCGCACGAGTGAGGCGCTGCTGCAATACCAACTCGCTGTTACGCGATCGGACGCTCCCGTGCTGCGCGCCAATCAGGCGAGATTCCTCGCCCACATTGGACGAACAGCGGAAGCTCTGGCGATTCTCGATGATCTTCAATCAGCTCGCGACGCCAATTACGTGGATGCTTACCACATCGCACTGCTGCTCGACGCGCTGGGACGTAGGGAAGAGGCGTTCCAGGAATTGCAGCGGGCGTACGAAGAAAAGTCTCACACCTTGCTTTTTTCCAAAGTGGATCCCAAAGCAGACGGCCTGCGCTCGGACTCTCGATTTGTCGAGTTGCAGAACAAGCTGTTCGGCGCGTCCATGGTCGTAGCGTCCGGCGCCGACTGAGTTAAAACTCGAAAAAGATAAAACTCGAAAAGCTTGCGCGCCGCGTCCGGTGGTGGATATAATCCGGCTTCTTGTTAACCGGGAGGAATCGCCGATGAGTGAAGACTCGAGTAAGCTACCGGAAGGCCCATCGCGCCGCGGATTTCTCGCCACCAGCGCGGGGGCTGCAGCCGCAATCGGAAGTGGCGCGCTGTTGTCCGCTCAAACACCGGCAGCGGTTGCCGGGGACGAGATCACGCTGGCCCTGGTGAACGGGCGCATTCACACTCTGGATGCTGCTAACACGATCGTCAATTCCGTAACCATTCGAAATGGCCGCTTCGTCGCGGTGGGCGGACGTCCGCCCAAGGCGGGACGCTCCGTTCGAGTGATCGATTTGCACGGCCGCACCGTCGTGCCTGGCCTGGTGGAACCGCACATTCACATCGTCAGCCTGGCCAATCGTCCCGGCTATCATACGATTCTTGAAAACACCACTTCCATTCGAGAAGTACAAGCCGCGCTTGCCGCCAGACGCAAGGATGCGCCGGCCGGGGCGTGGATCACTTCAATGGGCGGCTGGCATCCCAACCAGTGGGCCGAACATCGTCATCCTACTTTGGCCGAGTTGGACGAAGCGGTTCCCGATCATCCGGTGCTTCTTTACGAGCGCTTCACGGGTCCCGCGGCGACCAACACACTGGGGAAGGCATATTTCGATTCGGTGGATGCCGCCCCGCCCGTGCATCCCGACATCAAGAAAGTGAACGTCTCCGCAACCGGTGTAATCGCTCCCGCCGGATTCACTGGCGGAGGCCCTTCAGCCTCGGCTCTCTTTCTTCTGCGCCGCATGCAGACGTTCGACGACAAGAAACGAAGCACGCTCGACGCCATGCGTTACGCCGCCAGCGTGGGCCTGACCACGCATCTGGACCAGGTGTTGTTTCCCACGCCCGGCCCGCTGCATCCCAACCAGATTTTGTCGAACCTCGATCAATACCGCATGTACGATTCGTGGCTGGCTCTGCACCACGAAGGCTGTACCATCGTCCGCCTGCAGATGAATTTCTTGCAGAATCAAAGTGACCCGCAGCTGCCCGAGTTGAAGGAACGCCTTCGCAACCAATTTCCATTCTTCGGCGACGACATGATGCGCACCGGCGGAATCGGAGAATGGGCCGCGCCGCTCGCGAGTGGCGCCACTTGGACCGAAGCGCAGCGGCTGGTGGGGCAAGCTGGATGGCGCAACGAAAATGCAGTGCAGAATCTGGCCGGCTTGAAGCAGGTTGTGGAAGGCTACGAAGCGGTGAATCGTGAATTCGACATCACAAAATCACGCTGGGTGGTACACCACGTTCCGGAGGTCAGCGCCGATCTGCTCACCAGGCTGCAGGCCCTCGGCTGCGGAGTGGAAATGGGCGCCTTCCGCCGGGTTACCTCGTCAGACCCCAAAGTGGTGGCGGGCCCTCCGTTCCGAACCATCGTGGATCACGGCATTCAGGCGGGCATTCACGGCGACGGCGTCCATATCGCGCCCTTGAATCCATGGCTGCACATCTACTACGCCACCACGGGCGTTAATTCGTTCGGCGATCAGGTGAATCCGGGCCAGCATCTCACGCGCGCCGAGGCCTTGCACCTGTTCACGCGCAACAACAGTTGGTTCCTGCGGATGGAAGAAAAGATCGGCTCCATCGAGCCAGGCAAGCTGGCGGATCTCGCAGTCTTGGACCGCGATTACTTTGCGGTGCCCGATGCCGAGATCAAGAAAATCCGATCGGTGCTCACCATCGTGAATGGAAATGTCGTTCACGACGCACAAGCCTGAAAGCTCCCTTTCTCCCCTCCGTTGTATACTGCATGGAGACCGGACGCCTCGGATCTTTAGCAAGAGATCATGCTCCGGAGACGATTCGCTTCCGGCTGGTTCCAAGCCCGCCGCGAACCCAGGAGATAGCAAAGAATGAGTGAGACGCTCAGTGGAGCTGAGTTCAAGAAACAACTGCGCGAAGGACAGCCCAAGCTCGGCTTGTTCCTGAATTCGCACAGTCCGACGGTGGCCGAGCAGTTGGCCCACAGCGGCTACGATTGGCTGCTCGTGGATACCCAGCATGGACCAATGGGTTTTCAAGACTTGTCGGCCATGCTTGCCGGCATTTCGAGCGGCGGAGCCAAATCGATGGTTCGAGTGGCCGGATACCATGATCGCGGCGGCATCCAGCAGTCGCTCGACCTGGGCGCTGACGGCGTTCTGGTCCCTTACATCAACACCGCCGAAGAAGCCCGGCAAGCTGTCAGTTGCGCCCGCTATCCCACTGCAGGTACGCGGTCGGTTTATTTTCCTCAGCGCAGCATGAACAAAGCCGGATTGCTCGGCTACGCAGGCAAGGCCAACGAGAACATAATCATCGCCCTGCAAGTGGAAACAGCGGATTGCATCAAGAACATCGACGAGATCGCGGCCGTCCCCGGCGTCGACATGCTGTTCCTCGGCCAAAATGACCTCTGCATGTCGATGGGCCTGTTTGAAAAATACAAATTCCCTGACATGTACACGTCGCCTGAGCTGCAGGCCGCCACCGACAAGCTACGCGCCGCGGCGAAAAAGAACAACGTGATCTTGGGCCTGTTCCTGTTCGGCACCTCCCGCGTCGGCGAATTTCTTGAGAAGGGCTTCCCGTTCATCAGCGTCGGAAACGATCTGCATCACATCCTGACCCAGGCGGGCGCGTACGTCAAAGACGTAGAAGCAGTCTCGAAAGAAAAAGGCAAGGCCTGGAACCGGCGCGCCACCNNGCGGATGGCAGCGCGGCTCACTTCTACGCCGACGATCTATTTCTCCGCGCTTCAACGACCAGGAGTAGTGGACACCATCAACCCCGACTACGCTCCAACTCACCAACCATGGCTTTTCGACTGCCGACGGGCATTCGTTGCAAAATGTCGAAGACGGACCTGAACGAGTGGGCTGCGAATCCCTTTACGGCACGGGCTGGGGGACGAGCAGTCATTGGTAGTGTGGCAGTTGTTGGCTTGTACGGTTCCATCCGACACATTTCAGAGCAATGCGCGAGCGCATCCGATATAAAACAAAGAAAGTCGGGATGGCAATGGTCATGCTTTAAAGGTTTCATGCGATATGGCAGCATAATTCTTCTGAGCGCTGGTTTGCATTTGGCCTGGGGCGTTCCTTTAAGCTCCGCGAGACGACCCCTGAGCTTCGAGCCCAACGTCGGACAAGCCAACCCCCGCGTGAAGTTTCTGGCCCATAGCGGCGCGCGCGCGATCTACGTCACAAGTTCAGGTCTAGAGATTTCAGGAGCCGAGTTCCAATTTCGCGGCGGCAAGTGCAATTCGATNNAGGCCGTGACCGACATTCCAACTTACGGGCGGGTCCGTTGCGAGCAGATTTATCGCGGTATCGATGCTGAGTTTTATGGAGATCGGGGTAGCTTGGAGTACGATCTCATCGTCGCGCCTCATGCGGATTCCTCCGTTGTGAGGTTGGTCTGGAAGTACGCAAAACACGTTCAAATCGAGCGGGACGGCGATCTGATCATCGATACCCCCGCCGGCAGGCTCCGCCAGCACAAGCCCGTTGTCTATCAAGTTTCCAAACGCGAACGCCAAATCGTCCATGGTGGATATGTCCTCGCCGGGGATAATGAGGTGCGTCTGTCTCTGGGCGCTTATGACCAAAGTTTGCCGCTCGTCATTGATCCGGTGATTGATTCGGTGCTGTTCGCGGTGGACGCCAACGCGGCGCCTGCAGGCCCGATGGCGGTGGATTCGTCGGGCAACATCTACCTCACCGGTTACACCCAGACGTCCAGCTTCGAGTCCACGGCAGGCTCTGTTCAGCCGGCATTTGGGGGAGGCCCGTGCGAGTATCAAGGAGGCGATCTGCCGCCCATGTATTACCCCTGCCCAGACGCCTATGTCATCAAGCTGGACTCCAACGGCGGAGTCATTTACGCTACCTTTCTGGGCGGCGATGGGGCCGATGAGGCAACTTCGATCGCGGTCGACTCCAGCGGAAACGCATATATTGCCGGCACCACCAATCCGAATCCCGGGAATCCGAACAATTTCCCGATTACTCCCGGCGCAGCCTTCCCTAAGCCCAGCGTCGATGGTCTGGATGCTTTCGTGGCCAAGTTAAATGCCACGGGCGACAAGCTGATTTATTCCACTTTCATCCCGGAGCTGAGTGGAGCTGCATTGGCGGTCGACGCTCAGGGCGCGGCTTACATCGTCGGGACCGCGCTTCCACCGAGTTCCGGCTCGTTCGGTTCAACGGGTTTCCCAACCACGCCCGGCGCTTTTCAAACCACCTCTACAGTAACGGGAGGCGTCAGCGGAGTCGCTAAATTGAACTCCAGCGGCACGGCACTCGTTTATGCCACATATCTAGGTGGTAGCAATCCAGAGGTTGGTTATTTCGAGGGTGCCAGTGGAATCGCAGTGGATGCGCAAGGTGATGCTTACGTAACTGGATCGACCTCTGCCCCGGATTTTCCCACAACTCCCGGCGCTTTTAACAGGATTCCTTCCAATGTTGAGTCTACGGTATATGTCTCGAAATTGAATCCCACAGGCTCGGCTCTGATCTACTCAACTTTCCTCGGCGATGGGGGCGGCGAAGGCTTAGGCGCGATCAAGCTTGACGCTAAAGGAAACGCATACGTCGTTGGCGACACCGATTCGAGCAGTTTTCCTGTCACGGCCGGCGCGTTCCAACCTAGTGGGGCAGCCGCTCCCTGGGCGCTCTCCTATTCCGGTACAGCCGGTCGATTCTTGTCTGCGCTCAATGCGGACGGCACTTCCCTGATTTACTCAACCTATTTGACTGGCGCGGGTGTAGCCTATGACGCGTCGCCGCTGGATGTCGACGCCGCCGGCGATGCCTACGTAGTCGGCGTGGCTTCCTATAATTTCCCAGTGACGAGCGGTGCTTTCCAGCGCTGCCTGACCAACGGTACCGGCGATCTCTTCGTGGTTGAGTTCAATCCGAGCGGTCAGGCGATCGGCGCGACGTATCTCGGAGGAACCGGAAGCGAGACCCCGTCGGCCATCGTTGCTGGGCCGAACGGCTCGCCCTATATCGCAGGCACGACCACCTCAACTGACTTTCCCGGGATCATTGGCGCGGAGCAAGGAGTTGCGCTCACTTTTGTCACCCAGATTCAGATCAACAATTCCCAGACCACGGACGGTCCTTGCATTTCCCAGATCCTCGAAAATTCCGCCAGCTTTGCCGAAGGTTTGGTTGCTCCAGGCGAGCTTGTGACGATTCGCGGCGCTGGGATCGGACCGGTGAATGGCGTCGCCGGAGCGCCTGGGTCGGCCGGTACGTTTCCGACACAGCTAGCCGGGGTGCAGGTCTCATTCGACGGTTTTCCCGCGCCCTTGTTGTACGTGCAGGCACAGCAAATCAATACCGTGGTGCCGTGGGAAGTGGCGGGGGACTACGAGTCGTCCTACCAACACGGAACCCAGGTGAGCGTAAAGATCGGGAGCGTTTCGACGAACACATTTATTAATCCGCTGGCGGCCGCAGCACCGGGAATTTTTGCTGTGAACGCGGCGAATCAAGCGGCCGTGCTGAACCAGGATGGAACGCCAAATTCGCCATCCAACCCAGCCGCGGCGGGCAGTATTATTGCGATCTACGGTACCGGCGGAGGTCCGACCAGCCCAATGGGGCGGACTGGCGAGGTCGCGCCATTGATCCAAGCTCCACTCACGCTTCCAGTTGCGGTTCAGATCAACGGCCAAAACGCGGATGTGATTTACGCTGGCGCCGCGCCAGGTCTGATCTCGGGAGTAATTCAGATCAATGTCCGCATCCCGGATACGACTCCGCCTGGCCCAGCTTATTATCTCGGCGTCTCGATTGGGTCCCTTGCCTCGCCGATGCAACCGACCATCGCCGTTCAATAGAACAAATAGCTCGCGCCTGGCGGCTTGGCGCTATACCTTTTGGCGCAACGAACTCATGGAAGCGGTAACCTCCCTATCTAGGGTGCGTAATGCGTGAAGACGAGGTCGCTAGCCTTGGCCTGATTGTGGCAGGGGAAGCAGGATTTCATTGATGCCGCGGGGGCGGGCTTGCCGTCTATGAAGGTAGCGAACCCCCAGCCGCCCGTCGCGGCGTATTTCGTTGAGTCCTTGACCATAAACTGAATGTTCGTGGGGGAGCCAGGGACGAAAGATTGGGCTTGGCCAAAGACTTTGTTGTTTTCCTCCGACGGGACGTGACCGTAGTGCAGAGCGGCAATGATCGTGCCGTCCGGGTATGGAAGCTTCCCCTCGCGGTAGGCCTTGATCGCCACATCGTTGCCCAAAACGGCGCCAATACTGTTCAGGTTGCCAGCTTCGTGGGAGACGGAGATCAACCTCCAGTCTCGGTATCCGGGAGGAATTGTTGTTACGAAGATGGGGGCGCCCGAGTCAGCGGCGCGTAGAGACGCGGGCGCCGTAAACGCGACAATACCTGCCAGTATTCCAACGGCTACCAGCAGCAAAGTGATGCCTTTCATAGTGGTCCTCTCTTACGCGCGATCCTTACGCGCGATCGCTACCCTTTAGCGAATTCAACTTGACAGCGACGAATGCTTGCAAGACAGTCCCCACTGTGAGATTTTCCTTATGCGATTGGCGGAGAAGCCTTTAATCAAATCCGGGGCGCGGTTGCGGTTGTCAAACTGTCGAAACATGGTCTCGAAGCTGCGTTTGACATGTCCGCGGGCCGTCGTATCGCGGCTCGCCCCGGACCTACTGTATAGTGATCAGCGCCGGAGGGCTGGGAACTCCTCCCACCGTTACCACCACCGGCTGAACTCCCGAGCGAACATTCGCCGGAATGATGTAGTTGATCTGCGTTGCCCCGGCAATTCCCGGGACGATGCCGATAAACGCGATTTGCGCCGGCAAATTTCCCACGGTGATAGATACGGGTAGCTGCGGCTTGGGCAACTGGTCGAGCGGCGTGCCTGGGGCGGGTGATGCGCCAGTAGCGAGTGCCGGCGAGACCAAGCCGTCTCCGGTGATGAATAGCAGCACTTCTTGACCCGCACTTCCCGTCTCGGAGGGCACTGGCGCGCCGGTCTTCAAATCCATAAAAATCCCAGGCGCGCTGGGCAGCACCGTGAATGCGTAGTTGAACGTTTGCCCGCTCCATCCGGTAATCGACAGAACCGCGTCTCCCAGCGCCGTCTCGTAGGGAACCTGTATGTTCACTTGTCCGTAAGCGGCAAAGTAATAAGGCGCAGATACTCCATTGATCGTCGCTGAAGATCCAGCCAGCGTCAGCGGCAGCGGTAACGATCCAGCTTGCGCCATCGCCGTGGCTGGATTCGTAAGGCTCCCGCCGTATACGCTCATCAGCATTCCTGGCGCCGCCGCCGGTTGAAACGAAGCTGCGTTCACCGCCACCCCGATATTGACGAACTGTTCCGGTCCGCCCACCAGCGGGATTTGCAGTGCTGTGGTCCACGCCGATCCCGTTGTGTCCAGGCCACTGAAAATTACAGGGATCGTCGCCGGCACCGACGTCACATTCACGCCCCAGATGCCCTTCAACGTCCCGAGAGCGGTCAGAATAGAGCTGCCAAACTGCGCGGCGATGGTCGACGATTCGTCAACGCCATTGATGCTCAACCCTGTCACCCTAGTCCCCACTCCCGCCACCTCCTTCAACTGCAGGTGGAACGCCCATTGTGATCCTTGTACCGCAGGCATCTGTGGCACCGGTGGCACCGGAAGACTCGAATAGTAGTAATAGGGGAACGCAGAGAGCACCACTACCGAGTTTGCCGTCGGCATCGTCACGTTCAGCGTGATGGTGGATGAACTCCCATTGAACTGAGCGTCTCCACCATAAGTCACCATAATTGTGTTCGCCCCGGTAGCCAGTTGGCCGCCATAAATCTGCACCGTCGCCGATCCATTCGCGAGCGTCCCTGTCGCCAGTGGTAATTGGCTCGGCAGTGCCGATACTGGCGTCGTGGTGTTGGCGAGGCTGGCATAAACAATTCCCGCGGGCGTCGCTTTTCCGCCTGTCGAGCTCACTGCAATCGTGAGCTGCACGCTGCCGTTCCTCGAGAACGTGGTGTTATCGGCCTGTACCTGGATACTGGTTTGAGACCCTGAAGCATTCCACGAACTCACCAGATTGGCCACGTCCACCGAGCCTAATCCAGTCGCCAGGTCGTAACCCGGGCCAGCGGAATATCCGAAGCTCCCGGTGGTGCATGCCGGTGTTCCCATGGCGCAGGGGATGATGTTATCGCCCACCGTGATGTCGTGAAACGCCGTCGGCGCCACAGTCGCGATCCGGTACAGATCGGGATTAATGTTGCCCAAGCCGGGCTGGCTTTGAATGCCCTTGGAAACCATCGATTGGTTGAGCAGCGCGATGATCCCCGCAAAGACAGGCGTTGCGAACGATGTCCCGCCTCCGTACGCGTTGCAAGTGCTTTCAGAACACTGCCAATAGCCGTCATGGAACGGGGAGGCAGGCATGGCTACATCGGGGACATCCCGCACGTTGTCGTTCGGCACCCCCAAACCAGTCTGCCAGGCCGGCTTCGGGAAAATGATACTTCGACCGCCTCCGCTCGCCAGTATCGTGCCCGAGAGCAGCGAATCGTTCCAGGCCATTTCTGGAATGTAAGACATAGCGGATGCGCCGTTCGNNGTGATGCCCTGCGCGTTCGCCTGCTGGATAACCGACTGAAATAGGTCGGCCGCCGACACCTCCTCCTGCTCGCAGAACCCGAAACTGGAGCTGATGACCGGTGCGAGGTTTTGATCGATCGCATAGATACTCCCAGTAAACGGACTCGCGGAGATCACGAAAATGAGCGACGCGTTCCGCGCTACCGCCGCCGTCCATTCCAGGTCGAGATCGGCTTCCGACACAGCGCCGTTCAGGCCAGGATCCGGCCCATAGAGAATCACCTGGGGATCGGCGCCCGGCAAGTTGAATTTTGTGCGGAACGCCCGGATGTCGGCTTGGTTCGGCTCCAGATCCGACCCTCCCACAATCACGATCTTCTGCCCGGTTCCGTCGATACCGCTCTTATAAAGCGGCATGATGTCGTAGATAATCGCCAGGTCATCGGGCGCTAAAGAGTTCGAGTTCCCGAAAAAGCTGGGGCCGGTGTATCGCGGACGAGTCTTGAAATCGTCCAGCCCGATAAACGCGCCCACGACCGGCGTCAGCGCCGAGGGAATGGAGATTTCGGTCGCATTGGCAAAATGTTCCTCGGTTCCGATCCGATACCTGTGAATCTGAGTGCCAAGCGCCGACTCAATCTGCTGCGCCGTCCCGCTGAATCCGATCCAGTTCCGCCCGCGCGCCGAATGATCGATGGTCAATCCGTGCGATTCCATCCACCGCCGCAGGGTCGCCATGTCGCCTTCCAATAATCCGAATCGCTCCGCGTACTGCTCTGGGGTCAGCCATTTGTGGAAGTTCGGCGATCCCGGATCGCGCTGCTCCTCCAGCAATTTCTCGATGGCTGCCTGCTGCTCGGGTGTCCGCTTTAACAGGACGGCCAATGGACCCATCATCCGGGAGGGTTCGACGGGTCCCAGGTCGACTGCGGTCCGGGTCTCCGGATGTACGGTGCCCGGAAGGGCCATCTTGTGGCTTTCGTCGATCGGTCCACTCAGCCGGGCTGTCTGCGCTTTGATCGAAATAGTAAGTAATATGACGAAAAAAAGAGTTTGCGGAACGTGTCGCACCAAGTCCTCGCTTATGCCAAAGATAAAGTAACGTGTATTATACTTCGTTTAAGCATTTTGTCAGCGAAACTCGAGTCCGAAAGTGCCGCTAAATTAATAAGAACTCCTAGTACCAAGCAAAGGGGCGTCAATTGTAACAATCGGAACCGCTATATTGAAAGTGATGCGGTTCCAACTAGCCTTACTGACCTTGCTGAGCCTGAGCGCCTGCTCTTGCACCAGCCAACGCGAGCGGGACGCGCAGCGGGAACGTGAAGAACGCGACCGGAACTCCGCGGCGTATAAAGTTGGCGAAGCCGCCCACGAAGCGGCCAAGCACGCCGAAAAGGCCGCCGCCGCTGCGGGGCGTCAGTTGCAAGAGGGCGCCCGCAAAGCGTCCGAAGGTTGGAAAGAAAAGGAAAAGGAAGACCGCGAGAAGGCCCGGCAGGACCACTGAACCAAAGTCCCGCGGAAACCGCAGGAGGAACTCCACACAAACCCTGTTCAAGTTCGGATTCGAGGGCCTAGGGCTTGGGCTTATTGATCCTCTTTTTCGTGTTGGTCTTTTTCGTGCTGGTCTTTACGCTCGCGCAGTTTATCCCGGGCGTGCTCGGCATCGCGCTCCGATTGGCTCAACGCATGCCGTACCTGGTCGCGCGCCTTGTCCAGATCTTCGCGAGTCTGATCGTCGGCGCGCTTTAACTCGTGGCGCAATTTATCTTTGGTTTCTTCCAGCTGCCGCTGCGCTTTGTCCTGCGCCTCACGGCTCTCGGACCGGGCACGATCGGCGTCCTGGCGGCTGCACGCCAATATACCAACCAATCCGATCGCAACGACACTAACTCCGACCAACCTTTTCATTCGCACCTAGCCTCTCACCGTGAGACGCTTTTGACCACTTTCCGTTGCCCCGCTCTACATCCTTTCAACATGCAGTGGTTTAATAGAGATATAGATCGCCGCAGTGCTGTGACTGGCCCAAACCTATGAGAATACTGGTTGTTGAGGACGAAAAACGGATTCAGGACTTCTTGTCCCGCGGTCTGGAAAGCGCAGGCTATGCCGTCGACGTCGCAGGAAACGGCGCTACCGCCGTCGATCTGGTGCATGGCGCTGAGTATGACCTCATCATTCTCGACCTCATGCTGCCCGATATGGACGGCCTCACCGTACTGCAGAAGATTCGCAATCGCAAGTCCAGCCCGCCTGTCCTAATCCTGAGCGCCCGCGACACTCTGGACGACAAGGTGAAAGGTCTGGAGCTCGGCGCTGACGATTACCTGGTCAAGCCGTTTGCATTCGTCGAGCTTCTGGCTCGCGTGCGAGCGCGCTTGCGGCGCGGCCAGCCCATGCCGGAACGATTGCAGGTAGGCGATTTACTGCTCGATTGCATCCGCCGCAAGGTAACGCGCTCGAACGAAAACATCGAGCTGGCGCCCAAGGAATTCAGCATCCTCGAATATCTGATGCGCAATCGCGGCCGCCCGCTGAGCCGCACTATGATCGTCGAACATGTATGGGACATGGATTATGACGGCCTCACCAACATTGTCGACGTGTACATCCGGCATCTGCGCAGCAAGATCGACGACAAATTTACCGTCAAGATGATCCACACCGTGCGCGGCATCGGTTATATGCTGGACACTCCCGAAAAGGCTGTGGAGACGGCGGTCGAACAGGCCACATGATTAGACACTCCATATGATTACCCCTGGCAAGGCTCTGGGATGGACGCGCGGCCTTCGCTTCCGCCTGGCTCTCAGTTACGTCATCTTCTTTACCATCCTGCTGGTTTTGCTTGGCATGCTGTTCCGCCAGATATTGAGCGGCACTTTTCAGAACCAGATGGAAAACGTCCTGGACGAAGAATGGGGCGCGGCCAAGGGTTATTTGCGCACCGGCCCGGAAGGCCCGAATTGGTTTTACGACGAGAAGGATCCGGATGAAAGCTTCACCGTCCGGCGCGTGCAGCGGGTCTACATGCTGGCCGATACCCAAGGCCACGCTCTGCAGCACTCCGATATCTATGACTCGCTCGGGATCGATCCGCCGTCTGAAATTCGCGAGATCCTGCAGTCCGGTAAGCCGGCCATCCGCGAGCGCAAAGATCCCAGCGGCGTTCCCTACATGATTCGTTCCGGCCTATGGGTGGATCACGACGGGCACAAATATTACCTGGCCATCGGGCGCGCCATCGATTACAACGACAAAGTGATCCGGAATTTTACCTGGGATTACTTCGCGTGGGTGCCGCTGGTTATCGTGCTCAGCGGCGTTCTGGGCTGGTTCCTGGCGGGCCGCGCGCTCGACCCGGTGAATTCCGTGGCCGACGCCGCGCAGCACATCACGCACTCCAATCTCGACGTGCAGATTCCTCAGCGCGATGCCGGTGACGAACTAGACCGGCTGATTGAAGCGTTCAATCACATGATGACGCGCCTGAATCTTTCTTTCGAGCAGATCCGCCAGTTTTCGACCGACGTTTCGCACGAGTTGCGCACGCCGCTTACCGTGGTTCGCGGGCAGCTGGAAGTAGCGCTTTTTACAGCCGAGACCGTCGAGCAATATCGCGATGCCATGGCCGATGCTCTGGAAGGCGTGGAACGTCTCTCCAACATTGTTCGCGCGCTCCTGATGCTCTCGCAAGCCGAATCCGGGCAGCTGGCGCTGCAAAAGACCGAGATCGATTTGGCCGACCTGGTAACGGACTTAGTAGACCAGCACCAGATTCCCGCTGAAGCCGAAGGCGTCCGTCTTTCTGCCACCGTACCCGCCAACTGCACCATGAGCGCCGACCGTATTCAGATCGAACGGCTGCTTTCAAATCTCTTGGGAAACGCCATTAAATACACGCCTGCCGGCGGCTCGGTGAAGGTTAGCCTGATTCCCGGCTTCGATCACGTGAAGCTGATTGTCGAAGACACGGGCGTTGGAATTTCGCCCACCCACTTGCCGCATATTTTCGACCGCTTCTATCGGGTACCCTCGGCGGATGCGGAAAAAGGCCTCGGGCTCGGCCTCAGCTTCGTCGCCTGGATCGCCAAAGCGCATGGCGGAGCGGTGACGGTGGAAAGTACGCTCAAGGAAGGCACGCGGTTCATGGTGCTTCTACCGGCTGGGCGCTGGACCACCACGCCGCCAGCCAACATACCGGCGGAGATCCCGGCCTCCGTCAGCGAGCGGGTACACTAGGTACATGGCCCACCTTGACATTGCGTCTCGCGATAAAGAAGGCGTCAGAATCCTCGACCTGAGCGGGAAGCTGGCGGTTGGCGGAGCTTCGGACCTCCGCGAAAGAGTCAATACCGAAACCGCCGCGGGGCACTTGCAACAACTTCTGAACCTGAAGGATGTTGAGTATATCGATAGTACCGGCCTCGGAACCATGGTGATCTGCCATATGGCGCTGCAAAAGGCCGGCGGCACGCTCAAGCTGTCGAATCTGAACCGCCGGAATCTGGAGCTGGTGCTGCTTACTAAGCTATCCACCGTGTTTCAGATCTTCAATGAAGAGCAGGAAGCCATAAACAGCTTCTTCCCCGATCGCGAAATCAAACATTTCGATATTCTGAGTTTCGTCCAGCAGCAGAAGGAAAACGCCTAGGCGGCCAGGCATGTTCGGCCGTCGCAAGAAAGTTCTAGTGGCGGCGGGCGCAAAAGCACCTTCCTTCCGGTTGACGGGCTTGGACGGTTCCGCCCGAACGCTGGAAGATATTTTGGCCGGCGGCCCCGCGCTTCTGGCATTTTTCAAAATCAGTTGTCCGGTTTGCCAGCTCACCGCTCCTTATTTGGATCGCCTGGCCGCAAACAAGACGCTGCAGGTAATCGGGATTTCGCAGGACGATGCCGACGCAACGCGCGGCTTCCTGCAGCGCTTCGGGGTTACGTTTTCGACGCTGCTGGATCTCGCGAGCGAAGATTATCCCGCCAGCAACGCCTACGGAATCACTTCGGTTCCATCGCTGTTTTTGTTGGAGCGCGACGGCACTGTCTCACGGTCTTTTAACGGATTCTCGAAACGCGATTTTGAAGAAATGGGCGTGCGCGCGGGTGTTTCCCCGTTCGGCCCCGAAGATCACGTGCCCGAATGGAAAGCTGGTTGAGGCTCCAAGAACTAGGCCCGGTCTGGGACCTGAAACAGCAAGACCTGCGATAATGAAATTTCCAAATGGCCTCTAAAATCTCTGAAGCGTTCGGATCTGCCGCAGCCATCGCCAAAGGCATGTCGATAACCTTGGGCGAGATGATGAACCCCACCATTACCGAGGATTATCCCGACACTGCGCCCAAATTTCAGGAGCGCTATCGGGGCGTGCACGTGTTNNGCTGCGCATCAGCGGCGGCGAGCGGTACGCCCAGGTTTACAACATCGATTATTCACGCTGCATCTTCTGTGGTTACTGCGTGGAAGCTTGCCCCACCGATGCCATCACGCACGGCCACGGTTTCGAAATCGCAAGTTACAACGTCTCAACACTCATTTACCGCAAGGAAAATATGCTTGCGCCGATTCCGCAAGGCGCGCATTTCCCGCTGAAGGCCGAGACCGAAGAAGCGCCCAGCGCTCATTAGTTTTTTAAGATTTCGATCAACCGCGCCCGGTCCGCCGCCGACATTCCAAAGTTCTTCGCGATGTCGCCGCGCGTCTCCAGTTTTCGCCGGTAACGCCCGAAATACTCTTCGATGTCGCCGCCGAATTGGAAGCTGTACATGATGTCAGCGAACACGGCGGTGTGCGCCAGCCCAAGCGCATGCCCCGATTCATGCAGGCAAGTGAGATACACAATGGCGTCGCGCAGCAGTCGGTCGCCATTCACGGGCAGCGGAGATGGCCGCACGTAAACTTCCGCGCCCAGGTGTCCTTCAAAAGCCATCGGCCTGGTTTCGCCATACATGCCTTGTTCGGCGGAAGCCCAGTACAAGCGGATGCGCGCGCGATCGCGATCTTTGACGCGCGTGAATTCCAGCCCGTCGCTGGATGCTTTTTGCCACGCTTCAAAGGCCCATTGCGCTAATTGCGGATCATCGGGCTGGCACAGCGAAGCCGGATCGGTGCAGGGCTGTACCCAGTAAGTGTATTTAAGAGGAGCGGCGCTCAGTGCAACCGCAGCCAGGCAAACCGCCGCAAGCCGAAACGCAGGCGTCATCGTTTGGCCAGGCGATCTTCGGCCAGCAATTTTATCTGCGCCTCCAGTTGCTCGATGCGCTTGGTGAGATCGTCGATCAATTGACCCTCGGGATCGGGAAGAGTGCCATGTTCGAGATAATCGCTGCCGGCGTCCACGCGCGATCGGACCACTCGTCCCGGGACGCCTACGACAGTAGAGTGGTCGGGCACGGAGTGAATCACCACCGAACCTGCGCCGATCTTGGTGTGATCGCCAATCGTAATGTTACCCAGGATCTTCGCGCCGGTGCCGATTACAACGTTGTTGCCGATGGTGGGATGGCGCTTGCCTTTCTCTTTGCCCGTTCCGCCCAGCGTGACCCCTTGGTACAGGGTGACGTCGTCCCCGNNGCCGTCTCGCCGATCACCACGCCCATGCCGTGATCGATGAAGCAGCGCCGTCCGATTGTCGCGCCGGGATGGATTTCAATGCCGGTGACAGTGCGATTGAATTGCGAAACCAGGCGAGCCAGAAAAGGGAATCCGTCTTTGTAGAGCCGGTGGGCCGCGCGATGCAGCAGGATGGAATGAAAGCCCGGGTAACAGAAAAAGATCTCGACCGCGCTCTTTGCGGCTGGATCGCCGTGGAAAACGGTATCGATCTGTTCCCGTATGGTCCGAAACATACTGCTTATGCTTTGATTATCTCACTGGGCCGAGCGATTCGAGCATTTTGTCGAACGCGGCGAGATTCGCGCCTATGGTTTTGGCCGGCCCCGTAAACTTAAAGAAAATCGACCCTTGCGGGCCTTCGACGATCGCGCCCAGCATCCGATAGCCGGGCATAGCGGACCCGCCTTGCGCCGTTGGACCGCCCATTCCGGTGTAAGCGCCCGCGACATCCACTGTTGTGACTGGGAAGCCGTGAATGGTCCGTTTGGCGATTTTCGCGGCGTCTTTCGATGGTTTTCCATCCGCTTGCAGGAACTGGCTAATCCAGCGGTCCAGATTCGCGTCGACGCTGCCGCCTTGACCGGCGCCGAAGAAGTAAACGCCGCACTCAGCGCCAGGAGCGGCCGTGTAGGTGGCCAGACGCATGGGCCGCTGCGCATCCGCCTTCCAACTCGGGGGCATGATCCATTGAACGCCCGCTCCGGAATCGGCCACGAGATAAGTGGCTGCCAGAAGCAAGCCGAAAACAATCCGACGCATATGGCATCAGTATGGCACGCGATTACTTCGCTCGGCCCTTGAATCCCTGCGTCAGCGTTTGAATTTTGTAGATGCTCATCGCGGTGTTTCGCACGCCGTCGGGAGTTTTGATCTCCTGGCCGTTCGCATCCAGCGCGCCAATGCAAGCTGCGTACAGCGTCTTCTTGCCGGGACCGGAGAACGCGACGCTAATGACCGTGCGCGGCGTCGGAATCATGCCCAGATATTTTCCGTCGGGGCCGAGAACTTGAATGCCATTGGCTGTATCGAAGATGCGGCCCATTGCATCGATCGCCATGCCGTCGCCATTTCCGCCGCCTTCCAGTTTGCCGAATTCGCGCTGGTTTTTAACGGATCCATCCGGCTGCACATCGTAAGCCATGATGACCGGACCGTTGGTGACGTAGAGCGTCTTTTCGTCGGGGCTCAGGTTGATGCCGTTGCTGCGTATCTTTTCGCCGATGCCGATGACTTCGCCGCCCGGTTTGATGTAGAAGACGCCGCTGCCGGTATTGGTGGTGAAATAGACGCCGCCTTTTTTGTCGGCGATCAGGTCGTTGACGCGGCCGAGCCCCATGCCCATATACATGTTCGCGAGAACCTTGCGTTCGGGAGTGAGCGCCGCGACGCCGGTGGGCTCGTTGCAATCGGCCGGCTTGCCACCCATGTGGCCGCCCGGATCGGTACAGGTACGTTCGTTCACAATAATGTGGCCTTTGGGATCGATTGTGACTGCGCCCGGCCCATGCCCGGTCGAGAGAAACACGGAGAACTTGTCATTCTTGTCGAGGAAGTTGACGTGATTGGTCTGCTCCTGCGCGAAGAGCAGCCCGTCTTTGAAGCCCACGATGCCGTCGGCGTTCGAATCGCCTTGCCAGACCAGTTTCCATTTCGCGCCGGCGTCAATGATGCCCGGGATGGCCGTGATGGTGACCTCTTTAGGAGGCGGAGGCTGGGGAAAAGTTCTGGGCTGTGCGATCAGTTGGTTGAGGGAGAGCGCCGACAGGAGGAGCAATTGGGTCGTCGAGGACATGCTGTTGTTATACCGCGTCGGAGCGGTTCACGTAAGCTTATAGCATGTCTGCACCCGCAATTCCGCAGCAGGATCTTCGCGAGCGCGTTGTCGCCGCGGTGCGTCAGGCAAAGAAGCCGATCTCGTTCAAAGCTCTTGCGAAGCTTTTGAAGGCCAAGGATGAGAGCTTCCAGGCGGCGATTGAATCGCTGATCGAGGCGGGTCAGGTATATCGCTGGCCGGATTATCGCAAGTCTGAATACTTTTGGAGTGTTTCGTCAGAGGAAAAGGCACGGGAGGCGATTCTATCCGCTGCCTCCGGAGCCTTTTCGAAAACAGATTTGAGCAAAGTAGCGGCCAAGAAGCTGCCCGGATTTCCCGCCAAAAAACTGGAAAATGTTGTTTCGGCTTTGGTGGCCGACAAGCAACTGCAACAAGTCCCGGCCTTCGCGAGCGGCGCGAAACTACTGGTGCGCACTGGTGACAGTAACGCTTATTTCAATGCCGCACGTACTTTCATAGAAAAAAAATTTCGTGCGGCGGGATTTGATGCGGCGCCATTTTTTTCGGAGAATTCATTGCCCGGTGATAAACTAACCATCACAGAGTCTGACGCCCCCGCGCTCATCCTGGATGCCGTGCGGTCGCTCGAACCGGTGAAGGGCGTGCCTGTATCGACGCTGCGATTGCGGAATTATCTTCCGAAGCTGTTGAAACAGGAGTTCGACGCGGCAGCCCTGGAGTTGCGCAGGAAAGAGCAAGTATTTTTGAGTCAACATGCCGATCCGTACAATCTATCTGAGGAAGACAAGAATCTTTTGATCGACGGCCAAGATGGAACCTACTACGTCGCCATTGCAATCCGCTGAACGTGCTTCTGCGAACCCGTTCGGACACTTAGTCGGGCAGCCGTTGGATGATGCCCAAGTGGATATAGCCGAGATCAACTCAGAAGCTTTTGAAGCCTGCCAGAAACTCGCTCAGGATGTCGCCGCTGGTGGATTTTCTGCGGCGCTTACGGTTTTCGGCGACGCGGGTACGGGGAAAACGCATCTGATCGGAAGAGTTCGGCGTTGGCTGGAATCGAAACCTGAGAATCTCTTCGTGTTCGTTCGCATGGAGACTTCTCCGGCGGGCATCTGGAGGCATTTACGTCGGTCGATGGCGCTTGCTTTGTTACGCTCCGATGCGAATGGTATCCGTGTTCTGGATCGTCTGCTTGAGCCACGGAACGGCGATTTGGAGATGTTTTCCCACCGCGACCTGAGCATTGTGCTGGAGAATCTTCTGCGAGGAAAGCACACTCGCGATTGTGCCGCTTGGCTGCGCGGCGAGGGCTTGCCAGACGAGGTTCTGAATTCCTTGCAATTATCAAGCCCGGGATTTGATGACGATTCAGAAGTCACTTCGCGACACGTTGTTCTGTCGTTATGTGAGCTAATTCGGCCTGGTGTGGTCGTCTATTGTATGGATCAGATCGAGGCGGTCATGAGTTCCCCCGAGGATCGAGATGGTCCTCATGCCGTGGGTAGGCTCGTTTCCGCTCTGGTAGAAGAGACGTGCAACAGCAGCACCATTTGCTGTCTTCAGACCGGCCTCGTAATGCGAATGGAGCAGATACTCGACAATGCGGCACAGTCGAAAATGCTTGGTCGCCGCGCTCCGATTCATCCGCTGTCTTGGGAACAGGCGCAGCGTCTTATTGAAGCTCGGCTCGACACCATACCGGAACTTGCAGCCGAGCGAGCTGCGCAGGGCGGCTGCTGGCCACTGGACGAAGCGAGGATTCTGGAGATCTTCAAGGGCAACGCTGCGGCGGCGCGAGCCATCATTTCACGCTGCAAAGATCTGTTCGATTTATGGCGGAATGGCCGGGCTGAGCCGGTAGAGCCTCTCGATGCGGCGCTCCAGAAAATGCTCGACGAGCGCTTTACCCGAAAAGATCCTTCGGAAACGGACGCGATCCTCCGAAATGGGATACCGCTGTTCGTCCGAGCGGCTGGATCGAAGTGTTCGGCTGCGGGAGAGCGTTCCCCGATCGATTTCATAACGGACGGCGGGAGCATTGCCGTCGCGATCGTCAACCAAACCAACATGACTTCGCTGGCGAGCCGGTTGAAAAAGGTTTCTGGCGCATGGAATCCGGGAGCCAAACAGACGTTACTCCTGCTCCGAGACGCGCGATTGACAATTTCAACCAAAGCCAAAGTAGCTCGGCAACGGATCGCTGACATGGAGGCGCAAGGCGGGCGCCTGGTGACGGTTTCCGAAGAGGCGATGGAAGCTCTGGCTGCGCTTCGCCGACTGCTTTCAGACGCCGAGAGCGGCGATCTGGCGCATCACGGGGAATCGGTTACGCCCGGCGCAGTGGAACGGTGGATCGCGGGACATCTACCGGCCGCGCTGGATCCGCTGCTGGCCGAGGTTGGCGCCGATGCCACTGAACCGATCTCGCCAGGCTCGGATCGAATCACGGCCGCGCTCGCGGCCTTGCTCGCTGAGCGGAAGATGGTCACACTGGAAGATGCTGCTCGTTCGTTGGAGGTGAGGGCTGGGGAGGTGGAAGAGTGTGCGCGTCGTGATCCGCGGCAGTTTGGCGTTTTGGGCGGCCGCACTCCAGCGCTTTTTCAACCCGTTGCCGCCTCCGACGGCGGATAACGAGGATCGGTTCGTGGCGCAACTTTCCATTTCCGACATTCGTCGTGAGCTGCTTCGAACAGTGGGCGATTATGCCGCCACCGAGTCGCCATCGAACGCCGTCACCGGAACGTTATTCCACCAGGTGCTGGCAGGCCTGATGGGTCCGAATGGCTGGCGAGCGGCGTTAGAGCCTGGTGAACTAGGCGATTCGGCTCGTCTGGCCATTCACGCTTATGAGAAACTGCTCGGTCCACGGCTAACCGAGATGCAGGCTGGATTGCGCGAATGCGGCGCGGAGGCGATGGATTTGTGGGAGGCGGTGCAAGGAGTCTGCACGTGGCTCTGCAGCCTGCTTACTGCAGCCGAGCAACGTGGGACCATCCGTTATGACGCTCGGCAACGGTCCTGGTTGGGAGCGGACGGGCTTTGCCAGCCCGAGTTGGAATTGCGCTGGGAAGTGAAGGAGCCGCATTGGACGGCTGCGGTCCAGGTGTTGGGCATCGCCGACGCGCTTTGGAAGAATCCGGAGTCGGGACGCTGGTGCGTGCTCGAGTATAAGCTCGGCCGGCCCCGCCCTGAAGCGGATCTGGCGCAAGCGTGCCTATATCATTCCATGCTGTCAGCGAACCGTCTTACATCCGCGGACGGCGCCCTGGCTGTCATTACCTTTGAACCGGAGCTCGCTGAGCGGTTCTATCAAAGCGCGGAGTTATTGGAGGCACAATCCGCTCTTCGTTCATTGATCGGACGGCTGGCCAACGTGTTGCCCCAGGCTACGCCGTCACCCATGCCCACCGCCAGTGAACAGCATGTGAACCTCGGCAAACAACTGGTGCGCGTGCTCGGACATTATGGCGTACCGGTGGAATGGAAGAGCGAACTCTCCACAGGTCCAAGATTCTTGCGTTATTTCATGATCCCTGGACGCCAGTTCAAAATGAGGCAATTGAGAGGGGTATCGGAAGAATTAGGCATACACCTGAAAACCCCTACCGAGCCGATGATTCACATCGCTTCGGGCCGTCTGGTGATTGACATCGCCAGGCCCGATCCACAGACGGTATCTTTTAGCTCCATTCTCGAGCAACTTCCCGGGGCTGACGGCCGTGGCTGCTCGCGTGCGCCCCTGGGCATGGATCTGAACGGGCGCTTGCAATTTGTCGATCTGGCGTCATCGAACAATCCGCATTTATTGGTCGCTGGCACCGCAGGCAGCGGGAAAAGTGAATGGCTGCGTTCGGCCATCGCCGGCCTGATGCTCTCTAACACACCCGAGACTCTGCGCCTGGTGCTGATCGATCCTAAGCGGACCGCGTTTGCCGAACTCAAGGAATCGCCCTTCCTTTACGGTCCGAGCGGCTTGGTCTATCCGCCGGAGCATTCCGCTTTAGATGTGCTTGATTCTCTCATCGAAGAGATGGAACGGCGGTACAAGTTGTTTGAGCAAAACCTGGCCAGCGATCTGCCGGAATATCAGGCGAAGACGCGCAATGTGCTGCCGAGAATCGTGTGCGTCTGCGACGAATATGCCGATTTATTGGCCGATCGGGCCACCACAAAGAGCTTGGAGACTGCCATCACGCGCCTGGGCGCCAAGGCACGCGCCGCTGGCATTCATTTGATTATTGCTACGCAATATCCGGACCGCAAGACGGTGGGTGGCGCCCTCAAAATGAATCTGAGCGGGCGTGTTTGCCTGCGCGTTGCCAATTACACGCAGTCGAACATGATCATTAACCAGTCGGGCGCCGAACGGCTGCTGGGGAACGGTGACCTGTTCTTTCTGAGCATCGGCGATCCGGTGCGGCTGCAATCGCCCTATTTGTCTGCAGAGGACCGAGCGCAGATTTTCCGCAGAGAATCGGTATCGGCTGCGCGCGGTTAAGTCCGCTGTCATGCGAACCTGCCGTATAATAATTGCAGCCGCCCGTTTCGGCGTTCCGCTTCCGAAGTAGTCCATGTTCAAAGTAAATCATGTTCGATAACTTATCCGACAAGCTGCAGCGGGTGTTCAAGAACCTGCGCGGCGAAGGGAAATTGACGGCCGAGAATATGGACGCCGCGTTGCGCGAGATTCGCGTGGCGCTGCTCGAGGCCGACGTCCATTTCCGCGTGGTGAAGCAGTTCATCGAAGCGATCAAGGAAAAGGCGCAGGGCGAAGAGGTGCTGGCCGCGCTATCGCCGGCGCAGCAGGTGGTGAAGATCGTCCGCGATGAGCTGATCAAGACGCTGGGCAGCCATCAATCGAAGCTGCGGATGGCGAACGAGCCGCCGACGGTGATCATGATCGTGGGTTTGCAGGGATCGGGCAAAACCACCACTACCGGCAAGCTGGCGCGCTGGCTGTCGAAGAACGGGCACAATCCGATCATGGTTTCGGTGGACGTGTACCGTCCGGCCGCGCGGCAGCAGTTAAGCGTGATTGCGCGCGACATCAAGCTGCCGATTTACGATGGCACGCCGGAAGAGACCAAACCGCTGGAACTGACGCGTTCGGCGCTGAGGGAAGCGCGGCAAACGGGCCGCGACGTGGTGCTGGTTGACACCGCCGGACGATTGCACATCGACGAGCAACTGATGCTCGAATTGCAGCAATTGAAAGACGAATTCAATCCGACGGAAGTTTTGTTCGTGGCCGATGCGATGACAGGCCAGGATGCCGTGAAATCGGCCGATGAATTTCACAAGCGCCTGGGCATCACGGGCGTCATTCTCACCAAGATGGACGGCGATGCACGCGGCGGCGCGGCGCTTTCCATTCGCTCCATTACCAATCAGCCGCTCAAGTTTGTGGGCGTGGGCGAGAAATTCGACGCTCTGGAGCCGTTCCATCCGGATCGCGTGGCGCAGCGGATTTTGGGCATGGGCGATGTGCTGTCGCTGATCGAAAAAGTAGAAGAGAACATCGATCAGAAGCAAGCCGAAGAAATGCAGCGCAAACTCATGGACAACGAGTTTACGCTCGAGGATTTCCGGGATCAATTGCGGCAGATCCGCAAGCTCGGGCCGCTGGAATCATTGCTGGGTATGATGCCGCAGATCGGGCCCATGAAGCAGTTGAAAGACGTGAAGGTGGATGAGAATGAGATTACGCACATCGTGGCAATCATCGATTCGATGACGGCCAAAGAACGCGCGAATCACATGATCATCAATGGGACGCGCCGTCGGCGGATCGCCAAGGGCAGCGGCACCAGCGTCCAGGAAGTAAACTCCTTGCTAAAGCAATACGCGCAAGCCCGTAAGATGATGAAAAGCATCACCGGCGGCGGGTTTTTGGGCAAACGGCTGGGCAAACTCAAGCTACCGATGATGCAGTAGGAGAAAGCTGATGCAGTAGCAGAAAGCTGCTACAGTAGGAGGAAGCATGCTAATGATTCGCATGGCGCGTTTTGGCGCCAAGAAAAAGCCGTCGTACCGCGTTGTGGTGATCGACAAGGAGCGCGCTCGCAATAGCCGCTCGGTGGAAGTGGTGGGCCTGTACAATCCGGTGAGCCAGCCTCAAGTGGTGAAACTGGACCACGAACGGATCGCGTATTGGATGAAGAACGGCGCGCAGCCGTCCGACAGGGTGAGCTGGTTGATGAAGAAGAATCCCGCACCGGCGCCAGAGCCAGCCGCGGTCTAACGCAGCAGGCGCAGTGCACAGCTAAACGTCGCTATCGCCGTAGCGAAAACCAGTACTACAATCGCTAATTGCAGTCCGGTAAGTCCAAAGACAGGACGAGTGTTTTCGTCCACGATCTGCTCGGGCTCTTCCTGCGGAGGGGCCGGCGGATTGCGATCGCGATGCAGCAAATTCAGCTGCGCGATGGCCCACGCCAGAAACGCAAAGTAAAAGATCGCGAAATAGATGCGCAAGTGCGCCATGTCAGGATCGCGAAAGATAACCTTGTAGATGATCGCCGCCAGGCCAGTTTCTGCGACGATGGCCGCATAGAGGAAATACTCAAAGGGCGTGCTCGATCGTTTTGGCTGCTGCGATTCCATTGAATTTGGGTAACAGCGTACTATCGACTTTTTCCGGCTCACGCGAGATAAGGGGAACGCCCGACGCGCTTCTATTTGGCGCTTATTGCCCAGCTAGGTAGATTGCCGCTGAAGGTCTTTTCCAGCGCCACTTCGAGCGCCAGAACCGGGTTGCCTGACCCCTGGTAAGCCTCCAGCACCTTCAAATGCTGCGCGGCATTGCTTTGCGAGCGATCGAGTAGCGTGTGCGGTTCCACGAACCATTCGGCCGGGCTCTGCTGGTAGAGGTTGGAGTTACTGATGAAATCGACGTAGTCGGCGAGGATCTTGTCGTGCTGGGGACCCGGCGCCACCAGATCGAGCAGCGCCGTATAGACCAGGCACTTCTCGTGATAGAACGCCGCGTCCGATTCCCCTTGATCTTGCGACCACTCGGCGATGAGATTCAAATAGTCGGAAAGCTGCTGCTGCCATTCGGGCGTCGCGCGATCGGCCTCCGTGAACAACTGGCTGCTCGATGCAAAGCGCAGCTTCTTTCCGGCTTCGAGTAATTGCTTCGCGGTAGCCGATTGCCAATAGGGTTCTAGCTTGGGCGTGGTGGGCTTCTTGCCCTGCTCGGTGGTACAGCCGTGGCTCTTCTGGCGATATTTTTCGAGCGCGGACTGAATGCCGGGCGTGCTGAGCGCCGAAAGAGCGGGCAGGGAAGCGGCGAAAGACCGGTCGTCCGGCTGCATGCTTTCGAGCAAGCCGTTGAAGCGCGCCCATAGGATTTGGCGTTGCGCTGCGGTGACGCCCGCGCTTTCCAGTGTCCCGGCGAGCGGGGCCAGTTGTGACGGCGATGTCACCTGGCCCAGGCTATCGACCAATAAATTGAAGTGCTCCTCTTTGGCTTTTTCCTTGGCTGTGAACGTGCCATTTACAACGACGCTCAAGGCTTGGTAGAACTCGGACGGATCGTAAACCAAGGCATCATCGCAGGTGAGCGGCGCAAGCGCGGGCTTGACGATCTGCCCAAACAGTTCGCGCGCCTTGGCTATGTCGATGGGCAACATATCTCGCACCGCGCGGCTTTCGAGCGACAGTACGTCGAGTTTGAGTGTATGGGCCTGGCTAAGGGAACCGGACGCGGTGTCGGTGGTGGTGCCTTGCACGCCCTCCATCCGCACTGGGAATTTCGCGGAGGCGGACAACTGGAAGGCGTGTTCCACCAGTTCGCGGCGAGCGTTGCGATCGGCCAGTTTGCCCGATTCGACTATGCGAAGCAGGGCATCGGCTGTGAATTCGGGAGGCGCGGCTGAGGCAAGATCGGAAATGGATCGAAATGGTTCGGGCAGCTTGGCCGGCTCTGCGCCGAATAAGACCGGAATCAGAAGCAGAACAATGAGACGCATGGTTCAAAAGTTGACGATGGCGGCGAACGATGCCGGGTCCAGGCTTGCACCGCCCACTAACGCTCCGTCGATTTCATCTTGCGCCATCAGGCCGCGGACATTGTCGGGTTTCACGCTGCCGCCGTATAGGATACGGCACGCATCGGCGGCATCCGGGCCGAACTCATCGCGAAGTTCCAGGCGGATGAAGGCATGCGCGTCGGCGGCGATTTCGGGCGTAGCCACCCTTCCGGTTCCAATGGCCCAACAAGGTTCGTACGCGATGACGATGCCGCGGAATTGTTCCGGCGTGAGTTTTCCGACGCAGCCGGCCAGCTGGTCTTCGAGCACCTGATGCGTCTTGTCGCCTTCGCGTTCGTGCAGCCGCTCGCCGACGCAATAGATGGGCGTCAATCCGGCATCGAGAGCGGCACATACTTTCTTGAACGCAGTCTCTTCGGTCTCACCGAAATATTCACGGCGCTCGCTGTGCGCGACGATCACCCACTGGCAGCCCGTGGCGCGGAGCATGGCGGCGGAGACTTCGCCGGTGAATGCACCTTCCTTGGCCCAGTGCATGTTCTGTCCACCCAGCTGGATACGCGTGCCTTGCGACGAGTCCGCGGCGGCTGGAAGATTCACGAAGGGCGGACAGACAACGATTTCAGCGTGCGTGGCGTCCGCTACCAAAGGACGGAATTTCTCAAAGAATGCGGTGGTCTCCGACGGCGTCTTGTACATCTTCCAATTGCCGGCCATGATGGGGCGTCGCATAAGGGTTGGAACTAGGATAGCGAACCGAGGAAGCTGGTTCCTTCGCCGATCTTTGCGCCGAAGTTTTCGGCCACGGTTTGGCCGATGTCGGAAAGCGTGGAACGCAGACCCAAGTCGATCGCTTCCGGCTTACGTGGCCGGTAAGCCAAGAGCGGGACATACTCGCGGCTGTGATCTGTGGATGGGGTGGTTGGATCGCACCCGTGGTCGGCAGTGATGATCAGAAGATCCTGCGCGGACAGCTTTCGATAAAGAGAGGGAAGCCAGGCATCGAATTCTTCGAGCGCCTTGGCGTAGCCCTCCACATCGTTGCGATGGCCGTACAGCTGATCGAAATCGACCAGGTTCACAAAGAGGAGCCCGGTGCTGAAGTCGTCGAGTGCCGCCAGCGTCTTGGCCATGCCATCGGCGTTGTTCTTGGTCTTCTCGTAGTCGCCAATGCCGCGTCCGAGGAACACGTCGAAGATTTTGCCGATGCTGAAGACTTCCACCTTATGGTCCTGCAGTTGATCCAGCAGCATGCCGCGTGGCGGCGGGACCGCGTAGTCTTTGCGATTGGACGTGCGCGTAAATGAGCCCGGCTCGCCGGTGAATGGACGGGCGATGACGCGTCCAACCTCCAAAGGCCCGCATAGCATCTCGCGCGCGGTTTCGCAGATTTTATACAGCTCCCAGAGCGGGATCACTTCTTCGTGCGCGGCCACTTGGAACACGCTGTCGGCCGACGTGTAGACAATCGGCTTGCCGGTACGGACGTGTTCTTCGCCCAACTGCTGGATGATCTCGGTGCCGGATGCGGCGCAGTTGCCCAGCGTGCCGCGTCCGATGCGCTGCTCGAATTCCTGCAGCATCTCGGGCGGAAATCCATGCGGGAACAGGGGGAAGGGTTTTGCCAGATGAATGCCAACCATTTCCCAATGGCCGGTAGTGGTGTCTTTTCCCGGCGATGCGAGCGCGCACTTACCAAATGCCGCCGTGGGCCGATCCACCGGACCAACGTGCGGCAAGCGCTTCAGATTGCCCAGACCAAGCTGAGCCATATTCGGCAGGTGCAACTCTCGCGCGCGGGCGATGTGGCCCAATGTATCGCTGCCCGCGTCTCCATAAGCAGCGGCGTCCGGCATCTCGCCGGCACCCACGCTATCCAGCACAATCCAGGTGACGCGAGGGAACGCAGGGGATTTCATTGATGGCTTGATTTTAGCTGCGGCTGCGCGTGCTCTTTGCCGAGAGCGTCGTTCACACGCTCCGTCAGCATGTCGACGAACCGGTCTGGAAGGTATCCCACCATGCGAGTGAATACTTCGCCATTCTTGCCCAGGATAACGGTGGTTGGGATGGAAGAAACTTGGAGTAAGCTCTGCAAGCCATCCTCGAAATAGACTTTTTGGTTCCACTTGATCTGGTTGAGGAACGGCTTCACCAGCGTGTGATCTTCGTCCGTATCCACGGCAAGAAATACCACGTCGCCGGAGTCCTTAAATTTCGCTTTCACTTGTTCGTAGAGCGGATGCTGCTCGCGGCAGGGGGCGCACCAGGTAGCCCAGAAGTCGAGGACCACTACTTTGCCCAGCAGGGACGAGAGTGGAAGTTTGTCGCCTTCCAGGCCGGTAAGCGTAAATTGGATCGGATTTTTCAGCTCCGAGTTCGGATCGAGTTCGCGCAATTCGGCGCGGCGCGCCGCCAGTTGACTAGATGTGGAATCGTAAGCTTTTAGCACCAGATCGCCAAGGCCGGTCTCGGAACCGTGGAGTTTGCGATACAACTCGCCCATTTTCGCACGGTCGTTTTCGCTATCCACGCCGGCCGAATGCAAACCGCCGATGGTGAAGGCATCCGCCAGGTACTGCAGCGCCTCCTGATCCTTGCCTGCCGCCGCCAGCCAACGGGCTGCTTCTCGCGCGGCTTCCACGCTCGGGAAATTCTTGTAACTCGTCTGCGCCAATTGAACAGCCTCGTTGTTGTGGCCGAGCAATCCATTGGCGCGCGCCTGCAGCAATAGCGCTCGCGCACGGCCGCGGTCAAAGTCGTCCTTGCGCTTCACTTCATCGGGTCCGCCACCAGGTTGGAACTTCTCGTCGGCGTAAGCGAGTTGAATGAGATCCGCCAGATGGCGCGCGTGATCGAGCGCGCGTTGAGCGTTGGGCTTGTCGCCCTGATGCAACAAAGCAGTAGCCACGTGCTCCAGCACCTGGACGTTGTCGGGATCGCGGCTTAGAACCTTTTCGCCGAACTCGATGAGCGCCTGATCGTCATCCAGATCGATGGCGGTCTTCACCAGCGCGCGTTCCAACTCCGCTCGCCGGGGCGAATTGGGGAACTTCCTCAAATGATTCTCGATGGCGTGCACCAGCTCGTTGGGACTGTTGCCGGCCTCGCTGAGCGCTCTCTGCAGGCTCTGTTGTTCTTCCTGGGATAGGCTTTGCGCCAGCAAATAAGCAGGGGCGGCCGCGATGAGAATCAGCACAGCATATTTGGTCATCGCGCGCTTCACTGAGGCTTCTCCTCGGACGTCAGCGCCGGTTTTCGGATGGCGTCGGCGATGGACGCGGCGCGTTCCCGTGAGATATGCAGGTAGCTTTCATTCTTGGCGATGCGGTCTAACAGAGGCAGAAACTGCTGCGGATCCACCAGCCGGTTCCGTTCCCAGGTGACCTGCATTTGGAGCAGCACGTCGTTGACGCCCAGCTTTTCGAAATGCGCAGTGCGATCGAGATTCGCGAAGTGTTGCTCGGTTTCAGTGATGCGCTCAAAACGATCCAGGAGCATCTGAGCATTCACGTCTTCCGAATAGTTGAATTGGATTTCGTGGCGCTCGGCGTCATCCTCGAAGCGAAATGTTTTGAGGCCCAGGTTTGCGATCTTCAGTCCGGATTCAATGGGACGCTGGAAACGGCCGAGCTTTTCGGCGAGATCGAACATCGCCTGAACGGATGCACGGTCCAGCTGGATCTTGATGGGGTTGTCGTCTTCTTTCGCTTCCTGATAAGTAACCTGGCCGTCGCGCTCCACAGTGATGGCCACATATTCGGGCGAGCTGCCTTTGAAGTATTTCGAATAGAAGAGCCGGGGCGCGGCGCAGGCCAGGGTAGAAAATGCGAGTGCTAACGCCAGGATTCTCATCGCGAGGCTCTGAGGCGAAGTTCGGTGGACGTGCGGTTAGCGTGGCAGATGGCGACCGCGATTGCATCGCACGCATCTTCAGACTCGATATGCGTTTCAAGCGCCAGCAGCGAGTGCACCATCAGTTTTACTTGCTGTTTCTCGGCCCGGCCGTAGCCCACCACGCTGGTTTTGATCTCGAGCGGCGAGTATTCGCCCACCGAAAGTCCGGCTTCGGCCATGGTGAGCAGCACCACGCCTCGGGCGTGCGACAGCTTCAGCGCGGTCTTGACGTTTTGAGCGTAAAACACTTCTTCCACGGCCGCCGATTCGGGCGTGTGCGCTTGAATGACGTCGCGCAGGCCCTTTGCAATCACGAGCAGTCGAATTTCCAGCGGCTGCCTGGGGCTGGTATCAATAGAACCCGCCGCGATCAAACGGTGCGAGCGGCCATCGCTCTCTATCAGGCCGTAGCCGGTGCGTTGAGTGCCGCAGTCAATACCCAGAATGCGCATGCAATGCCCTGGCTCCTATGCAGAATCGCGCACAACGCAGCGAGCCGTAATGATTTCTTTCATATGGAACTCGTCTCGCGCTGTGTGCTCCTACGCCAAAGCTTCCAGCTCTTTTTCGTCGACGTCGAAATTGGAATAAACGTTTTGTACGTCGTCGTGTTCTTCCAACGCCTCACTCAGCCGCAGCATGGCCGCTGCGTTCTTGCCTTCCAGCTTGGTCAGGTTCTTGGGGATCATCGCGATTTCTTCGGAAGCCGGTGTGATGCCCGCCTTTTTGATGGACTCGAGCACCGCTTCGTGCGCTTCCGGGGCGGAGATCACTTCCCAATCTTCGCCATCGTCGCGCATATCCTCGGCGCCGGCTTCGAGCACCAGATTCATGAGCTGGTCTTCACCGGCCTTGTCCTTTTCGATCATGATTTGGCCCTTGCGCTCGAACATCCAGGCGACGCTGCCCACTTCGCCCAAGTTGCCTCCATTCTTGGAGAACATGTGGCGAATCTCGCTAACCGTCCGGTTGCGGTTGTCGGTGGCCACCAGCACCAGCACGGCTGCGCCGCCGGGGCCGTAACCTTCGAACGTTATTTCATCGATCTGTCCGCCTTCCAGTTCACCCGTGCCGCGCATGATGGCGCGCTTAATGTTGTCGGCGGGCATGCTGGCGGCCTTGGCATCAGTGACGGCCTTGCGCAAACGGGGGTTCATGTCGGGGTCGCCACCACCGCCGCGGGCGGCAATCATGATCTCTTTGATAATGCGGGTAAACGCTTTCCCGCGCTTGGCATCGGTGGCGGCCTTTTTGTGCTTGATGGTCGCCCATTTGGAATGTCCTGACATGGTTAATTCCTTTGGCTCGCGCGTTGCTTCGTCGGTAGCCGGGGAGCCTAACACATTAGAATATCATGCGTGGCCCATGCGGCCGGACCCGCGATGAAGAGCTCCGATGAAAACAAATTGCACACGCATTCTCGACGATCTCGGCATATCCTACACGCTGCGCGAATATGAAGTGGATCCAGAGGATCTGAGCGCTGAAACCGTGGCATCGAAGATCGGGCTTCCCGCCGAGCAGGTTTTCAAAACGCTGGTAGCGCGCGGGGATCGCGGCGGTGTTTACCTCACCATCGTCCCCGGCAACATGGAACTGGATGGCAAAGCGCTGGCGAGAGTGACCGGTGACAGGCGCGTGGAACTGGTTCCGTTGCGCGAGGTGCAACAACTCACCGGCTACATTCGAGGAGGCGTAACGGCACTGGGCGGCAAGCGAAACTATCCGGTCTATGCCGATGAAACCATCCAGCTGTTCGATGTGGTCTCCATCTCCGCCGGAGCACGAGGCACGCAGATTCTGATCGCGCCGGACGATTATCTGCGTGTTACTCACGCCACCGTGGTGGCCATCGCGAGAGAGAAACTGAGAAGTTCCTAACGGCTGGAGAGTGCGCCAAATCACCATCCAAAAACTCAGACAAAGTTTTTCTCAAATTCTCTTGACGCGTGCCGGACTTTAGCGGTATAAAACGGTTTCCCCCATTTGTTGAATGGTTATCGCTCACTGGATCTGGGGTGGTCTGTGAGCGTTTCGAAAGGGAATGCCAAACACGATGTCGGCTGTTGCTCTTGCTGAAACTTCCTTCCGCACGGAAACTCCTTCGTACACCGAAGCGCCTGGCTATAAAGCAACGCCGGTGTCGATAGTTTCTCCCGAAGAGCGGTTACGCGAACTGGTTCATGAATTGCGTCAACCGCTGAGTTCCATCGAAGCCATCGCTTACTACCTGGAGATGACTTTGCCGGCGGGACAATTCGAAGCGCGACAGTACATGGCGCAAGTACAACGCTTGGTGGCGGACACGAATACGCTGCTCGAGCGCTCTGTGGGCACCCAGCGCAAAGCCGCGGCACGAGCGGCCAGCGCCGGATAGTTCAGCCGTTTTCCAGATTGTCCAACGGGTTGGGCTTCCGGTCCAATCGCTTTTCTATCTCCGCAACCTCTTTACGCAGTTCGGGCAATCGGGCCAGATTCGCGAGTTGCTCCAAGTGATCTTTCAGAGGCCGCGCGGGAGTTCCCCACACTACCTGCCCTTTGCGAACGATCTTGGACGTGAGAATCCCGCAACCGGAGCCCAGCNNCTGCGCCGGACTCGATGCGAGCTTTATCTCCAATGCCCACCTGTCCACCGATCACGGCATAATCTTCCACCACGACGCCGCCCGAAAGTCCCGTTTGCGCGGCGATCACTACGTGCCGCCCAATGCTGCAGTTGTGGCCGATGTGAACCAGGTTGTCGAGTTTGACGCCGTCGCCGATGCGAGTGACTCCAAGCGCAGCGCGATCGACGCAGGAGTTTGCGCCGATCTCGACATCGTTCCCAATTTCGACGCGGCCGATCTGGGGAAACTTCTGATAGCCGTCGGGGCCGCGCACGAATCCGAACCCGTCTGCGCCAAGCACGCAGCCTGAGTGGAGCACCGCGCGATCGCCAACGCTGACGTTGTCGTAGAGGCTGACACGCGAGTGGAGCAGGCAATCCGCGCCGATGCGCACGCCCACGCCGATGGTGCATCCCGCGCCAATGGAAGTGCGCTCGCCAATGTGGACGCCGGCGCCAATGGTAGCGTGCGGGCCGATAGCGGCGGTGGAAGCGATCGTTGCACTGGGATCGATCACCGCCGTGGGATGAACGCCCGGAGTGACAGGGGCGGGGGGATACAGAAGCCCGATTACGATCGCGAAGCTGGCACGAGGATCGGAGGCGCGAATCAGCGTGCGGCCGGCGGGAAATTCGTCGCTGACAAGAAGACAGCCCGCGCGCGACTTAGAGGCTTGCAGTAAGGCTTTGCGATTACCCACGAATGCAATCTCGCGCGGCCCAGCGGACTCGAGCGTTGCAGCGCCGGTGATCTCGCCATCGCAAGCCCCTTCGCAAACTGAATTTAAGTGACTAGCGATTTGATCGACCCGCATCCCCTGTATCATACAAACTTATGCCCCAAACTTATGCCAGTTGATCCCTCGGCGTCAGTGGCATCCACCGCGCGTGTTCATCCGGACGCGCGCATCGGGCCGCAGGTAAAGATCGGTGAGTTCGCAATCGTCGAAGAAGACGCGACCATCGGGGCGCATTGCCGCATCGAGCCGTATGTTTACGTGAAACGCTGGACAACGCTGGGCGAGCGCAACGAGATTTCGGCTGGCACGGTGCTCGGCACCGATCCACTGGATAAGAATTTCACAGGCGAACGCAGCTATCTGCGCATCGGCGATGGCAACATCATCCGCGAACATTACACCATTTCGCGCGGCACGGCGCCCGAGAGCACCACCTCGATCGGCGATGGCAATTACATCATGACGTCGGGACACATTGCGCACAATTGCAGAATCGGGAATAACACGGTGATCGCGAGTGGCGCGCTAGTGGCTGGATACGTGGATGTCGAAGATCAGGTATTCATCTCGGGTGGCGTGGTGATTCATCAATATTCCAAGATCGGCCGGCTGGCGATGATCGGAGGCAATTCGCGCGTGAACCTGGACGTGCCGCCGTTTTTCCTCTATACCGATTTCAATGTCCGGCCCAACGGGATCAATGTGGTTGGGCTGCAAAGGGCCGGGTTTACAGACGAAGAGATGCGGGTCTTGAAAGCCGCGTATAAAATCCTGTACCGCTCCGGGCTGAAGCTGAAGGACGCGCTGGCGCTGATCGCTTCCGGGCTCGACACGGAGCACACGCGGCACCTGGTGAAATTCATCGAGAGCAGTGAGCGTGGTATTTGCCGGTAATGAAGGCCGATCCGGTCGCAGTCTTATTGAACAACACGCGCGCTCGATTGAAGGCCGCGGCAGACCCGAAGTTTGAAGCGGCTGCACGCTGGTTCTTCAAAGAGCCCGTCAAGCCGTATGGCGTGCGGACGCCGGAAGTTCGGGAACTGGCGCGGATGGCATATGGCGACGTGAAGCTGTGGCCGGTCCCCGAGCGCGACCGATTCGTCACCGAGTTGTGGAAGAGCGGGATGCTGGAGGAAGGCGTACTGGTGAGCCATCTCTACCGGCGGTTCGCCAAGTCCTGCGGTGAGCGCGAATTCCGAATGTTTGAGCAGTGGCTGGACCGTTACGTCGGGAACTGGTCGCATTGCGATGGCGTTTCCACTTGGTTGATTGCCGCTTCTATCGCGAATCGTCCGGGTTTGGCGGATCGGCTGGCTCGTTGGACGAAATCGAAGAATCGATGGAAGCGTCGATCGGCAGCGGTGTCCTTGATCCAGGAAGCCAAGCGCGGCAGCAATACCGAAACAATCTTCCACATTTGTGGTTTATTGCTGACCGATACAGACGATATGGTGCAAAAGGGCGTGGGATGGCTGCTGAAGGAAACCTATCCGAAGAGGCCGCGCGAAGTTTTGGATTTTCTGGACGGCTGGCGGGAGCGCGCACCCCGGCTGGTGCTGCGTCTTGCTGCCGAAAAAATGACGGACAAAGATCGCCGGTGGCTCTTAAAGCCTAGCCTCTAAGCGCCGCACGCCTTGCTGCTCCAGCGTAGCCAGCATTTCGCTGGCAGTCTTTCCCGTCAGCGGATGCCGAAACTCAGGCGCGATCTCGGCTAATGGCTCTAGAACGAAGCGGCGCTGCGCGATGCGCGGGTGCGGCACTTCCAACTCGGCGGTGGCAATTACGTTGCGCCCATAGAACAAAATGTCGATGTCGATATTTCGGGGACCCTTGGGGGTGACGCGGCGACGCCCCATCTTGCGCTCGATCTCTCGCACGCGCGCCAGCAATTGCAACGGGAACAAGCTAGTCTCCACGTTCACCACCGCGTTCAAGAACGACGGCTGATCGAGCAATTCCTGGGGCGCGGTTTCATAGAGCGACGACCCGCGCCGCACCCGGATCTCATCGCCCTGCAGAAGCGTCACGGCGGTTCGCAAATTGGCTTCGCGATCGCCTACGTTCGAGCCCAGCGCCAGGAATGCGGTTTTCAAAACAGATCGCTCTGTAGCCCGCCGCGCGGCGGCTTGCGCGGGATTTTGAAATACTCGAAGGCCTTGTCGGTGCCCACCCTTCCGCGCGGGGTCCGATCGATAAAACCGAGCTGCATGAGATAAGGTTCATAGACCTCTTCGATGGTGTCGGCCTCTTCGTCAATCGAAGCGGCGATGGTGTTCACGCCCACCGGGCCGCCCGAATATTTCGCCAGCAGGGTAAGCATGATCTTCTGGTCGATTTCGTCCAGGCCGAAGCGATCCACTTCCAGCAGATCCAGCGCGCTGGTCGCCGCACTCAGGTGAATATGTCCTTCGGCGCGCACCTGCGCGTAATCGCGAACCCGCCGCAACAGGCGATTGGCGATGCGCGGCGTGCCCCGGCTGCGGCGCGCGATTTCTTCTGCGGCATCCAGATCCAAAGTTGCGCCGAGCAGCTTCGCGGAGCGCTCCACAATGGCTTTCAGTTCGCCCACTCGGTAATGATTCAGCCGGAGTACCAAGCCGAAGCGTCCTCGCAGCGGGGCGCTCACCAAGCCTTGCCGCGTCGTAGCGCCGATGGCCGTGAAGTGCGGAATGGCGATGGAGTGGGTGCGCGCGCCCGGGCCGGTACCGATCAAAATGTCCATGCGAAAATCTTCCAGCGCCGCGTAGAGGATCTCCTCCACATCGGGAAGCAGGCGATGAATTTCATCAATGAAGAAGACCTGACGCGGACGGATATTGGTGAGCACGCCCGTCAGATCGAGCTTTTTTTGAAGAATCGGCCCCGAGGTCTGTTCGAAGTCCACGCCCAACTCGCCGGCGATGATGGTCGCGAGGGTAGTCTTGCCCAAGCCCGGAGGACCATATAACAGGACGTGATCCATTGCCTCGCCCCGCTTCTTGGCCGCTTCAATGGCGATGGCGAGGTTCTCCTTGAGTTTCGCCTGTCCGGTGAAATCGGCCAATCGAGTGGGGCGAAGAGCCGTTTCAAATTGACGCTCGTCTTCGAGCGGCGATCCAGGTTCGCGCATGCTATCGCACCAACTCGAGCGCTTTGCGGAACATCGGTTCGAAGGCGGAATCGGGCTCCGCGGCTTTCGCTTTTCGGACGGCCGACTCAGCGGCGGCGCGGTTGCACCCTAAATTAAGCAGCGCCGACAGAACATCTTGTTCGATCACGCTGAAGGCCGGTTCGGCCCTTACCGACACTCCGGCCGGCGCAGCGCCGCCACCCAAATTGTCGAGTTTGTCTTTCAGCTCCAACACCATTCGTTCGGCGGTCTTCTTGCCGACGCCTGGGATCCGCACCAGTTGCTCCACCTGGCCGCCGCGAATGGCGTCGATCAGAGAGTGTGTCGCGATGCCGGACAGCACCTTGATGGCAAGCGTGGGCCCAATGCCACTCACCGAGATCAATTTTTCGAACAGCGTTTTTTCTTCCGAAGTGAGAAAGCCGAACAGCGAGAGCGCATCCTCGCGAACGTGCGTATGAATGCGCAGCGCGATTTCAGCGCCCGTATCGGGAAGGGATGAAAAAGTCGAAATCGGAATCACAACATCGTAGCCGACGCCGGCCGTATCTACGATCACCTGATTCGGATGTTTCTCAAGCAGCTTGCCACGCAGGAACGCGATCATCTTTCAAGATCATTATGCGGCATTCGCCGGCAGGGTTATTATGCGGCATAGCCGCAAGGCCCTCTTACGCGCCATCTCCCACCCGCTTTGCGTTGGACCTGGACGCCGCCGTTTTTGGAAGCGTGAATGAGAACCGTGAGCCCTTGCCTAATTCCGATTCCACCCAGATGGTTCCTCCGTGCCGATCCACTATTTTCTTGCAGGTGGCCAAGCCGATGCCGGTCCCGGGATATTCATCCCCGTGCAGGCGCTTGAAGATGCCGAAGATCTGCGCCTGATATTCCGGCGCGATCCCGATGCCGTTATCCTCCACTGAAAACGTCCAATCATGCGCTCCCTCCGCGGCGGTAATCGAAACGCGCGGAGGTTGTTTCGAACGGTATTTCAGAGCATTGCCGATTAGGTTTTCGAATACCTGCGTCAGATACAGCGGATTGGCCGTCACCACGGGAAGCGGACCCAAGGAGACATCGGCGCTGGTTTCCGAGATGGAACTTTGCAGGTGGGTGATCGCCTCGCCCGCCACTTTGTCCACTGGCACCGGTTCCAGTGTGGCCTCGCCTACCTCACCGGCTCGCGAATATTCCAATAGTGCTTCCACCAGCGCATGCATGCGTTGCGCGCCCGAAACGGCTACATCAAAGAGTTGCCCGGCCTCCTGGTCTAACACCTTCCCCGAATAACGGCTGCGGATGAGTTGCAGATAGTTGGTAACGGTTCGCAGCGGTTCCTTCAGATCATGAGAGGCGGCGTAGGAGAACTGCTGCAAATCCTGATTGGTTCGCCGCAACGCCTGGTTTAGCCGATGCAATTGCGCTTCCGACTCGCGCCGCCCGGTGACGTCGCGGAAGACCAGGACGACGCCGACAACATTACCGTTCGGATCGCGTATGGGCGCGGCGCTGTCGTCGATGGGCCGCTCCGTGCCATCGCGCGCAATCAGCATGGTATGGTTCGCCAGCCCCACAATTACTCCATCGCGCAACACTTTGTCGACGGGACTTTCCACCGTTTCACGGGATTCTTCGCTGACGAGAATCAATACCTCGGTGACCTTGCGTCCCTGCGCCTCCGTTTGCGTCCAGCCGCTCAAATGTTCCGCGATTCCGTTGAGGAACGTGACCCGGCCGGCCCCGTCCGTCGCGATCACTGCATCGCCAATGCTGGTGAGCGTGGTATGTAATAGATCCCTACTAGCGGTGGTGCGTCCATTGGCGGCTTCCAAGTCGACGATCAGGCGGTCGCGCTCGGTGGTGGTGCGGCCGATATCAAAAGTCGCCAGCAGAAGAAATGCGAACAGCACCGCCGCCCCCAGCAGCGTGGTCAAGCGCGTCCGGGATCCCTGCTGTTGCCGGTCGCGGATGCCGCGCATCAGGCCCGTGTAGACTTCGTTCTCGAGATCTGCTCCGATTTTACGAATATCGTCCATGGCGTGCTGGCCTTGGTTGGTCTCCACTATGCTGAGCGCGGCTTTGAATCCCTCGTCTTGACGCAAGACTACGGTTTGCTTTAATTCGGCGAGCTTCTCGTCCACCAGGCCATTCAGAGTCGCGACTCGCGTCCGCAAATCGGGTTCATTGGCCAGGGAAGCACGCAGCCCGTTCAATTGAGATGGAAGAACGATGGCGGCTTGGTTGTACACTTCCAGATATTCAGGATTGCCCGTCAGTACGAAACCCCGCTGTCCGGTCTCGGCGTCTCGAATGGAAGTCAATACTTGTTCGATTTGTTGCAGAAGCGCGCGGCTGTGTTGAACCTGGGACGCGCTGCGCTGAAAGGCCGACCAATCTTGATAGGAGAGCAAAGTAACCACTACCAGGATCAGTAAAGCGCCGGCAAGATACCACCTGTCGGGTCTTCGAAATCTCCGCAAACTCACTCCGAGAGGGCTTCGTTCAAAAAGCCCAGCCTACGAATCGGTCCTAAGGAGCAGCGTAGCAGATATAGCAGCCGTGACCGGCGTACAGTAAACTCATGGCCCGCCGCCGCTTCTTCGTGGATGCCGTCCAATCGGGACGAGTACGTATCACTGGGCCGGACGCCCATCATTTGACTCGGGTGTTGAGGGTAGAGCCCGGCCAGCAGTTTGAAATATCCGACAATCACAACGTTTATCTGGCGGAAGTGGAGAGCGCGCGCAAGGATTTGGTCTCGTTTAAAGTTCACGAGACGGTGGCCTGGGCCGAGCCCGCGGTGCGAACAGTGATCCTGGCGTCATTGATCCGGTTTGAGCGCTTTGAATGGATGCTTGAAAAGGCCACGGAACTGGGAGTGGCGCGAGTGGTCCCGGTACGGGCCGAGCGCAGCGAGAAAGGCTTGGAACAAGGCGCGGCCAAGCGGATCTCGAGATGGAACAGAATCGCTCGGGAGGCCAGCGAACAGTCACGGCGCGCCCGTTTGCCTGAGATCTGTCCTCCCATTGCCTTAGCCGATGCGCTCCAGATCGGGACCGGGGGCAATAATGAGGTCGCCTATCGTTACGCGTTGGAAGAAGCGGAGGCGCCGCCCATTCTTCCCGCTCTCCCCGCGCATCGGAAGCCAGGCGACTTGGTAGCGCTGCTCGCCGGACCGGAAGGCGGCTGGACGGAGCACGAGCGAGAACAGATCTTGAGCGCGGGCTGGCGTCCGGTCTCACTCGGGCCGGAAATCCTGCGTGCCGAGACAGCGGCCATGGCTGCGCTGGCGATCGTCAACGCGGCCTGGACCTTTCCCTCGTAATCTGCCCCTCGCAATCTGCCACTGATCGAAGAATTAACTTTCTAGTCTCCTCCAACATCCGAAGTGCGTTAGCACCTGCACCAAACGTCGCGCACGAAACCCGCGCACAGCTTTGTTCTGAAAGCCGAAAATCTTCAAATTTCGGCAAATCGCAAGGGGCCTTCTGGTTAGCATGTGGCCGCCGGACTAATCGGCAGAAAGAAGAAAAACCACATGAAGAAACTCTCCCTTGCTATCGCTCTCCTGGCCGCCGCCGTAGTATCTGCCGGCGCTCTGACGCACCACAAGAGTTCGCCCACTACGAGCAAACGGACTGCCCCGTCGACCATTCAGGCTGATTTTCCTGCGCCCATTTGTCCCCCGGACTGCGCCATCCCAGCCCCCAGCCAGATCCCTAACTAAGTTTTCGGCTGCGATTCTCATAATCCGCGCCGTGTTGCTATACTTAGCGGCACGGCGTGGTACGGCTACTGTCCATCCAGCGGGTTCTTTGGGCGGCCTGCCTCCTGGCCGAGTCTTTCGTCGTATTTCGGCTGGTTCGCGAGCGCTTGGTGAAGCGGTATCCGCTGTTTGCCTCCTTCCTGGTTATCGACATTGTCTGTAGCATCGTACTGCTACAGATCAAGTTCCAAAGCTGGGGCTATTCCGATGCCTTCCGCATTTGTACGTTGATGATGACCGTGTTTCGTTTGGCAGTGGCTGCCGAACTCTATGAACGAATTTGCGAGCACTTCCCCGGTATTGGAACGTTCCGCATCGGCATGGCAGCCGTATTGGTATTGCTGGCGGCACTGTTGACCATGTTTACGTTCCGGCCAAACCTGGTAGATCAGTGGGTGTTGCCGCGAACGATCGCGCTGGTTATCCAGCGATTCCAGAGCGAAATCCTTGCCGGGGCCCTGGTGCTTACCTGGATCTTTCTGCGTTTTGTGTTGAGCATCCGGCAACCCTTTCAACCGAATGTTCTGAACCATTGGCGCATAGCGGCCCTCTATTTCGGAGTGAGCGGAGCGGCTGCCTTGGCAGTCCTGTTTACTGGACGCAAAGTGGCAATAGTCACGATAAACAGCGTGATGCTGGCGGCGCAGTCACTCTGTTTTGCGGCGTGGTTTCGCTTATTGCGCGCATCAGGAGAGGCGCTTCCCGCTTTTCGCCGGCTTTCGCCCGATCAAGTGAAGGCCGTGGAGCGCTATAACCGCGAATTGCTAGAGACCGTTAGGTCGTTGCCAGGCGAAATTTCTGCCCGGCAAGAAGAAAATCGAGGCACTCCCTTACATCGCTCGCGGCCACGGTAACACCTGCGGCGTGTCTGCAACCTAGCCAGCGCAAATAAAGCAGCGAAGATTCGGCAATCGCCGTCTGCTCCAGCAGGGCAGGGAAGCTCCAATGGCGCTTGGACGCCATGGCGAGAGTGCTTAGCTTTCGGGCGTCGCGAATTTCCTTCGTCAGACACGCCAAGTACCGGAAATAACAATGCCGGTGCTCGCGCCGCAGTTTCTTTGCCGCGTTGGGAAATCCCTGGCCCACCAGGAACAGGTCGTCATCCTGCGTGAGCAGCCGATGCATGGGCGCATAACGCTCGCGAACCGACGTTCCTTCTTCTTGTGGTTCGAGCATCGGCGGAAGCGGAATCTCCGCCCCCAGGCGCGCCGCTCTGAGAGCCAGCATACGGACGAACCCGTTCTTAATCTCCGAAGCCCGCCCCGGCTGAACAGTCGCAATTAGACTAAAACGGAGCATGATTCGAAAAATATATCTGGATTAGTTTCCATTGTCAAGCCAAATATCTTCCATCACGTGTGCTTGTTTCGCGGAAAGTATCCTCGATAACATGCGTGCCAACGTCGAAACCCGTTTTCTCAGACTGGTACTATAGCGGCGCTCACCGGTTTGGAGCCTACCGGGATCAGCATAAATAGGGGGCCCTTTTTCCAATGAGCCGCCCGATTCACGTTTTTGATGCGAATGACCGCCATATCGCCGGAGGCCTGATTCAGCACTAGCGCGTACTGATCGTCGGGTGTAATAGCAATATACGAGGGTTGCGTGCCCACCGGCGTTACGGCTAACACTTTACTGGTTTCGATATCGAGAATACTGACGTCGGCGGACTTGGGATTTGCCACGAAAAGATAGCCCGGCGAGGCTGAGGCGGCCATTGCACCCGGGCCGGGTCCGGCTAATACCGTTTGGCCAATTTGTGGGGTGTAGTACGGATATACAACCACCACGGCATCCATTCCTTCGCCGGTCACAAATACCTGTCCGCCGTCCGCGTTGAAGCACAAGTGGTCCGGGCGTACAGCAAGCGGCAGATTCACAATCAGACGGCGTCTCGGCACATCAAAAATCGAAAGCATGCGCTGGCTGACATTGGCGGCGATGAGTTGCTGCGAATCCGAGTGGGCTCGCGCGGCGTCGTGCAAAGGCTGGAATCTCACCAGTCCGATTTCGCCTGTGGTGCGCAGGGGCGGGAAGGCGCTGCGCCGCGCGACGTCGATGAAAGTGATGGAGCAGCCCGCGCCGGAACTGATGGCGATGGTGTTTCCGTCCGGCGACATATCGAAGTCGGATGAATCGTCCGATAGTGCAAGTGTCCATGCCACCTGCATCGGATTCAACGCGAGGCACACCAATTGTTTCGGTTTCTGGCACAGAACGTAGAGCGCATCCCCGGCCGGCGAGAGCCGCATTTGGAGCGCCGCGGCAGCCACCCGCACTTTATGTGTAAAGGTGAGCTGGTCAGCCCGGATCTCATGCACGCAGCCATTCTCAGGAGTGAGTGCATAGACTCGCGCGTACCTGGAACTGGCGAGCACAGCGGTGGGCGAACCGTCCACACGGATGTGTCGCGCCACGGCGAACACTCCCAGGTCTACGGCGGCAATCGCGCCGCCCTCTTGGTTGGCGACGAACGCGTAGCCAGCAAATCCTGTAGCTTTCTCGGGTCCGCAGCTCGTCAAACGTCCGAGACCGCCTACGATTCCGGAGCCCAAACCAGCCAATGCGAATGTGCGCCGGGTAACCATGTCACTTCGATTTTGCCATACGTATCGCGCTCCCAGCGGTTCTTCTTCGAGTTTTCGCTGAAAAAATTGAAGCCAGAGCGTTGAATATGATACGCTTTTGGTGGACCGTCGAGCGCTTCCCTTTAAACCTCAAAACTGGAATCTGTGTGCTACGGCCTCTAGGGTGAAGGAGCCGGAAAAGGTCTCTACATGAACGTCCGCTCGCTGTTTAGCCTATTCTCATCGGATCTCGCCATCGATCTTGGAACCGCGAACACCCTGGTTTTCGCCAAGGGAAAAGGGATCGTGGTCAACGAACCGTCCATTGTCGCCATCAACAAAACCAACGGGGAAGTAGAAGCGGTTGGCAAAGAAGCCAAGGACATGCTTGGCCGAACTCCTGGAAATATCGTGGCGATCCGTCCCATGAAAGACGGAGTCATCGCCGACTTCAAAGTGACCGAGCGTATGCTGAGTTACTTCATTTTGAAGGCGCACGGCCGTAAAGTGCTGGTGCATCCGCGCATCGTGATCGGAGTTCCTAGCGAAATCACGCAGGTGGAAAAACGCGCTGTCATCGATTCCGCTTATCGCGCCAAGGCGAGTGAAGTGCACCTGGTGGAGCAGGCCATGGTGGCGGCCATCGGCGCTGGACTGCCCGTCACCGAACCGTCGGGAAACATGGTGGTGGACATCGGCGGGGGAACTACCGATGTAGCCGTCATTTCTTTATCCGGCATCGTCTATTCGCGTTCGGTCCGTGTGGCCGGCAACGCCATGGATGAAGCCATCATGCAATACCTGAAGCGCAAGTACAACCTGCTGGTGGGTGAGCGAACCGGTGAAGCGATCAAGATTCAGATTGGGTCGGCCTATCCTTTGGACAAGCCTCTGACGATGGAAATAAAGGGCAGGAACCTGATCGAAGGCGTGCCGAAAACGCTGACCATCGACGATAGTGAAATCCGCGAGGCGCTCTCGGAGTGCGTGGCCACCATTATGAACGCCATCCGGGTGGCCTTGGAGCGGACTCCCCCCGAACTGAGCGCCGACATTAGCGACCGCGGAATTGTTTTGACCGGAGGCGGCGCAATGTTGAAGAATCTAGATAAGCGCATTCGTGAAGAGACAGGCCTGCCGGTTTCGATCGCCGAAGATCCTTTGGCCAGCGTGGTGTTAGGAACCGGAAAAATGTTGACGGACTTCAAGTTGCTTCGGAGAGTTGCAATTGAATAGGACGAGTTGCAATTGAATAAGCCGAGTTGCAATTGAACCGGCCGGTTGGCGAAAGCTAACGTAATGTAACTTATGGATTTCTTCCTCAGCCGTTATCGCCATCTCACGGTCTTGCTGGTCGTGATCACGGCGCAGTTGCTGCTGATTGCCTACCAGGTCAAAACCAATAAAGACATTCCGTTGATTCGGGTCTGGGCGGTGACGGCCGTCACCCCGGTTGAGCAGGGGCTGGAATTGGTTCGACGCTACACCTGGGGTTTTGTTGAAGATTACTTCGTCCTATTGGGCGTGCGCGGTCAAAACGACAAGCTGCGGAATGAAAACGGCCAGCTAAAAATCGAGAATAACTACCTGAAATCTGAATTGGCCACCGCCGACCGTGCCCGGGCCTTAAGTGTGTTCGAGGCGCGCTCGCCGTCTAAGACCGTGGCTGCGCGCGTCATCGGGAACGGTACCGGCGCCAACTCCAAGGTTGTTTTTGTAGATCGCGGATCCACCAGTGGAGTGGAAGGCGGCATGGCAGTGGTGACGCCCGACGGTATCGTCGGCAAGGTGGTGGAAGCTTATCCCACGGCCTCGCTGGTTATGCTGATCACCGACCCTACGTTTGCGGCCGGCGTGGTCTCGCAGAAGAATCGCGTGCACGGGACACTTAAGGGACAGGGTCATGCAGAGTGCCTGGTGGACTACGTCCAAATGGAGGAACACGTCGATATCGGCGAATGGTTTTATACTTCCGGCGACGATCGAATTTTTCCCAAGGGTTTCCCTGTCGGGCAGGTCACGGCGGCTCCCAACGGAAAAACATTCAAAGAGATCTATATTTCACCTAGCGGAATGCAGGGCGGTGTGGAAGAAGTGTTGATCGTCCTGCAGGGCGTTCATCAAGAGGTTCCCGGAGCGGAAGTCGCGTCTCCGGCCTACAGCCTGATGCCCGCGCCAACCGAGATCATCCAAACGCCGGAAGGCGGTCCTCCGCCCGGCAGTCTGTCAACGGACGCGGACCGTCTGCGCGCTATTTACAAAGATGTAGGGATAGAGCAGAAGCATACTTATGGTGAAGGCCCGCCCGGGACGAAACCGCCGGATTTCACTAAGATTCCCTCGGTACATGGCGTTCCTCCGCCGAATGCGGCTGCGCAGCCGCTAACTTCGCCGCCGGCTGCGGCGCAGGCTCAGCCCGCCCAACCCCCAACTGCTCGACCGAAGCCGGCTCCTTCCAAGAGCGTCCAACCGTCCAAGAGCGACCAACCGCCCGCGCAGGGTCTGAGCCAGCCCGCGCCAGCTCCAGTGGTGCGCCCACCCGCCCCCGCTGCTACACAACCGGCCGACAATCAATGACCGAGTACACCCAGACCATGACCGAGTACACCGAGCGATTGTTGAACGACACGCCGCGCAAGGACGCGTCCGATCGTTTTCGCATCGTTTGGCTGGTGGTGATTCCTTTGATCGCGGTGCTGTCTCAGGTGTATGTGCCGCGCTTCGTCCCCTTTCTTGCATACTTGGAACTGCCGCTGCTCATCACGGTGCATTTCGCGCTCACCAGCGGCGGTCCGATTGGCGCGCTCTCCTACGGGATGTTTATTGGTTTAGTGCAGGACTCGCTGTCGCATCAGCCCATCGGAATGTACGGGATCGTCAAGACGCTGGTGGGATATTTCGCGGCCTCGGTGAGCATGCGATTCGACGTCCAGAACCCGGTGGTCACCTTCATTTTGGCTTTCTTTTTTTACTTCTTCCATCAGTTCTTTTACTGGGTTTTGTCGCGCGCTCTGCTGGGCGAGACGCTCGGCTTCGATGCGCAGCAAACGCTTATTTTTGGGCTGTTGAATGCCGCCGTGGCACTGCCCTTGTTTCGTGTATTGGATAAACTAAAGGTAGCCCGTTAAAGCTGAATATTGTGAAACTTCACATCGGCCGCCAAGACGACTCCGCGAACACGCTTTTGCGCGACGATCCGAAGTTTGCGTCTCAGAAGATCGCGTTTTTTCAATACTCCGCCATCGCTGTCTTTTTGTTTCTGATCACCGGCTTTTGGGACTTGCAGATCCGCAATCCGGAGATGTATCAGGAACGGGCGCTCGAAAACAGCGTCAAGTCGATTCCGGTGCTCGCCCCGCGCGGCAAGATTCTGGATCGCGACGGACGCGTGATCGTGGACAATCACTCTTCGTTCAGCTTGTATCTGTCGCGCGAAAACCTGAAGACGGAACACCTGCGGCCGATCGCTGAAGGCCTGAATCTGGATTACGACAGCCTGGTAGCGCGCGTGCACCGGTTCCAATCGCGCGGCGCTCCGCAGTACGAACCTATCCCGATCAAGGAAGAACTGACGCCGGGTGAGTTGGCCTTTGTCGACTCGCACAAGGACGCCAGTACCTTTCCCGAACTGGAAGTGGTGCGCGTGCAGCACCGCCTTTATCCAAGGGATGGTTTAGCGGCGCATGTCATCGGGTATGTCGGTGAAATCAGCGAATCGGAATTAGACTCGCCGGAACTGGCCCGCTTTCACCAGGGCGACATCATCGGAAAAGACGGCATCGAGCGCCAATACAACGACCAACTGATGGGCGTGGATGGCCAAAAGCGCGTGGAAGTGGACAGTTTCGGCAACGAACGCCACGTGCTGGATGACAAGGAAGCCGTTTCCGGAAAGAATCTGCAGCTCACGATCGATCTCGATTTGCAAGCGGTGGCTGAGCTGACAATGGAGAACCGGCGCGGCGCGGTGGTGGCGCTGGATCCGCGTAACGGCGAAGTGCTGGCCATGGTCAGCCGCCCGGCGTTCGATCCGAATCTGTTCGCCGGCCGCATCCGGTCCAAGGATTGGAAGGTGCTGCTCGACAATCCCGACCACCCTTTGTTGAATCGCGCCGTTCAGGCGCAGCAGGCGCCCGGATCGACATTCAAGCCCATCATGGCGCTGGCGGGGTTGGAATCGGGCGTCATCGACGACAGTTTCCACATTAGTTGCCCGGGAGGCGGCACGTTCTACGGCCGCTTCTTCAAATGCTGGGGCCGGCACGGAACAGTTGGATTGCACGAAGGCCTGGTGCATTCCTGCGACACATTTTTCTATAACGTCGGCAATCGGCTGGGTATCGACCGAATCGCCCAGTACGCCAACATGGTGGGTTACGGTCACAAAACGGGCATCGATCTTCCGCATGAAGCCGAGGGTCTGGTTCCCTCCAGCGCCTGGAAGATCCGCAACTTCCGCGAGCGGTGGTATCCGAGCGAAACCATTTCGGTAGCCATCGGCCAGGGAGCCACTACCGTGACGCCTTTGCAAATGGCTTTCGCGATCGGCGGCATCTCGATGGGTGGTATGTGGTTTCAGCCGCACATGGTGAAGGACGCCGTTCATCTGGTGCCCGCACGCCGCGCCGAAGTGAACCTGGAAAATATAGGCAAAGTGGTCTCCGGAATGTATGGCGTGGTCAATGAGAATGGTACGGGCGTACGCGCGCACCTTCCCGGGGTGGCCGTATGCGGTAAGACGGGCACCGCGCAGCTCGCGTCGAATACCTTGTTGAAAGGAACCGCTTACGGCGCAAGCCACAAGGATAATGCATGGTTCGTCGGATTCGCACCCTGTGACAGTCCTGAGATAGTCGTGGCCGCGCTGTTTGAGAATGGCGAGCATGGCCAGCTTGCCGCTCCCATCGTGCGCGACGTGTTGAAGGCATACTTCGATAAAAAAGCCCGGCTCGCACAGCCTCAGCCGCAGATCGCGCACATTCCTACCGGCTTTTTACAACCGCCTCCGCCGTTGGCGTCCGCACCGGCTTCTCAGGTAAGCGCGTCGGTGAACCCCTGAAATGCCGGCTCATCGTTCGCTCCGCGACTTCGACTGGTTGATGCTGATCCTAGTGTGCGCCATTTGCGCACTGGGCGTTTTGCAAATCTACAGCGCCACGCGCGACACGCACTTCACCGAGGCTTGGTGGAAGCAGGGAATCTGGATACTCGCCGGCTTCATTGCATTGTGGATCGGAACGCTCATCGACTATCACACTTTGCTGGGACAAGCCTACGTATTTTATGGCCTCGCTGCGGCGACGCTCGCTGCTACGTTTGCAATCGGAATGACGGCTTTCGGTTCCCGGCGCTGGATTGGTACCAGTAGCTATCATATCCAGGTCTCGGAATTCGTTAAACTAGTTATTGTTCTCTTAGTAGCTAGATATCTGTCGGAGCTCAAGGGCGACCAGCTGGAGCTGCGGGATCTGCTCAAGCTTGCGGGTTTGGTAGGTTTGCCGATGGCCCTGGTGATGATTCAGCCGGATCTGGGTACCGCGTTGACATACCTTCCGATCCTGGGTGTCGGAGTATTTTTGGCGGGGTTTCGTTGGCAATATGCGGCCGCCATCGTGGTGATTGTGGCTGTGATAGCGCCGATTAGCTATTGGGTGGTGTTGAAAGATTATCAACGGCAGCGGGTGGTGAGTTTTCTGGATCCAAGTCAGGACCCGAAGGGATCGGGTTATCAGGTGATCCAGTCGAAAATAGCGGTGGGAGCCGGCGCGCTCTGGGGGCGCGGCGTTACCAAGGGTACACAAACCCAGGGGCGCTTCTTGCCGGTTTCAGAGAAGGATTTTATTTTTTCGGCTTTCGCCGAAGAGCATGGGTTCGTGGGCGTCATTGTGGCGCTGGGGCTGTATTTCTTGCTGCTGATGCAGATCGTCCAGAACGCGCAGACCGCGTCGGACAAAGCCGGCATGTACATCTGCATGGGCGTGGCGGCATTGTTGTTGTTTCACGTTTTGGTGAATGTCGGAATGGTGGTGGGACGGATGCCGGTCACGGGCATTCCGCTGCCGCTGATGAGTTCCGGCGGTTCGAATATCGTAGCGATGTTTTTGATGCTGGGGCTCGTGAATAACGTCCGGCTCCGGCGATTTGTAAACTGAGTGGCCGAGAGACGGCCGGCTTAAAGAAGATTGAGGGTAAGCGAGTTCGATTCCATCCGCTTTCTGGTCCGCGTCCGGATGCTTTGTTGATCCAAGACCAGCGGTTGGGTTGAGCGCCTCTGGCAGAGGGTTCGCGCTGACGGTTCGCCGTTGCCGTGGGTTTCTTGCCTTTCGTGGAGCGCCGCGTGGGCGGCCTGCCGCGGGCAAGGCGTAAGAGATTTGGTTCTCCGCCTTGGGAGGCTGAAAGATTTTGAGTCCGTGCGTGCCGGGCAAACGGTCCTGTGGATCACCCGGGCTTCGGGCTGACGGTATCGCCCTCGCGCTTTCTTGAGGCTCCGGTTCTCGCCATGAACTGTAGGAGCATTCATGAGCAAAGAATTGGTGATTGCAGCGAATCGCCACGAGATCAAAGTGGCGATTCTCGAAGACGACCAACTGGTCGAAGTGTTTTTCCAGCGCGCCAACGAGTACTCCCTCGCTGGCAGCATTCACAAGGGCCGCGTCACCCGCGTTCTTCCGGGCATGCAATCCGCCTTTGTCGACCTGGGCCTGGAGCGCGACACCTTTCTCTACGTTTCAGACTTCGCCGACGAGGCGGAAGACTTTGATCGCGTAACGGTGAACCGCGAGCCGTCGCGCGGCGAAAGTCCGAGCCGTGGCGAACGCGTGAGCCGTCCTCCGTTGGAAGCAGCGCCGGCGGAAGTTTCCGAATCTGCCGAAACCGATGCGGCCCCTATTTCTGCCGTGGCGTCGGAGCAGGAACCCGCCGCCGTGCCTTCCACCGAACGGACGGATCGTGGCGAGCGCCCCGATCGGAGTGGCGATCGCGGGGATCGGGGCCGCCGTTCCCGACGCCGGCGTGGCCGTGGCCGTGGATTCCCCGATTCCAAGTACGCCTCCGCAGACGCTTCCCGAGCCCCCAGATTCCAGGAAGCGACACCGGCGACGGAAGCGAGCGTCGCTTCCACGGGTCCAGTTCCCGAGCTCGAAACCCGTCCGAGCCCGGCGAGCGCCGGTGGAACCGATTTTTCAGTGCTTCCCGGTGAATCTCTCGCAAAGTACACGCGCTCGAACATCCAGCCGCTGGATGAAGCCGAAGAAGACGAGATTCGCGACCTGCAGGAGACCACCGTCGTTCCCCAATCGGAAACACTGGCCGAGATCGCCGAGGAAGCGGTCGAAGAGCCCGACGATGCTCCGTTGGCCGAACAGAGTGAGACTCCGGCGCTAGAGCCGGAGATCGAAATTGTGGTTACGGCCGAGACTTTCATAGAAGAGGCGGCCGAGGAGATTGAAGTCTCCGAGATGGAAGGGGACAGCGAGACGGAAGGCGAGTTCGCTGGGACCGAAAGCGCTGCCGCAGGCGATGAACCCACGCCATCAGAGGCGACACCGCCATTATCGGCGCAGGTGCGCGAGCAAGGTGGCCGATTCCCGCATCGCATGCCACGCCGGATGCGCCGCAAGATGCNNAGGCAGGGCGATCCGCGGCCAGCGGAATCCAGGTCCGATGAAGAACGCCGCCCAGACGTTACGTCCGCCGAACCATCCGAAAAGCCCGCCTTCCGGCCCGATCAGCGAACCTACAGCCGTCCCGAAAAAGCGCCGCTGCCTTCCATCACCGAGCTGTTGAAGGAAGGCCAGGAAATTATTGTTCAGATTGCCAAAGAGCCGCTCGGGCAGAAGGGCGCGCGCATTACTTCGCATATCGCGCTGCCGGGCCGCTACGTGGTCTACATGCCGACGCTCGAGCACACTGGCGTTTCGCGTAAGATCGCGAGCGACGAAGAGCGGCTGCGCCTGAAGCGCATCCTGCAAATTCATCATGCCGGAATCCCTGGCGGCTTCATCGTGCGCACGGCTGGCGAAGGAAAGAGCGAAGAGGATCTGGCGGCCGACATGAACTTCCTGTTCAACCTCTGGCTGGACATCCGCCAGAAGGCCGAAAAGAAACCCGCGCCGCTGCTGTTGCATCACGATCTCGACATCGT